>NZ_CANLRP010000039.1 GCF_947493425.1 uncultured Microscilla sp. | reverse complement strand
TATTCCGCAATCATTTTGAGGTAAGTATTATAGTTTCCACTGGTAACTACAGGTATCAACTGACCTTTGCTTAAACAAACAGGATCACTTTTGTACTTATCCAAAACAAACCTGGCTTGGGGTAATAAAGGCATTTTGGCAATTGTAGAGGATTTTACCCGTCCTTTAATAACCCAGGTTCGCCCACTTTGTTCAATCAGGTGTTCTGGTTTCAAGTCCACAATATCAGAGAAAGCCAGCCCGGTAAAACACTGAAAAACAAAACAGTCACGAATTCTCTCCATCCCTCGCTTATCTGATAAGTCTACTGCCATGATTTGCTTTAATTCATCTAGGGTAAGAACAACCCGTTTGGGACGTTCATCTTTAGGGATTTTGAACTTCGCAATTAATGGGTTAGTTCTAATTTCTCCCAACTGTACAGCGGTGTTGACTGCCTGACGGAAATGCCTCATCTCTTTAATAGCAGTCTGATGTTTCTTAGGCAACCGGGTAGAACCATCAAACCTGATCGTAGTTTTAGTAGTGCACCAATCTACATACCGGATATCAAAGCCCTTATAAGCTTCTTTTAACAGGTCTGTCAGGTAAATATCCTCCTTGTCATACTCATCCCGTAAAAACAACTTTAAGTTCTGAATGGAGATTTTGATTTTTCTTTGTGTAGTACTTCTCAAGCTGCCTCGGTTGGCTGATCTATTGAGTACTTCTAAAAGAGTGATGCCTTTTTCTTCTTCCCCTTTGGCAACTGCTTTTAATTTTTGAAGTCGTATTTCTTCTCCTTCATTTACCAAATCAGTATAAGCATTCAAAATCCTGCCTCTCATCTTATTTAGCAAACGATTCATACTTTTGATCACTTCACTGGTACCTTTGATGAAAACCTGATCTCCGTTCTTTTCCAGCTTGATCACTGGAGGCAACCACCTGTCCATAGGTATTTTAACCTCAGTTTGAAAATCCACTCTTTTCCCTTGATAAGATATACGGCAAAACACAGGGGTTTCACCTTTCTTATTCGTCTTGTCTTTTCTTAATAAAAAGCTTATCGAAAGTCCCATAATTATTGTATATTTGGTTACCATTTTTACTTATGAGGCAAATGGTAACCTGACCCGTTTACAGGTATTTATGATATTGATTAACAGATATTTATGATATATGTTGCTACAGTTTTAAATATTGTTTAGGTTACCTAAATGCTAAAATAGTGAAGGGTAACCCAAAGGGTAGCTCGAATGATGCGTAAAGATGCGCATTATTGCTTATAAATAAAAACATAAATACCTGAAAATCAAAGATAAATAAAGGTTTGCGTATAAATAAAGGAAAGGGGTGTTCGTCTGATGGGACTCGAACCCACAAACTCTGCCTTGGCACGGCAGTGGTGCAACCAATTCACCTTCAGCGTCTTAAGTTATTAATAAAAGAAAGGCTACGAGCGAGAAAACAAATGGGTTCTTCTTATTGCTAAGAGAACACCGCCGCTTTTACCCGTTTACTTTATGAAAGTAACTTAGGGCATTGAGCCGGCAATTCGACATCTTCTAGAGACTTACGCCTTTACTTGTTAGGGTAAAAGCATTTTGCCTGGTTGGTTTTTAACCCAACTTCACACGTACTCTGAGGGGTTAAGTAATTTATAATAAATTCGAAATTATTTTGTTTTCTGAAATTTGTCAGAGAGCAAAAGAAAACGAAGTTATATAAAGATATTTAGCGTTCAGAGTACTCATTCGGTCGCCCGAATTACGCTACCTTAGGACCGTTATAGTTACGAAGTAAGTTTTTTCTACGGCACTTTCTTTTTCTTTAGTTTTTATAAAAAGAGGTAACAGTCGACAAACGCGTTGCCCACCTAAATAGGGCACAGGACCGGTTTATTAAACTTTTGCGGTCCCGATAAGAATCGAACTTACGAAGTAACGCTTGTCTACGACACTCTTATTTTTTGAGGTAATTAGCAAGAAATGACTTTTTTTCAGCGAGCTACCAATTGCTCCATCCCGTTTTGTGTATTTAACTAATCATAGTAACGGGAGCAGGACTCGAACCTGCAACCTCTGGGTTATGAGCCGAAGTAACACTTCTTTACGACACTCAATTTCTTTTTTTCATTATCAATATGTCAAAGAACATTTTTTTAGTTCATTATTAAAAGTCGAGATGACTTCATTATAAAAACAAAGGAGTAACAAGCGACAAGTCACTGTTGATGATAGATTTACGAAGTCTACGAAGTAAGACTCACCTACGACATCCTTGTATTTATATAAATAATCACCCAAAAAACCGCCTACCCTTATGGTAAGCGAATGGTGTAGGGTAACGGATTTGAACCGTTATTTTCTGTATGCAAAACAGAGGTTCTCGCCAATTGAACTAACCCCACAATTCGACCAATACTTTTAATTGCATTTTTGTGTATTGGTCTTTTTTATAGTATTCATAGTTGCAATAGCCCAACCCTTTTTATGTTGGTAAAATCGCATATAAGACTTTGGCTATCAGTGTTTTGTAAGGTGTTTATGCTCGCAAAACGGCTGTCGACCATCGACTAAATGCTGTGGACTATTGTAGTTGTTGTTGCTCTTCAAAATCAATCAAAGTCTTTTACCTTGATTTTTACCATCTCTCCATTAGGATGGTGCCACACAATTCCTTCTATGCCAGTGTTGTTACCCAGCTTACTTTTTTGCTGAGGCAGCCAAGCCTTCAGTTCTTCGTAGGTAGTAGGCACATTTTTTAGCGTAATTTTCTTGCGCCATTCGGGCAGCGAAAAAATAAACACTTGGTGATTGTTCAGGTTCAACGGATTACCCTGAATATTCTTGCCTAGTGCCTCTGCCGACCATTCGCCATCGGGCACTGTTGTAAAATCTGTATGACGCACCGCGTCAAAGATCCATTTGTCAGCAGTACCAAATTCGTCAGCATCTACATACCAAGGTTCGCTAATGCCTTGTTGTTTTTGTACCTTATTAGGGTTTCGCCGTTTTTCTACCCTTACCACAGTATGGTTTCTTATAGTGAGCCTGATGTTCATCCCATCCAGCTTTTCGGTAGCTATGGCATTTTCAAAGTCAAAATCCACCACAACTTTTGAGTTTACCTTTCGGTTATTTTCCCAATTTCGGTCAAAAATAGTTTTGATTTTTCTCATTGCTATCTGATAATCAATCTTTTATAGTTATATAAAACTTAGTTGTTCGCTTGTAGCTTATCGCTAACACCTGGCAACTAATATAGTAGTGGAGGCAGGACTCGAACCTGCGATTATTTGGATGTAAACCAACTGCCTTTGCCGCTTGGCTACTCCACCATTTTGCTTGTTTCTAATTACTTGTAGCTTATTGCTAAAACCTCAAAGCTTTTTTAAAATCCCCTTTCGGGGCTAAGGAGGATGTTGGTATTTTAGTGTATCTTTCAGCATATTTGTATGTATTTAGGGTGAATAAATTCTTTGTAAAAAAAGAGTTTTTGTGTAAATATTTGATAATCAATGTGTTAAAAAATATTAATTTCCTTCTATCAGCTCTAAAAAAGCTTGAAAAACAGCGTCTTTCTTCCCGCCTTAGTTTACTGGCGTTAAGAAATTTGAGCAATGAAGCCGTAAAAACAGATCACTGTTTGAGCCGTAGGCGAGTTTGAGCTGTTTCGGCGGAATGAAACAAATTTTAGCAACAGTAAACTACAGCGGTGGCTTTTTTTGGTTCGTTTTTTTAGCTATAGAAAAAAATGAACGGATGTTTGAGATACGTGAAACTAGATTTTATACCACAACTTAGCTGATTATGTGTTTAAAGTGACTTTTACCAAGTTTTCAAAAATAGGCAAAAAGTCTCCGGCGTGACGGGCGAAGTAACGCTGCTCTACGGCACTTTTTTCTTTGGGCTTTCGCCAACACTTGAATATTTTAAAAAAATAAGGCTACGAGCGAAAAGTGACTATAATTGTATTCGTGTCTTCAACCACTCGACCAACGCTTGCACGTACAGGATTCGAACCTGTGATTTCTTCTCAGAAATGCGAACGAAGTAACACTTTTCTACGGCACTCTATTTAGTTGATAGAGGCAAGCCATAAGTTTCAAGTAAGTACTTGAGTACTTATTTGTTGCTTTATCACTACCTTATCAATCATATTTAAAAAATGAGGTAACAGGCAAAAAGTCACTTATATATCGCGTCTACCAATTCCGCCACACTGACTGTTACCAGACAATGACAGGACTCGAACCTGCACGTCGTTAGACAATAGATTTGCAATCGAAGTAAGACTCTTTTACGACACTCAATTTTTTACTTTTGTTAATTAAGTGGTCATGAGGACGCGCTTGCGCCCCCCAACGACCAACTTATGCCTTGAAAGTCAGCTATTTGAAAAAATAGTACTGCCTCCAAACACATTACAAAACCAGTAGCGAAGGCAGGATTCGAACCTGCGATTTCTTGATTATGAGTCAAGCGCTCTAGACCACCTAGTAACATTTTTAAAATAAGTTTCTGAATTTTGGATATATACCCAAGACTAACTGAGGCATTTTTTGAAGGCGTAGCAGCGCTACGGCTGATAAAAATAACAAAAGTTAGTAAAGGGGATTTATTCTCAATCAGTCAGTTATTGCGAATATGTTACTAAGCCACCTCGCCAAATGAGTAGCGAGCATGGGATTCGAACCCACACTTACTTGATTATGAGTCAAGCGCTCTGCCATTTAAGCTAACTCGCGATATTGAGAAAAAGAGGCAACAAACGACAAGTCCCACATACTCCCCGTGAAGGGAGAATAGATGACAAATCTACCGAAGGATGACTCGCCTACGACACTCTTTTTGCTTTTGGTTTTAGTATTTTGTAATACTGCTTTAGTATGCTTGATTTTCTAAATCAAACAATAAATGTTTAGCAATCAACAACTTATCAAAGAACGTTTGTGTCACATTAGACACGTTTTTAGTAATTATGAGATTTTCAGTAATTTCAAATAATTCAATATTAAGCCATTCCAACAAACCCTCGTTTGCGTTTGAAGGGGATAAACTCTATTTGAATTTAAGTTTTGAAAATCCCCCCACTCTTTCTCAAAAATGAGGGGAGAGAGGGGGATTTTATATCACAGTAGCTTTAATCTCAGTGATGGCCGATTGACCGTTTTCCAGGGCTTCTAATACTTCAAAAACCTTGTCTGACCAACCCGCAATCAACGCTACATCATCTTTTTTGACCTCTAGCGGAGATTGTCCGTAACCTGCCAAATCAAACAAATACAATTTGGCATTTGGCGCTATTTTTTTGTACTGTGTCCAGTACTTGGCAATAGACTCGCCCGAGTAGTTACTGTTCCACAATTGACAGTCGGTAAAAATCATTACCTTGTCTACTTTTTGCTTACGCTTGATCAAATCCTTGATTACCAAGTAGCCATTCGTAGAGTAACCTACCTCACCCATTCGGTTGCGCAGGGCATCGGCATTGGCCAATACTTGCTTACGTGGTAGGTTGATGATTTTCCAACGATCGCCAAAAATACCCGACATCACCGATTGACAGTTTGACTGTAGCAACATTCCCAGCACCAGCCCTATGTCATACATTTGCACCGAGCTTCGTGGCGAAATTGGTCCACACATCGAACCCGAAGTATCGCAGGCAATCAACACATCAGTGTTTTCGTCAAACCCTTTGAGGTTTTGAGTACTTGCCAAAATAGCCGCTTCCAGTGCTTCTAGCACTTGGCTCACTCTAGGCGATTTCACGCTTTTGAGTTCGCGGTATGCCGACAAAAACCTGAACGGCAATTGTTTAGCACGAGCCACTTGCGCTGGATCGCTCAATCGGACGGTTACCTTGTGAAGGTGCTCAGTACTGATGCCTGCCTCTAGCATATTGCGTAGGTTGCGCATCAATGCCATATAACCCAATCGTTGGCTATCAATCAGTTCTTGCCACTTGGCACGAAAAGCCGCAGCTTTTTCGCTGTCGTTGGCAAACTTTTGTTGCCCCAGTTCCGACAGTTGCGTTTCCCAGGTGTAAGGCACTTCCAACCCATCGTTTACAATCTTGTCAAACAAGTTTTGCTGCGTTTCATCTTTGGCTTTTGGGTGCACCAAAAACAAAGCATCTCGTAGTTTTACCTCGTTTGGTCGGTTGTATTTGGCGAATTGGTATTCGTCAAACTTGTTGAAAGCCAGTGCCAAACCTCGTTGCAATTGTTTAGACAATCGGTTCAATTTTTTAGTGCCTTGGCGTTGATTGGCCATTTGGTAATAAGCCAGCAACTCGGCAATTTCATCGGCGCGTTGTACTACTCTGCTTACCAATCGGCTCACCAAGTCATCACCATTATGTACCTTGGCAAGCTCTACGGCAAGCACTAGCGGTACCGACCGCAAGTACATTTTTTCTCTGGCGTACACAGCAAGTTGAGCGACAAACAACGGATCATTTTTCTTGATCAACTCACGTAAACGCGCTATTCTCTTCAAACCATCCCCCTCGTAAAATGTCTTACTCAACGAAGTGGTCACCACGGCAGTGTAGAGTTCGAGCGCAGCCGAAATTTTGTAGGCTGGTGCTCCTTCATAATTGGTGATTTGGTTTGAGCCTTTTGATTTTGTGTTAAACTTCATCGTTTTGTTGCGGTTTCGTTTTGGGTGATGACTTGAACTTTTTTTATCCAATCTTAGATTTTAGCAAGTGTAAGTGCTTGTTTATCGGTGTAAGATTGGCGCCAAACCCGTCAAGCCTTGGGGTATAGGCACAAAAAAACCCGAACTTTTTTGAGTTCGGGTTCAGTTTATATCTTAGTAGAGTCCTATTTCAGTACCTGTACTTTGACTTAAACACACCCGAACGAGCGCAATCCCAATCCTGACTGCCCATCCCAAGAGATGCTCTAAATTCGACGATATGTGTGTTTAAATATTTCATTTTTGAAAGTTGTTATACTTTTTTGGTTTGTGCTACAAAGGTAGTGTAAAGCGTTTTATATTTCCAAAATTATCTACAAATATTTTTAAAATAATTTGTAAATCATTGATTGTTAGTATTTTGTGAATAAGTGTGTTAAATACTAACAATCGTTTTGTTTGTTGTTACGCAATTGATTTGAAAAGGTTTTAAAATTTAAAAACTTTTCTTTTTTGCACAAAAGCAAGAAGTCAATTGTGGGGGTATATACTGCTTCTTGCTGAGAGGTAACCTGAGTTTGCCAAAAAAAATAGCACGCTATATATTTTGTTAGCGTGCTAGGTGTCTTGGTTTTGTTTTATGGGGTAGGGGAGATGTAAGGTTTTGTATTACTTGGTTATACTATGGAAACACTCAACAATTATTTTATTTGTTGAGCTGAAATGCCATATAAGCTTTTCCGTCATTTCCAAGCTGCAAAGTAGAATATGGAGTCATGGCTCCTCCTCCATCCAAGGCGAAAATCAACAAGTCGGAAAAATTATCTAAAGTTAATTCCTGCTCGGTTGCCAATGGTTTATTTATTACTGTTGTGTTTGGAGAGTCTTCATACTTGAGTTGGATATTGACATTACCTACATTTTTTACGCTGATGGCATCTGTTTTATTTGCTACATAAAGTCTTAAGCTGCTTAGTCCACTTTCATGAGCAAAAGGACCTGATACCCGAGTAAAGGTACTTAAATCTATTTTTTCACCATTTTTATAAAACTCCACATCCATCACTTGAGCAAAAAGTTTCACCTGAGCCTTTAACTCTACAGCTTCTTCACCATTTTCGCCTTGGGTTTTTCCTTTGATGGTGACCTCTACCGTATTGTCGCCCATAGGCAATAAGCTTTGAAAACCCACTCCGTTTAAGCGGTTGCCATGAATGACCCCTAGCTCTAGCAGAGGAACAATGCCGTTTTCGGAGGCACCGGCCAGTTTGTCAATGGTTTTGGGGAAAATCTCAAACTGAGGATTATTAGACTCTATTGTTACATCAGTGATGGCTCGGTCACCAGTATTGCTTAAGATAAAATAAAACGATTTGCTTGCCTTGAGGTTACCCAAATCAAAGTTGGTCACCTCGCTAGTACGTTGATTTTTAGCACTTTGATAAGGAACATAAGTTACCCCATCAACTACTTGTTTGTGTACTCTTTGATTGGTGTGCATTTGGGTAAGTCCAAACTTGCCTGGTGTGGTAGGTGTTACTTCATCTTTCTTTTTGCAAGCTACTATAGTAAACAGGCAGGCAATGAATACCGCGAAATAAATTTTCACTTTTTGCATTGTTGATTTTTTTATCCGAAAAATTATCATTTATGAGAAAATAGGTCGGCTGATAGACCTCTTGGTTATATATACCAAATATTGCCAGAGGCTTGGACAAATTCTGTTATTTTTTTGAATTACAATGATATGATGTAAAAGTTTGGGTTATCGGTGGTTTAAGTGTTTATGCTCCATTCATTTGGGTATTGGTGGTTAAAAATGTGAATGCTTAAAAAATAGGAGGGGGCACAAATTGGGCATCACTTCTGGGTGTTTAATATTACACCAGCCGAGTACTTACTTAAATTGGTTCTTGACAGTAGACTGATTTTTTTATCCGAAAGTGAACCACTCATTGCCCAAAAAAATAGCACGCTATACATTTTGTTAGCGTGCTAGGTGTCTTGGTTTTGTTTTATGGGGTAGGGGAGGTGTAAGGTTTTGTGTTATTTATTCATGACCACATAAAAATAAGCTTTTCCATCAGGTTGTACACTTATATGGAAGGGATTAGTAGTGGCTCCTGCGGCATCTAGTTTCACCTTTAGAGTGATTTGGTTACCATTTTGTTGAGAGAATATAAAAGCAAATTCTTTTTCTTCTCCAACAGCTAATTTGCTTTGGGTATTTAAAAGGGGCTCTTGTACGGTTTCGTACTCCATCATAAAATCAACATTACCTATATTTTTTACTTTAAAAGTATTGCCAGGTTTAATAGGATAGAAAACCCCACTTTTACCTATTAAATAGTCTAATATATTATAATCAATCTTTTGCCCATCCACATAAAACTCCACATCCATCAATTGAGCAAAAAGTTTCACTTGAGCCTTTAACTCTACAGCTTCCTCCCCATTTTCACCTTGGGTTTTTCCTTTGATGGTTACTTCTACAGTATTGTCGCCCATAGGCAATAAGCTTTGAAAACCAACCCCATTCAACCGGTTGCCGTGGATGACCCCTAGCTCTAGCAGAGGAACAATGCCGTTTTCGGAGGCACCGGCCAGTTTGTCAATGGTTTTGGGGAAAATCTCAAACTGAGGATTGTTAGACTCTATAGTTACATCGGTGATGGCTTGGTCACCAGTATTGCTTAAGATGAAATAAAACGATTTGCTTGCCTTGAGGTTGCCCAAATCAAAGTTGGCTACCTCGCTAGTACGCTGATTTTGAGGAGTTTGATAAGGTACATAAGTTACCCCATCGATCACTTGTTTACGCACCCTTTTATTGGCGTGCATTTGGGTAAGCCCAAACTTGCCTGGTGTTTTTACCTCTGGCTCTGTCACAAGGTCAGTAGTAGGGGTTATGTCGTCCTTCTTTTTGCAAGCTACTATAGTAAACAGGCAGGCAATGAATACTGCGAAATAAATTTTCACTTTTTGCATTGTTGATTTTTTTATCCGAAAAATTATCATTTATGAGAAAACAGGTTGGTTGATCAACCTCCTGGTTATATATACCAAATTCGATGGCTTCAAATGGATAGTTTTTTTTATATTTTGAGTGTTTTTATAGGAAGTTGTTGTTGATCAGGCGGTTATTTTATTGAGTTTCTATTTGTAGTAAGATGTAAAGCAGAGTTTAGCTAAAGGCTAAAAGCCAATAGCTAAACCCTGTTGTTGCTGTGGACTATTGCCAGAAAATCTTATATTTGTTTTCATGAAGATTAGCCACATCAATATTCCTAACTTTCAACAATTCAAAGATTTTAGGCTTGACCTCACCTACCCTCAAGGGCACGCCAAGGCGGGACAACCGCTCGATAAGGTATGTTTGATTGGACAAAGTGGCACGGGTAAGACCACCGTCTTGAACCAACTCTACCAGGTATTGCTACACTTTTTTTATGGTACTCAAGCCGAGTTGTATACCGCCAAGCCTCCTAATAGTTTTAACTTTTCGATCAAGGCAAGTTTTGACCAAATGCGTTCGGTAGAGGTGTTTATTGCCAACAAAGAGGTGCTGATTTATGACCCACAAGACGATTTTGAGATCGATTTACCCACTTTTTTTGCGGGTTTGGTAGAGCAAGGCTATTATGATAAATACCATAACAAATTGGTGAATTTTCCGGCAGAAACCATTGACAGTATCAACAATATTTTGCAAAACCAAGTGGTAGAAAACCCTTTGCGAAACATTCGCACGAGCGACAATATGAAAGAGAAAATTATTGCTGAAAGGGAAAAACTTGCCACCAAAACGGTGTATAACTTTGCCAGCGATAATCCGCTGGAGCTGTGGAAATCTATCTTGTTAGATTTGCAGGAATACGAAGATGCCCGCAATTACTATAGTCGGCAAATTTCAGAAGCTTTGCTCGAAAACGACGACATGCCTATAGAAAATCTGCGCGATCAGTTTAGGCAGTGGAAAAACGACAACCCCAACCCGCTGGAAGCTTTGGGCAATTTGTTGAATCCTATTTTGAACCAGTTTCAGCTAGAAGTAAATACCAAGGCAGAGTATAAATTTAGTGAAGAAGTCAAGTTTATTCAGGTCAATACCCTGGCAGGCGACAATGTTCCTTATAGTAAATGGAGTACGGGTACCAAGCAAATTATACTGACAGCCACGCCTTTGTTTAAGCTCAATATGCGTAATACGGTAGTATTAATGGATGAACCAGAGCGGTCGTTGTACCCCAATATGCAAAGCATGGCCATTGATTATTATACCCGTTTGGCACCTCAAGCCCAGTTTTTATTTGCCACGCATTCGCCCCTGATTGCGGCAAGCTTTGACCCTTGGGAGGTAGTAGAGTTGCAGTTTAACGAAGCGGGTTTTGTTGAGCGGAAACTCTATTATGAGGGAGCCCACCATGTAGATAATTATATGCCTCATCCAAAGGCATTGCGTTGGGACAAGGTTTTGCAGCAATTGTTTGGGCTAACTGCCGAAAGTTACCAAACCAGTGAAAAATCGTTGCAGCGGGCATCGGCACTGAAGGCCAAACTCAAAAAATGGATGGAGAACAAGCAAATGGAAACTCCTGAGGCAATGGCAGCCTTGAAAGAGTTTGAGCAACTATCGCAACAATTGGCTTGGCAGGTGATGAATATTTGATTTTAATGGGTATTAGGTGCTTGGTACTGGGTACTAGGCAATGTTTCTTGCGTCTTCTGATGTTAGGCTCAGACTCCCAGCACCTAATTCCTAGAACCCAGTACCCAAAATGACAGAAAAAACAATACATATCAAAGATATTGGTGAAGTGTTGCTGGTAAAGAGTAAACGTGCCAAACGAGTAAATATAAAAATAGCTCCTTTGAAGGGTGTAAGGGTAACGGTGCCTCAAAAGGTGACGTTTGCCAGCGCCGAAAAACTAGTGCTTGAGAAAAAAAGCTGGTTGATGAAGCACCTGCCCAATATGCAAAAGCTGAAGGGCAAGCTCACGGTGTTTACCCCTGATACTCAATTCAGTACTTTTGCGCACGAGCTGGTATTTGTAATAGATGCCTCGTCGGAGTTGCGCGCCAAAGCCGACCAAACCAAGCTGACCATTATATACCCACCTGACATTGATTTTACAGCTACCGAAACCCAGGATTTTATTCGCCATTGTATTGTAGAAACTTACCGCCGCGAAGCGAAAGTGTTTTTGCCAGGCAGGGTACGTGAGTTGGCTACTTTGCACCAGTTTAAATTTAGAACGGTGCATGTCAAAAATGCGAAAACCCGTTGGGGAAGTTGCAGTTATGACAATAAAATTAATTTGAATTTGCACTTGATGCGTTTGCCACCCCACCTGCGCGACTATGTTATTTTGCACGAGCTATGCCACACTAAAGTAAAGAACCATAGCCAGGATTTTTGGAACTTGATGGACAAGGTTTCGGGCGACGGGCGCGGACTGGACAAGGAGTTGGATCAGTGGCAAATAGAAGTGTTTTAGGGAATGATATTAAACATTGAAAAAAATTACTAACCAAACAATTGACAGAATATATGGATATACAAAAACTACGTGCTGATACTCCAGGATGCCTTCACGTAACTCATCTAAATAATGCAGGAGCAGCACTCATACCTCAAACTGTAATCGATGTTCAGCGCGATTATATGAGCCAGGAAGCAAACTATGGTGGCTACGAAACAGCGGCTAAGTTTGCCAATGAGCTACAGACCACTTATACAAGGGTTGCCCGCCTGATAAATGCCCAACCCAACGAAATAGCCCTTGTAGAAAGTGCTACAGTGGCCTGGGGGAAAGCTTTTTTTGCGCTCGATTTGCAGCCAGGCGATCGGATAGTAACGGCTATGGCAGAGTATGCGTCTAACTATATCAATTATTTGCAGGCACAAAAAACGCGTGGGATAAAAATAGAAGTGGTGCCTAATGATGAACACGGGCAACTATCGCTGGAGGCACTAGAGCAATTGCTTGCTGAAGACCAAGCAAACGAAGGTAAAATAAAGCTTATCAGTATTACCCATGTGCCTACCAATGGAGGGCTGGTAAACCCCGCCGAAGCAGTGGGCAAACTTGCCAAAAAGTATGGTGTTTTGTATTTGCTGGATGCTTGTCAGTCGGTAGGGCAGTTGCCGGTAGATGTGCAGCAAATTGGTTGTGATATGCTTTCGGCTACTGGGCGAAAATATTTACGTGCTCCTCGTGGCACAGGTTTTTTGTATGTAAGCGACCGTATTTTGCAAAAACTTGAACCCAAAGTATTGGACTTGACTTCGGCAGAGTGGACGGCAAAAGGTGACTATGAGATGCGTAACGATGGGGTACGTTTTGAAAACTATGAATATAATCGGGCAAATCGAATGGGACTCTCAGCAGCAGTACAATATGCCCTTGATTTGGGTATAGAGAACATTTGGGAACGGATTCAATATTTAGGCAATTTGCTGCGTCAGCGTTTAGTTGAGCTGCCCAATGTACAAGTGTATGACTTGGGACAGGTAAAAGGCGGCATTGTTTCGTGGGGCATTGAGGGCATTCCGGCAGAGTTTGTCGTTGAAAAACTAAGAGAGGTACAAATCAATGCTTCACTCATTCTTGAAAGTGGTACTTTGTTGGATATGCAAGCCCGTGAGTTGCCCCCTTTGGTACGGGCATCGGTGCATTATTATAATACAGAAGAAGAAATAGAGAGACTTTGTGGGGAGCTAAAGAAAATTATATTGCTATACAGTAGGATTGAACACGTGTAAACGATGAAAGGAGGCTGAAAAGAACCAGCCTCTTTCTTTTTTGAAGACTAATGTATGAGATAACCTCTATACGATGATCATATCTAATTGGAGCGAAGCCGCATTCCCTGCTCTGTAAAAAGCAAAGCCTCTACCTGTCTATTGCCTAGAGTTAAAAGCTTGCTGCCAAAAAAAAACCGACTGACTTTATAATATTAAGCCAATTACCGTATTTTTGCTGCGTTATTGATAATTTGATAAACGGCTCACCTTCTTTTATACTTAAACAAAAATGGTTTTGAGGATGGATTTTGACTAATTGTCTGAATACCAACATTAATCAATTCGGTAAATCCTAAAATCACTTTAATCCTAGTATATTTTTACCGCTTATCAACTGATTGTAAAGATATTAAACTATAAAACTGTTACTTTGGAAGAGCAACTCACTACCGTAGAAACTGCCATGCAACTTGGCTTGTTGATTGAAGAATTTGAGAAAATAAAGGGGCTATTGGGGCGAACTCCTAATTTTACCGAACTCAGTGCTTTTTCGGTGATGTGGTCGGAGCACTGCTGCTACAAAAGCTCTATTTTGTGGCTTAAGAAGCTTCCTAAAAGCTCACCTCGTATGCTTGCTGAAGCGGGCGAAGAAAACGCTGGATTGGTAGACATTGGCAACGGACTGGCGTGTGCTTTTAAAATTGAGTCGCACAACCACCCTTCAGCCATTGAGCCTTACCAAGGGGCAGCTACTGGAGTAGGAGGGATCAACCGCGATATTTTTACCATGGGCGCACGCCCTATCGCCCTACTCAATACTTTGCGTTTTGGCGATATTAATCTCGAAAAAACCAAGCACTTGTTGCGTGGGGTAGTCAAAGGTATTGGCGACTATGGCAATGCTTTTGGGGTACCTACTGTGGGGGGCGAAGTATACTTTGACTCTTCTTATAATACCAACCCATTGGTCAATGCATTCTCGGCGGGTATTGTAGAAACCGATAAAGTTGCCAGTGCCATTGCTTTGGGGGTGGGCAATCCAGTATTTATTGTGGGTTCGGCTACAGGTAAAGATGGTATTCACGGAGCAGCGTTTGCCTCTAAAGACATTACCGAAGACTCCGCCAAAGACTTGCCCTCGGTACAAGTAGGCGACCCTTTTCAGGAAAAACTATTGTTGGAAGCTACTCTTGAGGTAATTGCTACCAAAAATGTTGTAGGTATTCAAGATATGGGCGCGGCTGGTATCATCTGTTCATCGTCTGAAATGAGCGCCAAAGGTGAGCATGGGATGGACATTGACCTTGACAAGGTGCCTTTGCGTCAGGAAAATATGTTGCCTTTTGAAATTTTGTTGTCAGAGTCGCAAGAGCGAATGCTGGTAGTGGTTGAAAAAGGCAAAGAGCAGGAAATTCTTGATATTTTTGATAAGTGGGACTTGAATTGTGCTGAAATTGGCACCGTGACTGAGTCTAGCAATGTACGTTTCTTCCAAAAAGGTGAACTAGTAGCTGATATACCTGCCAATGCCTTGGTATTGGGGGGCGATGCTCCTATCTACGAGCACAGTTATACTGAACCTGATTATTTTCAGCAATACAAGCAGTTCAAGACCGAAGATGTTCCTGAGCCTACCGATTACGCGGAGGTTGCGCAGTTTTTGATGAAACACCCCAACATTGTGTCTCGCCAATGGATTTATGAGCAGTACGATTCTATGGTAGGCACTGCCAATGCCTCTACCAACTCGCCTGCTGATGCTGCTGTAGTACACGTAAAAGGAGCTGATCAGGCGATTGTGATTACTGTAGATTGTAATGGACGTTATGTACAGGCTGACCCCAAAATAGGGGCAATGATTGCTGTATGTGAGTCGGCAAGAAACGTAGTATGTGCAGGTGGCGACCCAGTGGCAATTACTAATAATCTAAATTTTGGCAACCCTTACAACCAAGAGGTATACTGGCAGTTTGTGCAAAGCGTAAAGGGCATTATTGAGGCTTGCGAAAAGCTGGAGACTCCAGTAACAGGTGGTAATGTGAGTTTCTACAACCAGGCATCTACAGTAAGCAAAGAGGGTGGCAATGTAACCAATGCCGTATTGCCTACTCCTACCATTGGTATGTTGGGTTTGATGGACAACCTTGAACACCGCATGACGCTTGATTTTAAAAATGTGGGTGACATTATTTATGTAATTGGCGAACCTAAAAATGACATTGCCGGGTCTGAGTATTTGACTTCTTATCACAATTTCAAAGAATCTTCGGCTCCTCACTTTGACCTTGAGGCAGAGTATGACTTGCAGCAAACCGTGAAAGCTTTGATTCGCGACAAGCAAATACAGTCGGCACACGACATCTCAGATGGAGGCTTATTTATAACCTTGGCAGAGTCGGCAATGCCACGCGATTTGGGTTTTTCTATATTGACTACTTTTGACGAAATTGATGTGCGTAAAGACGCATTCTTGTTTGGAGAGTCGCAAAGCCGGGTAGTAGTTACTATCAAAGCTGAAGACCAAGATCGTTTTGAAGATTTTATGAAAGAGCAATCAGTGCCTTTCTTTGAAGTAGGCGTGGTTACAGTAAGTGATTTTAAGGTAGATACGCACGTGTTGATGACTACCGAAGAGGCCAAAGATGTGTACAATAATACGTTGGGTCGCCATATGGATGGAGGGTTGGCTCACGCGTAGATGATGTGCCAAGCAAATTATTATATATGACACCCATAAACTATCAATTTTGATAGTTTATGGGTGTTTTTTTTGAGTGTTTTCTTCGATTTGATCCGCGATTTTTTGTACTTCTGCTATGGTAATTTTTGTGAGGTAGGCTATTTCTTGCAAAGTTATTTTGCCTGACTTCAACAACCCAAGTATCAAGGCTGTTTTCTCTTCTTTTTTACCCTCTTCTCTTCCTTCTTTTACACCTTCCTCTCTTCCTTTTTTTATCCCTTCTTCTCTTCCTTTTTTTATCCCTTCTTCTCTTCCTTCTTTTACACCTTCCTCTCTTCCTTTTTTTATCCCTTCTTCTCTTCCCTCTTTTACACCTTCCTCTCTTCCTTTTTTTACGCCTTTTTGATAAAAAGCATCTTTTTCAATGTCATAGGTCAATGCCATAAGAAAAACTTATTTGATTTGATCCGCGATTTTTTGTACTTCTGCTACGGTAATTTTTGTGAGGTAGGCTATTTCTTGTAAGGTCATTTTACCTGACTTCAACAATCCAATAATTAGTGCTACCTTTTCCTCTTGCTTGCCTTTTTTTAAACCTTCTTGTCTACCTTCTTTTATGCCTTTTTTTAAACCTTCTTGTCTACCTTCTTTTATGCCTTTTTGATAAAAAGCATCTTTTTCAATGTCATAAGTGAGTCCCATATATTCTAATGTTTGTTCAGTTTCAACAGTTAAATTTCTCAATCGGGCAAGTATAGCGAGTTGCCTGATATATTTTTGTAACGTCTCAGGGCTATCAATTAGTTTAATAAGTTTTGAAATTATTTGTTTCAAAACTTGCAAAGCATCTGTTTGCTGAAAATTACTTAGTATCGCAAGTAGTATTTCTTCTGGTATATTAGAGTCAAGCCATTGTTTATATTTGATCTGGCTTAAGTCAAGTAATTCAAATCCTGTAAAAATCTCGTCTGGTTTTAGGTGAGTACGCATTTTGGGTGGCTTACTCCCTACATAAATCACAAATTGACGCACAGGCAACTGATACTTTTGTTGCAAGATAGCAAAATATAGCTGCATTCGCTTTACCATTCCTTGTTCGTCGGTGGTCTGGAACTCTAGCTGAACAATCATTTGCTCGCCTTGGGGGGTGGTAATTTTTCTCAAAAAATCAGCTTCTCGTTCTAGGGTTGTTTGCAATTTATCTTTGAGTTCTTCGCTACTTGCTACTTCTATACCCAAGTGGATTTTGCTCAAAGATAAAAAATATTCGCCTATGTTTTCTTTAAATATTTTGTCGTATTTATTGCTCATACAATAGCTTTTGATTACTCAAAGTTAGTCAAGCTATTGTGAAACAGTATTATTTTTTAATCAAAATGTTTAAATTTTATTTTTTTATAAATATACAACTATTCTTAGGAATGGTGTAAAAATAAATTTCTATAGTTTAATAAAATATTTTGTTGCTAGACGAGGCAAAAAATCGGCTAATAGCATCGCTATTCGGCTATTTTTTAACAAAGTATAGCCTCAAAAGATGAGGTTAAGAATGTAAATTTATTTTGGTACCATTCCTTAGTGCGCCTCATCATTTTTTGCCTTGGTTTTATCATAAGCATCCGAATAAGCCTAAACAGTAAATAGAATCTTGTGCTCCTCCATAAATTTTTTGATTGTTTCTCCCACTTGCTCCAACAATACATTAGAAGCTCCATTTGTAAACTGTTGAATATGAATTATATGCCGTGTTTTATTAAAAAAGTGACCTGCTTGGAAATATCAATAAAAACTATTTGTGTCCATTGCAGAAGTAAAGTAGCTATACTCCCTGTATCTGACACACCTCACACAAATAGGTGGCGCGACCTCCTACTTTCATATAATGCACTTTGGTGCCACAGTTGGGACAGTTTTCGGTGTTTTGGTCAGTCCAGCCCCGGCGATGAATAAAATAGTCTTTAGGGTAATTGTTATAGTTGGCTTCATAGCTGACTGCAGTGTGCAAAATATCACGCATTTTGTCATACACAAGGCGTAGCTCGTCTTTACTCAACTTATTGGTACGGGTTTCGGGGTGTACCCTCGCCTGAAACAATATTTCGTCGGCGATCCAATTACCCACTCCTGCGGCTACTTGCTGGTTGAGTAGCAACGGTTTAATCAATCCTTTGCGCCCAGCAGTGTTTTGCTCAAACTCTTCCCAGCTCATTTGATAAGCATCGGTTGACAATTTCTTTTTGGCTTGATAAGCTTTTACACTATCTGCTACATCTATACGCCCAAACTTACGAGGACAGTCAAAAGCAAGGTGAAACCCATTGGCAAGGTGAAAAACCACCCGCCCAAAACGAGGAGGATCGTCGCGGTAATACTTAAGAGAACCACTCATTCCAAAATGAATCATCAACACCTTGCCAGCACTCGTTTCTATAAACAAATACTTGCCAATTCGGTCGGTTTTATCAAAAGTATGTTTTTCGGTGACTGCCTTCAGAGCTTCAGCTGTACATGTGAGTACACCAGCGTCGGCAATTTCTACTTCTATTACTTTTTGATGCAATGCAGTACCTTCAAAATATTGTTTGAATCGTTCTACTTCAGGTAATTCGGGCATTTCTTATTATTTTATTGAATAATTGGCAACAAGCAGAATACTCATTACCAAACATTTAAAACTTGTCTTTCTCTGAAAAAACAACAAACTTGCTGATATGTTTTAATGGTATTTTGACCCACAAAATTTATGAGCAATCACAGTATAAAAATAAGGGCAGGTAAACCCAAAGATGTAGGTACTTTGCTTGAAATGATTAAAGAATTGGCAGTGTACGAAAAAGCTTTGGATGAGGTGAAAACCACTGAGAAACAATTACTTGCTGATGGGTTTGGTAGTCAGCCATTGTACGGTTTTTTTATTGCAGAGTTGGAGGGCAAAGCAGTAGGAATGGCGTTGTATTATTATCGTTACTCTACCTGGAAGGGCAAGAGCCTGTACCTGGAAGACTTGTATGTAAAAGAGAAGTATCGACAATACAAAGCAGGTTTTCACTTATTTAAGGCGATTGCTCAAAAGGCACAAGACGAAAGTTGTCATCGTATTAGTTGGCAAGTACTCGACTGGAACGAACCTGCGATTAAGTTTTACAAAAAACTAGGAGCCGAGCTTGATGCCGAATGGATCAATGGACACTTAAGCAAATCTCAGTATACGCACTTGCTAGAGTAGAGTAATGACAAACAATAGTACTAAAAAAGCCTGCTCTTCTCAGAACAGGCTTTGTATATTTTAAATAGACAAGTTACAAACGGTATACTTCAAGTAAATAATTCATCAAAGTATCCAGCTTGTGAATGCCCCATCAAAATCAACATTACTTGATAGCATCCATAAATGAAGCCTTGGTTTTGTACTTGAAGAACTCAGCGTCTTTCAAAGCTTTTGCCTTCAAATCACTCTTCAACTCTACTGCTTTTTTCAAGTTTTGAGTAAGCTCTCCTTCGTTGCCTTGACGAGCAGCTACTACTGCCAATGCATAGAAAGTAGTGGCATCTTTGTCATTCATTTTTGCCGCAGCATTAAACGAAGCCTTTGCTTGCTCATAGTCGTTGGCCTCTAACAAGTAAGCCAAACCTTTGTTGAAGTAGTTAGGCACAGTACTGGCGGCACTTGCTAACAACTCATACGCTTCTTTGTATTTACCATCGTCGCGAGAGGTAGCCTGCTGAATCGCATAGTAACCTTTGATTCCATTCAACAATCCAGTCATTGCAGGGTTGTCACCCGCGCCTATTTCTACGGCTTTCTTAAAAGACTCTTCTGCTTTGGCATTGTCACCTTTCATCAAGTAAGCCATACCCATGTTGTAGTAAATCTCACCCGATTCTTTTTTGCCTTTTGCCTTTTCAAAAGAAGCCAATGCCTTTTCAACATAAGAGTTGTCTTTGGTCAATAAGGCTACATCTAAGTAAGCAGCACCCAAGTTGTTGTTTACTTTCCAGGTATCATATTTGGTAACCGCTTTTTCTAACCATTTTACACGGTTGGTGTAGTTAGGGTTGTTGGCAGCCATATACAAGAACTCAGTCTCAGTCAATTTGTCGGCTGGCTCTTCACCTTTTACAATTTTGTCCAAAATGTTCTCCATGTCAGCCTTAGTCTTCGCCTGACCTGGTACAGTGATGTCCATTTTTGCGTAACGCATTTTTGGGTAAATCTCGTCCATCATTGTATTGTAATAAGCAAGACCTTGTAGTTTCTTTTCTTTTTCTACAAATCCACCGCTTCCGTCTACGATACCTACTACTTCCGTCTTTTGATCTTCGTTCAAAGAACTTCCTTGTACCAAAGTTTTGAATTCCGGCCAGGTAGCTTCCAAAGTTTTGTTATCAAACTGAAAGTCAAACTTCTTTACTTTCTTGCCATAGTCAAAAGCTTTCATCATCATCTTCATTTGATTGCCCACTGCGCTTGAACGCTGACCTGGCAAGTTTTGGTTGATAGCTACACGTCCTTCAGGAGAGTGAGAACTTACCCCACTTGCTTTGAACTCAGGTATATTATCCACCTTGGCAAACTGAGAAGCCATTGATTTGAAAGTAGCCTTGGCAAGATCAATTGTATTTTTATTGTCACCAGTGGTGGCAGTTACACGAGCGCTTCCTTGCTCAAAGTTGATGTTGTAAGAAGTAGTTTTATCACTTTCTTTTGTCCAACCATCCTGAGCATAAGCAAATGGGCTTTTACCAGCAGCGTTAGAAATACCATCTACAGGGTTTCTCACCAAACGACTGGTAGTAGCTACGCCTACTACAGGGTTACCAGCACTTGTTACGGCAATAGGACCAAATCTTTTGCTTTTTTTACCTTTGCTTGCCACGCCAGTAATAATGACAAAACCTTGTTCGTGCTTTTCTTCGTAAGCAAAATTCATTTTTTTGCTAACTTTTGGTTCTTCAGTTCCACCAGCATATTTGTCGCCTTCAAGCTCAATCACTCCGGCTTTAGTTACACCTTCAGGTTTGGTACCATCTTTACCCTTGGTAAATTTAGTAATATCTCCTGCTACATAGTCAACTTCCAACCCATAAGTAATACCCTTTTTCATCATCTTTACAGGCAGTTTTGCCGACAAAGTAAATCCTACGTTGCCGCCGTGCAGTTCAAGAGGGTTAGGTTCTACTGTAAGTTGTTGTTGCTCCATTATTTTCGCCATTTCTGCCAAAGGATCTTTACAGCCTACAGCAAAAATTACTAATAAGGACAACATTAAATTTGGTAAGTTTTTCTTCATTTGATTCATCATTTAAAATTTTGGTTTTTAAATTGTTTGAAATTTGTTCCATCTTGTTCGTAAAAACTCGCTGAGGCTTTGTGGGCGCTCAAAGGAATAATGGAAACTTACTACTTATGTTTTAAATATACAGTATTGATGTTAAAAAAATGGAGAATACGTCTTTTATCTTTCCATTTGATTTGTGGTCAATATATCAATACTCCGCAGTGATTTTCGTCAAAGTTGGTTGCTGGTTATCAGTTATTTATGAATTTAAAAACTATTTAATTGGGTGTTTAGGCGTAAAACCGAAACACTTTTAAAAATAAAGTGAGTAAGCAATCTTAATATACGCCACTGGTTTACAGTATTTAACAAGGTGAACATTTACTCGAATCAGCTATGGACTATCGACTAAATACTATGGACTATTGTATATACATAATTAAAAAAAAATCACAAAAAAGGCTTCCAAATTACTTTTTTGCCTCTTTCTATGCAAAATTGTTACACAATATGTGCTTGCCTATATACAACAAAAAACCGGGCAATAAGTTTACCCGGTGTCGTATGCATGTACAAAAATTATAAATTTATCGTCGCCATACTGCCCAGTTGTTACCACTTTCTGCAAGTGTCCAACCGTTGCCTGGCGACCAGTTGCCTCCACCTATTTTTACTGCGGTGTTGTTGTTAATAATAGCAGCATATTTATTTCCATCGGCTGCCTGAATAACTATAGAGCTAGTAGCCGTAATCCCTTGAGACTTTCGGATTGAAATCAACGATTTGATCTTGTTTTTCAGTTGAGCACCCCAATCAAAGTAATGAGGCCAGTACACACAGGGAATACCAGGGTGAGTCAAAATATATGCATAACCTTCTTCTATTTTATCAGCTGGAAAAGGCCAGTAGCTTTGTCCACCATTGGGTGATGGTCCCGTATCGTGATTATCTACAAAAGTAACCGACATTTGTGGCCACCAACCAATGGCGCCTATAGGTTTGCCCTGAGTATCTCTCAAACGCCAGTATTCGCTACGCTCTACGGCAAGCATCAATTGCCATTTAGTTGTAAAGTCAAAAGCTGTAGATTTATTACCAGTACCATTGATCCAATCCATGATTTTCTGGCGGTGATAGTTTACCCCATTGCCCGATGCATAATAATCGCCGGTAATGTCAGGCCAAAGTTCTCCTACTGAAAAATAAGGAGTGGTTTGGTCATTATATAACCCGGTATAAGACGCACTGTAGCCTTTTACATAATCGTAACGCCACCCTGCAAAGCCCACATCATTTTTAAGCCAGTTGAGCCATTTTCTAATCTCATCTCTTACCGAACTATTGGTATGGTCAAGGTCTCGCCCAGCGTTATAACTATCGCCTGTGTCGTAGTTTCCTGTACCTTGTCCCCACTCATCATCTTTGGTTACAGCGTTGGCATTGTTGCCAAAAGAAGGGTTAGTAAAATCTGCCCAGTTGGTAGTGCCCACTCGGTGGTTTACTACAATATCGGCAATTGGTTTGATGTTGTGGCTGTTCAAGGCATTGATGGCTGCCCTTAGTTCATTACTTGTACCGTGGTCAGAGTTTATCTGATACCACTCGTTCGGCAGGTAACCAGTGCCTCCAGTAGACCTGGATACAGGCGGAAGCCAAACCATAGAAAAGCCTGCGTTTTTGATCTCATTTGCCTTGTTTTTGACAATGTTCCAAGTGCCATACTGCCAGGAGTTCCAATGGAAACCTTGCAACATGATGTCGCTGCCTGACCCTGACCGTGTACTAGCGATTGCGGTTGATTTGGTCGAGGCAGGAGCTTTAGGTTTGGGTAAAATGGTTTCTTTTTTAGTACAGCCTAAAAACAGGTTGTTTGCCAGCAAGATAACCATAAAGTAAATGTGTAATTTGTAATTGGAATGTATCATTTGAGTACTTTTGATTGTTTTGTAGTGAATCAGTTTTGGTCATGAGGGCATGTTTAAATGTTGTCTTCAGGGTTGAAAATTGCTTTCGTTTCACCTTTGAAAACAAAACCATGAACTAATTTTTAGACATACCCTGATCCCAATATTGAATAATTGGTTGTACAATGCATACATTCTAATTTTAGTTGTTTTATGATTTTTATTAAAATTAATTTCAATATAGAGGTATTATTTGCAAGATATTGTTGAAAAAATACAAGTTTGTTTATAAATCGGCTAATTATTTATTTCACTTTGTTTATACAATGGCAATCAGAAGGGAACAAAAATGATAAAAAACATAGAAAATATTACTACTGTTTTTGTCTGATCAACGTATACCTTTACTTCTTGTCAAACCATATAAATTTCTTATAAAAATGCTGTTGAAATGTAGATATAATGGCTCATTTTTTTTAAGAAAATGAGTGAAAAATCAAGGAGGGGATTTATAGGTATATTTTTTGTTTTTGATAAAATAATGCCGTTATTTCAGAAAAATTAAGGCAAATTAGCGTAACTTATAACACCGTGGAAATGTGTTTTGAAAATTGTTTTTCTAAGTTAAATTTTCTATTTATGTATTATCAGTCACTAGATATTTCGAATGCCTTAGAGAAACCTTCAAATATTACATATATTACGATCAGTTTTAAATAACCATTACAATGGAAAAAGATATAGATTTAGTATTGCTGGTTGATGATAATGATACTGACAACTTTATCAGCAAACGAATTATTGAAATCACCAAATTTGCTCAAAGAGTTGAAGTAAGAAATTCAGGAAAAAGCGCACTGCAGTACCTTGAACAACACCAGGATGACCCATCTAATTTACCCGATATTATTTTTCTTGACATTAACATGCCCATTGTAGATGGCTTTGTATTTTTGTTTGAGTTTGAGCTTTTCCCTGAAGAGGTAAAGAAAAAATGTAACATTGTGATTTTGTCAAGTTCAAACAACAAGCGTGACATTGCCCGCATTGTAGACAATGACCACGTAATAAAATTTGTAACCAAACCTCTGACTGAGAGCTCATTACAGGAGGTACGTGAAATTTATAGACAAGAAGCGACCAATCAACAATAACACACACACACATATATGTAAAGCATTGCTGGTAGTCACTGTTACACCTGATTACTACATAAAACAAACAGGCGGACTAAAATCCGCCTATTTTTTGTTTAAAAGCTTTTAAGCCACTTTCAACCTCTGACCGAGGTAGTTTACCTGTGCTAAGCACCTGATCATCCATATTGAGCAGTTCGGCATAAAACGCATGCCCTAATTGTAACAAAGCAGTTGCCTGATCAATGTGGGTAGTGGCCATTTGAAATAGCATATCCTCGGCGTGGGCAAACTGTTGGGTAGCTTTGTAATAATCAATGATCTTCTCATAACTTTGCCAGGGCAGTCTAAAGTCGCGCAAGTAAGCCACTGCAATGGCTAATTTGTCAAACAAGTTGATGTTTACCTCCCGGTACTTTTTTATCAAATGGGTTAAAATTGTTAACGCTTGATGATAAGCTCGAAACACTTGTGGTTCGTTGTCTAGCAGGTCATAGATAGATGCTTCTTCAAATAACAAATCTACCTCAAACGTCCATAATTCCTTCCCTCGGTTAATGTCATTATCTAACAATACTTGTAAATCCTCTACTGATAGTTGATCAAGGTATGCGGCATCAATTTTTAGAAAAGCTTCTTTTTTTTCAGCAATCAGTTCTAGTGCTTCTTCGTAAAACTCACGGTCTTTTAACCCCCTTATTTTTTTAAGCGCCATTACCAATTGGTCAATCAACTTTAAAATGTAATCTCTTCGAATCATTTATTTCACTTCAAGTTTACCCTATGCTTTTATGTTTGGATATGTCCAAACAGGGATTTACTCTATATTGGTTAGGTGCGCTCAATATTCAATAACTTGTCTATGTCAGGAGCTTTATAACTTCGCATTTTTCTTAACAAAGCCTCAGGGTTGGTGTCAGTAAAAACAATGTCTTTGGTAGATTGGCTCATAAACCCTTGACCTACTGTATGATTCAAAAACTGAATCATTAGATCATAATAACTCCCTACATTGAGTATACCAATGGGTTTTTGATGCAAACCCAATTGTCCCCAGGTGTATACTTCAAAAAATTCTTCCATGGTACCTATACCTCCTGGCAAAATCAAGAAAGCATCTGCCATTTTGGTCATTTTTTGCTTCCGTTCATGCATAGATTCCACAATAATTAATTCATTGATACCATCATGGGCTACCTCTTTGTCTACCAAAAACTGTGGAATTACCCCAATCACCTCTCCACCTTTGGCTAACATTGCGTCAGCTACTGCTCCCATGAGCCCTACCTTGCCAGCTCCATAGACCAGCTTTAGGCCTTTTTTTGCTAAAATATGTCCGACGTGCGTAGCTTTCTCGCGGTAAATAGGGTTAGCTCCAGATCTGGAACCACAAAAAACACAAATACTGTTCATACTATCTGAGGTTTGAAAATTATCTTATAAAGCCAATGGTTTAGCATATCATCAAAGTCTTTACCAGCAGGTTTTGAGGTTATACAAAGCACAAAAAAACATCAATTTGCCATAGTTACACAAGTTTTTTTGTCACAAAGTACAGTACATAAAGTAGTCCTTTGCACCTAAAGACTGATTTTAAGCAATGTTGAATTTAATACTTGAACAAAAGCACATTCTATAAAAAAAATGTACTTTTACTATACCATAAACAATGCTTTTCTGAAAAACGATTTTTCATTCAGAAAAGTAGCTTATATGTTGACTAAAATTTAAAACTAAGATTTAGAAACCATTATTGGAAGTAAAACCATATACAAATGAAATTTAGAATAGCTTTGTCAGTGTTATTATTGGTTTGGATAGTCTTTACCAAAGTCAATTTGTCTCAGGCGCAAACTGATACTACTACCCAACAAAAGAAAGAGAAAAATGTGAAAATGATTACTTTACCCGTGTTGTACTACTCACCCGAAACCAGGTTTGGGCTAGGGGCGCTTGCCTCGTTGAGTTTTAAGATGGGCAAAAACAAAAAAGCTACCCGTGCTTCCAACCTTCAAACCTATTTTTTATACACTGCACAAGGGCAAATAGATGGTACAGCCAGGTATACTCTTTTTACCAACGAAGAAAAATATGTCATCAACGGGCGCTTTTCCTACCTGTTTTTTCCTGAGTTTTATTATGGCATAGGCAATCGGCTACCGAAAGAAAACGAAGAACTGGTAAGTTATCGTAGGGTAAGAGTAGAAAACAGGGTATTGCGCAAAATCACCCAAAAACTTTTTGTCGGTTTGCAATATCGTTATGTAGAAATGTTTCAGGTAAGACCTACTGAAGGTGGTTTGCTCGAAACCAGTCAGGTACCTGGCTATAACGGCTCCAAAGTATCGGGTTTAGGAGCAGCAGTAGTATACGATAGTCGCGACAATATTCTGGCGCCTTATAAGGGAGCTTACCTTGAGCTTTCTAACTATAATTATGGGTCTGACTTGGGTGGAGAGTTTGATTATAGCACTGTAACGGTTGATTTGCGGAAATACTTCAAGCTTTTTGCCCACCGCAAGCATATTCTTGCTATTCAAGGGTATGGCAACTTTATTACTGGCACCGCTCCTTATAAAGAATTGTCAGAGTTTGGAGGAGGCACTATTATGCGCGGGTTTTATCAGGGGCGTTACCGCCAAAACGACTACATGGCGGCTCAGGTAGAGTACAGGCTTCCAATATGGCGATGGATTGGAATGACCGCTTTTACTGGAGTAGGGGATGTAGCCAGTGAGATTAGTAAGTTTGACATTGCCAATGCAAAAATGTCTTATGGCTTAGGCTTGCGCTTTGAAATAGACAAACAAAATCGCACCAATATCCGGGTAGACTATGGCAGAGGCAGCGATGGGTCAGCTGGGTTTTATTTAGAAATAGGAGAAGCTTTTTAAAACCTAGAGTTTTTAGTTTAAGGTAGCGTGTCAACTAGTGCCCTCGCTCTTTTAAGCCCTGGCCAATGCGTCATTAATAATCGCAGAATAACCTTCTATGCTCGTTTTTCGGAATACTGAAAAGTGCCCTCAGGTGCTGGAACCGGGGTCGGTTGTTGAAACCCTTCCGTAGAAGGCTTGGATGAATGGAAGTCGCCAAACTTACTTGAGTAGCAAAACCTCTCAAAATACTAAGGGGCGCCAAGCGATGAAATTTACTACACTAGGGCAACCATAAAGGATTGCCCCTACAAAAGGCATTTGGCTGCTGTTACGCCGTTGCTTGTGTCTTCACAAGTAACCAAAAGACAAGGGGAAATTCCTGTTCATCAATAAAGTATGACAGTAAGAGTTTAGTCAAACAGGGTAGGTTATTTTTGTAGTTTTACTAAACTAAACCCTGAGGCAAATATATCTCACGATTTGTAGCTTATTGCTCACTACTTGCTATTACCTAAGCCCTACACCTGCACCAAACTCGCCTCTACCTCTCCCTCACTGGTTAAGTCAAGCAGACGGTACTGAAAAACTACAGCAGGGTTATGAGGGCTTATTGGACAAATGGCTGGAGAGGCAAAAAACCAAATGTCGTTGCGTTCGAGCATAAAGTCATGGTGAATATGCCCAAACAACACTGCTTTGATGTGGTAAAATTGATCAATGATGCTTAGAAATTGCCCAGCATCTTTGAGTGTGTCTTTAGGTGGGGTCAAGGTACGAATGGCAAGCGGATGATGATGCAAAGTAACAATACAAGGGTAAGCCCAGGAGTTTTCAAGGTCGTTTTGCAAAAAATCCAATGTATCGTTACCCAAATAACCCTGGCTATGGTTTTTTGAGCAACTATTGAGCATAATAAAGTGAGTACCTTTCACATTGAAAGACGTATTCTGCTCATGTGCCACCCAATAAAAAGGAATATCCAATTTTTGTAAAAGCTGGAGTGTGTCATTTCTTCGTTGCTGTAGTACCTCACTGGTAAGTATCAGCAAGTCGGGAGGGTGAGGCAATAGATTGATGTGTGCAAGTATATTCTCAAACACTTGTATTGGAAGCACCTCTGGGTAATGAATGTTGGCTAAAAGATAAGGATCCGTTATTTGTACTATACGTATGGTATCATCCATTATCAAAACATTTTTACCACTTCATTGTGCACTGCGCCCAAAGTAGCCAAAGCACCATCGGCAATGCCCATATGAGGGGCTCTTACATCAGAGTAATCAGGGTTTATTCTTATGAGTTTTGCGTTTTTCTCTCGTACTATTTTGCGCGTCATTGCCCGGATGGTTTGTACATGAGGACCAGAGCCAATCTCAAGCACTAAGACTTTTGTGTGTGCAGCAAGGGTTTTTTCCAAGTTGCTTTTTTGCCACTTCGACCGGGCTGGCACATAGGTATGGTCACGAAACATATACACATTAGGGCGCGACATTTTGCCGCACTTGGGGCATTTGGGCAAATCTTCAGGTTGTAGGTTTTCATTATTTACATCTATTGCCTCATTTGTATCTCCTTCCCATACTTCCTGATGGCAAGGTACCGAGCACTGCAGGTGAAAAATAGAGCCGTGCACTTCACGTACTTTATCTTTAGTGGCACCTGCTTTTAGGTGTTGTCCATCTATGTTAGAGGTAATAAAAAAATAGTCAAGGTTAAACCGTTTAATCCAATCCATCAAGATAAAGTATCCCTGGTGTGGCACCAAATCTTTAAATTGCTGACTGCGTCGAGTAAATCTTTTCCACATATACACAGGGTGCTCATCCATATAAGTGGGGTTCATAATCTCAAAAATGCTTCCTTCCCGTTCGCCCGATACCTTGCCCCATTCCCCAGCTCCATCTTCGCGGTAAGTAGGCACCCCCGAATCCTTACTCATACCTGCACCCGTGTGTACCATCAGCAAATCGGCGTATTGCAGCCAGTCTATAAATTGTTGAATTTTTTCGTGCTCCATGTTGCTAATCTATAAAAAAAACGAAAGAAAGAATTGATCTTACTAAAAAATTGTTTGTAACAAGATAGGAGGGCGTATACTCTTCCCTACTATTTTTCGCGCTCATTTGTGTCCCCACAAATCAAGCCACCCAGAAGCTCAAAAAACAACTTATTTTAGGGTTTCGATCGGCTCCGTATAGCAGAATTTATCAATTGGTAAAGGCAGCTAACCTCCAAATCAAGTTTGGTTTACAACTCCAGGCTTATTCTCGGAGAGCAAGCGAGGCAAAGATGATGTTTTCTAAATCCCGATTCATCGAAACAGTTTTACTGTGTTGAGCTCAACAAAGATACGAGTTAAAAGCTGGGCAGAGTAGAGGGAGCAAAGAACCAATGATCCTGCTATTCGTTAGCTTATGAAAAAAATGAGATGTTATAGAAGCAATTGCTACACCTGCCAGTTTTTCATAAAAACGAAACTTGTTGCTTGATTTTACCAGAAAGAAGGCATTTTTGCGTATTTTAAAATCAGAACTAATATATTTATTTTTTTTATTTAAAGCGTTTGAAAATCAGTTGGTTATGTTTTTGTGGATAATCTAGCAAATAAATGTTTGCGAATGTATGCATCCAAGTGGATAACTTTAGCATCTATATTTATGTATCAAGTACATGGGAAGCTAAAAACTTATTTAGTAAAAGTAGATCAATCCCAATGCTTATTGTATATGACAAACAGTTAAAGATTGCCATTAGTACCATAGAAAACCATCGATAACCTTGGATTAAATAATTGAATGTTAAAGAATTACCTTAAAATATCTCTACGTAACCTTAGCCGTCACAAAATATATACTTTCATCAACATTGCCGGACTTTCTATTGGAATGGCCTGTGCGTTGTTGTTGTACTTATATATCAACGATGAGTTGAGTTTTGACCGTTACCACGAAAAAGCCGACCGCATTTATCGGGTGTCTACCTGGTTTAAGTTAGAGGGTAAACCCCCGCAATACTTTGCCAGTTCGTCGGAGCGCCTCGCCCCAGTATTGCCTAAAGAGTTTCCCAACGAAGTCGCCCAATCTGTAAGGCTATTTAGGGGCACCGAAAAAAAACCTATCAGATACAAAGACAAAAAACTATACCTGAACGGGATTCACTATGCCGACTCCAACTATTTCAAAGTGTTTTCTCATAAACTTATCAAAGGCGACCCCAACAAAGTGTTGACCCAACCCAATTCTATAGTCCTGACCAAAACGGTTGCAAAGCAGTTTTTTGGCAGGGCAGGCAACGCTATAGGTAAGGTAATCAAGGTGTTTGACAACCAAAGTAATAAAGTGACTGGAGTAATGGAAGACCTGCCAAAAAACTCACATTTGCGATTTCCTGCGTTGGTGTCTTATGCGACCATTTATGACCCCAAGGATGTGAATGGTTGGGGCAGTGCCAATTACTACACCTATGTATTGCTAAAACCCAAGGCAAAAATTGAAAGCTTTCGCAAAAATGTTCAAACGGTTTTTACTAAATATATGGTAGGCGATTTTAAGCATTTTAAGGTAACTGCGGGTTTTAGGGTAGACCCTTTGGTAGACATACATTTGTCTGAGTTTGCCTACGAAGATGACGAAACCATTAAAGGAAATAAAGCTTACTTATACATATTGGCGGCAGTGGCTATATTTATGTTGCTCATTGCTGCCATCAACTACATGAACTTAGCCACTGCACGGTCAGCGGGGCGAGCCAAAGAAGTGGGCATTCGCAAAGTGGTAGGATCATACCGTAGTCAACTCATCTTACAGTTTTTGCTCGAATCAGTACTGCTTACCCTTATCTCATTAGTCATTAGTATTACCTTGGTAGAGCTATCATTGCCTTATTTCAACTATGTATCAGGCAAGCAGTTGGTCGTAGAGTATAGCGACCCTTCAGTATTTGGTCTGTTGACACTTATTATGTTGTTGGTGGGGCTCATTAGTGGCAGTTATCCCGCTTTTTTCTTGTCTAGTTTTCATCCAGTAAGGGTGCTTAAAGGCAAGTATGTGAGCAGTCGGAATGCCGCCTTTTTACGCCGTGGATTGGTCATTTTCCAGTTTTCTATTTCTATTACGATGATTATAGGTACTTGGATAGTATATAATCAACTACAGTTTATTCGCAACAAAGACTTAGGGTTTAACAAAGAACGAGTAGTGGTGATCAGAACCTTTGGTGATACCACCAACCTTCAGCGAAATGACTTAATAAGGAAAGACTTACTCAAGCATCAAGGGGTCAAAGAAGTGGCCTTTACGAGTAATGTGCCAGGACAAGATGGTGGCAGTGGCACCGATGCTTTTCCGGTAGAAAATGCTCAAGGCAAAATTCAGATTACGTTGGCGCACATATTAATGGTAGGCTACGACTACTTAGACATGATGGGCATCGAAATGAAAAAAGGCCGTTTTTATTCACGCACGACTGTTACTGATACCTCTAAAGCACTGGTGGTAAACGAGGCTTTTGTAAAAAAAATGGGTTGGAAAAAAGCCTTGGGAAAAAAGGTCTATTTGCGTACCGATAGCCTGGGTAAACTTGTAAAAGGATATGATGCGAAAGTAGTAGGGGTGGTCAAGAATTTTCACTTGACATCGTTGCATAAAAAAATACAACCTTTAGCCCTTAGATTGATATCTCCACGCAAACAAGGACACATGGGGTACCTGTTGGTAAGACTCAAGCCGGGAGGGGTTGGTAAAACCCTTGATTTTATCAAAAAAACCTGGAATAAATACGAGAAAAAATATGCGTATGAGAGCTATTTTCTGGATAAGAAGTTTAACAAACAATACCAAGCCGACGAAGTGCGAGGGCAAATCTTTATGGCGTTTTCCGGCATTACCATTTTTATTGCTTGTTTGGGGTTATTGGGGCTTGCCTCGTTTACTGCCGAACAACGGGTAAAAGAAATAGGCATACGAAAGGTTTTAGGGGCATCTATTCCCAGTATTTTACGCTTAATGTCGTTTGACTTTTTGCGTTTGGTAGTGTGGGCAAGTTTGTTTGGGGGCATTTTTGGTGCCTGGATGATGCATGGTTGGCTGCAAAACTTTGCCTATCACTTGCCCATATACAAACATTGGTTTGTATTTATCTTCTCTGCCTTACTTGCTTTACTTATTGCCTTGCTTACAGTAAGCGTGCAAGTGTTCAAAGTGTCGCAGGTAAACCCCATAGAAGTGCTCAAAGACGAGTAAGAGTAGTATAAAAAACAAGTGTTTAGCTTCGCACCCTTGGGTGCCGATATGTCTCTGTACTCAAAGACGCGAAGCTTGCCCCTGTGAAGGTTAAAGCACTTCTGCATGGATAAAATAGGGGCGTTTGTCGCGCATAATAATTTTCTGAAAACCATCGATTGTATAGGTTGTAATTCGGTAATTATTGCCTTTGTTTTGGCACTGGAAACTAAGTTTGGTGCCAGAAGCAAACAACACATTGTCATTGCCCACAGTAATCTTTACTGATTTGGCTACCTTTTTATCATTGCCCAGTTCTACAATCATCTCTTTTACCGAATTCTTTCCCTCTTTTGTAGTATACTTGATGGTTTTTCCCTCTTTAGTAATGTCATAAGTACCAATCAGCGCAGCTTTGTTTATATCAGCATTGATAAACATGTGTAACTCTTTTTCCCAGTTTTTAATCGCCAAGGTCTTGGTAATAAGTTTACTCTCATTGCGTATTTGTTTTTTTACTTGAGGTTGTTGTTGGTTGAGCCAGGTTATTTGTGTTTGAACAAAACCCTTCAGGTCAAAGTAAGGCTTGGCAGTACCCGCTACTGTTTTATTCGGATTTTCGCAAGCCATGAGCCCGCATAATGTCATAATTGAACAAAGCAGGAATGAATTATGCAACCAATTTTTCATTTTCATATTCAAAAGCTTTAAATTTATCAATTCAATGTTATAATATAGGGGATACTCTCAAACTTGCACGCCCTTCTTGCCACCATGGAATACCGAAGAATTGTTCAGTATGGAAAATTTAGATATTTACAAAGCACGTTATTTAGCCGACCGTTGCCAGTTTATACTGTTTACCCCAGAGGGCAAGCTTGTACAAACCTGCAATACATTGCTAGACCTCAACGGTTACCTCAACCAATCTATTTTTTCTGTTTTTCCGTTTTTAGAAAGCCTGCAAGACACCCTGGCGTTGCTTGAGCCCGGACAGTCTCCGTTGGAGTTTCCCCGTCTCGAAAACTTTGTCAGTGGCATAGATACCAGTTTCAAAGTGCTGGATTGTCGCATAGAATGCATATTAAACAATCAAGTACCTACACTGTTGCTGGTAATAGAGCATCACCCTGACGCCTATCAATATATTTTTCAGATTCAACAAGAAGGAAAAGAATCTGCCATTCAAAAAGAACTATTAGCAGTACAAAACCGTTCCATTGAACTTGAAAAAGAATTACTTCAACTCAAAAATGAAGAACTTAAACGGATAGAACAATTTAAGTCTAACTTTTTTGCCGAAATCAGCCACGAGTTACGCACTCCACTCAATGGCATCATTGGGCTGACAGATTTGTTGCTGGAAGTAATGACCAACCCACACCATGCCGATTACTTAAAAGCTATTCAATCATCCGGCAATCACCTGGTAACCATTGTAAACGATGTGTTAGATATGTCAAAAATAGAGTCAGGGCAGATGCAGTTTGAAGAAACGCACATTAACCTACCCGAAATGTTGCAAAATATTGTATTGAGTTTCAAACAAAAATTTATGCAAAAGGGCATACAAGTCAATACAGTATTAGCTGCCGATGTGCCAGAGGAGGTGCTGGGTGACAAAGTCCGGTTGACTCAAATCTTGTACAACCTGGTAGGTAATGCCATTAAGTTTACCAGTGAGGGAGAAGTAAGCGTAGAGATAAAATTTGCTGACCTTGTCCCTGCTTCTGATCAAGCAGAGCAAATACAATTAGATTTTATAGTAAAAGACTCTGGCATAGGTATCAAGAAAGAACGTTTACAACAAATTTTTGAACCCTACCAGCAAGCCAGTGAGCAAACTACTAGGTTGTATGGAGGTACCGGGCTGGGTTTAAGCATCGTAAGACAACTCATAGAATTACAGGGGGGGCGCATTAGCGTGAGCAGTCGTTGGGGCGAAGGCACCATATTTAATTTTGTATTACCGCTTAAGCTTGCACCAGAGATAGAGCCTCTTACCAATTCGCCCGATTTCCGGCATTCTATTCTTACTCCGTTCGATGTACCTCTCAAGGTTTTACTTGCTGATGACAATGATGTAAACTTATTGTTTGCCCGACAAATATTGCAGGAGTGGAACTGTAAAGTGACCACAGTCTCTAATGGCAAAGAAGCAGTAGAGTTATTGAAAGAAGGGGAGGCAAAAGAAGCGTTTGACCTGGTATTGATGGATGTGTATATGCCTGAAATGGCTGGCACAGAGGCGACTCACTATATAAGAAAAGTGTTGCAAATATCGCCAGATCAATTGCCTATTATAGCGCTCACTGCGTCTGTGTCTCAGCAAGAACGAAACGAAGGGGTACTTGATCTGATGGATGACTATTTGATTAAGCCTTTCAAAAAAGAAGATTTGTACGCCAAAATTGTACAAATGACCCAAATTACAAAGAGCGAGACCTATATAGACATGAGTTACCTTGAAGAGGTGTCTATAGGTGATTCTAGTTTTATTCTCGACATTGCAGAACTCTTTATCCATCAAACCTGTATTGACATTGATAAAGTTCGAGCTTTGATGACAGCCCAAAACTGGGAAGACATGGCGCTTGCTGTACATAAAGTAAAACCTACTTTTAAACTATTGGGTATAAAACCGGCGGAGAAAAACCTCGAAAAGCTACAAAATTACGCTAAGCAAACGATCAATATAGACCAGTTGCCTACATTGCTGCAAGAGGTAGAAGATATTTATCAACTTGCCGTAGCTGAGCTTAAGCAAAAATTATCATTGAGCGAGTAGTGACAAGTGATGATAGGAGTCATCAATGTGTTGTGTTAATATAAGCCCTTGGGTATCAGTCAACAAAACTACCTACCTGCAGTGCTTCTCTCATTTTGTACAATCACCATATTGCGTTCTTGCTGAATTTGCCTCAAATAATAATAATGGGTGGTGTTGTCTCTAATGATCCAGGCAATGAACGAGTGTTCAGGGAAAGGTTCAAATCGTTGAAAGGTGAAGTCGTAAATTTTGCTATGACTAAAGAAAGGAATGTCTAAACGAGGAAAGTAAATAGGTGCATCTTTGGTTGTAATTTGTACCAGTGTTTCTTCTATGCTTTCCAGAAAGGGGATAAAAGTAAAAGCTGATAACCCCTGGTATAAGTTCAAATTAAACAAACTATTACAGCTTTCAACAATCACTCCTTGGTTGTCTAAAAGAACGAATTGAAAGCCAGAAGGGGAAAACTGGCTTTTGAACTGCTGTAAAAATGTTCGCTTTTTTGTACTCATTCTGTCATTTGTTTGGCAATCATTTCGAACATGGCTTCTACGTTTTCGCCAGTTTTGGCACTGGTAAAGTAACTTGCTTTAACCGAGAGGTTTTGCTGAATAGAATTAAGCTCAGCATCACTCAATAAATCTTTTTTGTTGCCAATCACACATATTGGGGCATTGGGCAACTTAGAACGGATAAAGTCAATGTCTGAAGTTATATTTTCAAACGATGAAGGACGTTGCAGATCAAATACATAAATAACTCCGTGTGACCCTAAATAATAAGAGGCAGGCACCTTTGTTTGAGATACTTCTCCTGCTACATCCCACAAAATCATATTGACCGTTATATTGGCAAGATTTACTACTTTCTTGTCTATACGTACCCCAAGTGTAGTGAGATACTCGTCCGAAAAAGTTTGATGAACAAAGCGGCGTACCAACGAAGTTTTCCCTACGCCAAAATTCCCTACTAAAATAACCTTTTTACTTATTTGTTGCATTGAATTGGTCAAAATATGTTTTAAGCTTTTCTGATATATCAGTTTCTGACAAATTATCTAAAGATTGAGTGAGGTTTTGTTCAGCAAACAACTCCAGGTAGTCTAATAACTGAGTTTTGTACTTAGTGTTTACCGAACCCGAAACAATGGCGGTTAGATAAAATTTATAAGAGTTTTGAATCATAATTTTGAAGGTACCATACTCAATCATGTCCAAAGACCCGGTTTTTTGTTGAAATGCATCTTCAATAAATGATTTGATTGCAGTGAGCATGCCTGCAATTACGTCTTGGTCTATGGTGTTGTTGTGCGAGTATTTGCCGTGCAAAATGCCCGACTCCTGGTCTATCACAAAAACCTCTTCTACCACTGGAGGGATAAGTTCCTTAATGATCAGGTCTTTGTGACTTATCCCTTCCCACAAAGCAATGAGTTGTTTTTTTATATTTTGCACCGAAAATGTGCGATCTAATTGCTTGTCTACATTTTCTGATAGTTTTTCGAACTCTACCTGTACAAACTTTCGAATAAGCTTGCCTATGAGGGGGTAAATAGCTTCTATCAGGGCATCTTTTGATTCTTTGAGCTCAGTTCTCACTGTTTTTTCAATGACCGGCTTCAGGTTTTCATTCCGCAACTCATCTATGTTGCTTTGCAGATCATCTACCTTTTGGGTAATTTTCTCCTGAGTTTTACGATCTTCTTCCAGTAAGATTTCTTTCAATTTCTTGAGTACATCATCCATAATCGTAAAACGTTAAAACGAGTCTTACAGTTGCTGTGCTAAATTCCGTAATTTATCGGCTGCAGTATGTTTGTTGGCATAAGATTGCGCGTACTCAGATACGTTTTTGGTGATTTCTTCGATCAAAGCCTTCAGCTGTTCATTGATTCGGTTTTCCATTTCGTCTACCATTCCCGAAATCTCCTGAGCCATGTCCAAAATCTTCTTCTTGTCTTCTTCGTAATTTTGAATCAGTTCTTTTTGGGCACTTGCCAGGTTTAGCTTCAGGTCGCGCATATTGCCACCCACAATAATTTCTTTGACTGCGTCTAAACGTGAATAACGATCTACCCCATTTTTATCAGTTACCTGGTGTTCGGGTTGGTCGGCAAGCAGAATAAAACCATCTTCTTGTTGTTCGCGCAAAGAGTTATTAATCAAAGAAGGAAGATTTTTGTACAAGTCCTGTAATTGCATTTGAAAAACCCGACGGTTTTCTTCCAACACATTTACAAACAGGCTTCTCATATCATTTACCTGATTGTCATAGTCTTTTTTGTTTTCTACCAACATGGTAGCAAACAACTCTTTCATTCCTTGCAACTGACCTTCAATTTCTCGTTTATCGGGTCCTACAATCAGTTCTCTAAAGGTGTTCACCTTTTCTTCGCTTCCCAGCTCTTCAATATTTTCTTCCTGTTTTTTGTCTTTATCTTCCATGACGACTCTTTAAAAATATTTTAGGAGATATGTTGTAAATGTCCGGTGTCGTTTGCAGATTTTGCTCATCTTTTAACTGCTTTGCAGGTTAGCCTGTTGTCAGGTTGTTTTTCAGTCAAACGAGCACGAGCCCGGCTTCCGAACAATGATAGTTTTTGAGCATACTAAGTAGTACCTAATCATTTAGACGCTGTGACATGTAGGGGCTACAAGTACGTTATAATAAACCTCAAATACCCAAAAGGTAAACTTATTCAGCGTCGGAACGCAAACCCTCAGATATTTTAACCAATACATCGTTCAATGCACGCTTGCTTACGTGGGATTGTTTTTGTTTATCGAGCGCAGCTTCGGTTGCTTTTTGCAAGTCAGCTATTTGTTGGTTAAGATTTTTTTCAGTGGTTTGAATAGCCTCAATGAGCTTGTTGCGTACTTCCTCAATTTTAGACATTACCTCTTCGCGATTTTGCCCAATATGATTTTTAAGCTCCGAAATCTGATCATTGTAACTCTTAATATCTGGCCCAAATATCAGATCTTTTACCTCGTCTAGTTTAGTCTTTGGCTCGTTTACGTTTTCCATCCTTTTTCAATTACAATTAGCGTTTCGTTAAGCAAAGCATTGAACAATCATCCACAGCGTTTAGTCGGTAGTTTGTTGTTGATAGTTTGATAGTCAAATTGTGGTAAAGTGCTATATGTTTGACTAAAAGAAACTAACCAACCGAAAAAAGCAGTGGAGTATTAATTAACAATACCCAACTTAAAATAAACTTCTATTGGTAGTTATGCTATACAATAACGAATTTGATTCAAAAATACAATAATTATTTTAATAACAAACGTAATGTACGTTCATCCACCTTTCCCGAAGCAAATATTTTGTTCTTTATCTGAAACTTCATAATGGCCTCTTCTGTTACGTCGCGATACTTACCATCAAGTGGTATTTTATACCCTTTTTTTATCAATTGGTTTTGTACTTCCCAAGTAAGCAAAGTAGTATCTCCCTTTATGAGTGGTTGCTTTTCTATGCGTTGAAAAAGCTCATAGTTTTTGGGAGCAATGCCTTTTTTTTCTACAAACTTAATCGCTTTATTCTCCAGTCCCTGGGCTTTCATTTTCTTTGAGGCAATGAGTTTAGACTCCAGGTACTTTACCCTTGCCAACATTTGATTATATGCCTGTACCGCATTTTGGCTCTGGGGGTTGGTTTGATCTTCATACAATACGTCTATGCCTTCGTTATACCATACTTTGCGGGCAAAACTTCCAGCCTTATGCGCCAACTCAAAATATTCGGTTACCAGCTTTGTATCGTGATAGTTGGCGTCTATTTCTTTGGTTTTTGCAATATAGTTATAATCCCGCCCTGGGTTGTACCTGCGGTATTTTAGGTATTGATTGATAGCCAGGTATACATTGGCTACCAATAAAATAAAAACGACAATACGTTTCATTAGGTATGATTAATTGTATGATTAAATTTACATCGTTTTACTATTGCTTTAGGAACTAAGTAAATTCTACATTATTTCGAGTTTATTTTGGTGGCTGTCAAACCTACAAAAAACGAGCATAGCCTAAGCTACGTGAGTTTTTTTAGGTGAAGTCAGCAGGCAAAAGAGACCGAAAGAAGTGTAAGGGGTTTAGTACCCAAAGCACTAGAGCTTACTGGTTGGCAAGTCTTCATTGCTGGCAAAGTAGCCACCTCAGGTGAGTGTGGTGTTCCTGAGCCTAAAGTGGCACTCCTTTTTCTGATACACCCCAAGTCAATGACCAAAAACTTGTTTGTAGAAAAATAATATCATTGCAATAAATTGTCTCCTGTCATATCTTCAGGTGGATTGATGCCCATCAAATTTAATATAGTTGGGGCGATATCACCTAATTTACCATCTTTTAATGTAACATGATTGTTTTTATCTACCAAAATGCAAGGTACCAGGTTGGTTGTATGGGCTGTATGCGGCGATCCATCAGGGTTTTGCATAATGTCGGAGTTGCCATGGTCAGCTATAACAATGGTGGCATAGTCATTTGCCAGTGCGGTATCTATTACCACTTTGGCACACTGATCTACTGTTTCGCAGGCTTTTACTGCTGCCTCAAACACCCCCGTATGTCCTACCATGTCAGGGTTGGCAAAGTTAAGGCATACAAAATCAACCGCTTTTTTGTTAAGCTCAGGCACAATGGCATCACGAATATCTGCTGCACTCATTTCAGGTTGCAGGTCATAAGTGGCCACTTTGGGTGATGGACACAAAATGCGGCTTTCTCCTTTAAATTCATCTTCTCGCCCTCCCGAAAAAAAGAAAGTGACATGAGGGTACTTTTCGGTTTCGGCAATTCTTATTTGTTGCTTTTGGGCTTTTTCCAATACTTCGCCCAATGTATTAACCAGTTTGGGTTTGTCAAACAATACCTGTACCCCTTCAAAAGTATCATCATAATTAGTCATTGTAAGGTATTGAAGCGACAATTTATGCATTCCTTCGTCTGGAAAATCTTCTTGGGTAAGCACTTGGGTAATTTGTCGTCCCCGGTCAGTTCTGAAATTAAAGCATAGCACCACATCACCCTCATCAACAGTTGCAATGGGTGTCCCCTCGTCATTTACCTTTACTATAGGTTTGATAAACTCATCTGTTACCTCATCATTGTAAGATGCTTGTATCGCCTCTGTCATTTTTTGGCTTGGTTTACCCTTGCCATTTACCAACAAATCATACGCTAACTTTACCCGTTCCCAGCGCTTGTCCCTGTCCATGGCATAATATCGCCCAATGACGGAAGCCACCTGTCCGGTAGTTTGGTCTAAATGCTTTTGCAAGTCAGTAAGGTATGCCTTGCCCCCCTTAGGGTCAGTGTCGCGCCCGTCGGTAAATGCATGAATAAACAGCTGCTTTACTCCTTGCTCATGGGCAATGCTACATAAACCTTTGAGGTGGTCGATATGCGAGTGCACCCCACCATCAGAGAGCAAGCCCATCAAGTGTACCTTTTTGTTGTGAGCTTTAGCATAATCAAAAGCCTCTGTAAGCGTAGCATTCTTGTTCAGTTCTTTATTTTCAACCGCCCGGTTAATTCGTACCAGGTCTTGGTAAACCACCCTGCCTGCACCTATGTTCATGTGGCCTACTTCAGAGTTCCCCATCTGTCCTTCAGGCAGTCCTACAGCAAGCCCTGAAGCCTCCAGGCGGCTATGTGGGTATTGGGTATATAGTTGGTCGATAAATGGAGTGTTGGCGTGGTCTACTGCCGATACTTTAGGGTTGGTGGCAATGCCCCAGCCATCCAAAATCATTAAAATTACTTTCTTATCCATTTTCTTTCAAATTAGCTTCTAACAGCAAGCAACAAAAACACCATTGATACATAGTGGTTGCCTACAAGTATTGGGGTTGCAACAAGCAACAGTTCACTGGTATTAGCGTGGGCAAATAGTTTTGCCAAAATTACTAATTTGCAAGTATAGAAATTTTGCAGGGTAAAAATTAGTTTTCAAAGCTTTCGTATCTCTGTTTTTGAGCAAATAGCCCAATTTTTTTTGTAGTAAATCCTAAGTGGTGTTATTTCAATGATAAAATAGTGGGTGCAAGTTTGGTATTTGTTGTCTGGGCGATTAAACAGTTTCTTTCGTTATACCCAAACCGTAGTGGCTTGTGCCAACTCTTTTTGGTCGCTTTCGCGGATGAGTTGATGAATAAAAGAAAGTGGTTGTTGGGTGCTGATTTGTTCAGTACGAGCCACCACACCATCCTTCCAGACGGTTTCGAGGCGATACAATAAGTCAATAGATGCCAACTGCCGTGATGTGAGCACCTCTTCGGGCAACGACTCTATAGCCCATTGTAAGTAATAAGCATTGTTGGTGTGTTGGTTAGTATCCAGATCGTTCCAACGCACCCTAAAAAGTGTTTCAGAGAGCGGAGCATTTACTTTGGCAATTTTACCCTTGGTATGAGTCATAAAATCTTCATCATCGGGGGTAGGCAAGCTTGTGATCAATTGGGGCACGCCCACCATTTTGCGGGCTTGTATGTCCATCACTGCCCAAGTGCTGGTAGCTTGCCCTATTTGCTTGCCTTGTGCATTATACAACTGAAAGTTTCTGTACACAAAGTACTTGTCATAGCCGGTAGGGTAAGTAAGCACCCGCACTGGTTCGTACCGGGAGGGATATTGCTGCATGTCAATTTTTATCCGGGTAAGTACCCACGTCAGGCGGTGTTTTAGCAAGTCAGTCACCCCTACCCCTAGGTGGTCAGCGTGTTGCCCGGCAGCTTCTTGCAAATAGTTGGCAATGGTTACTGGCGATACCCGGTTATAAATATCTACCTCATACGCCCTTACCTCAAAGTCGAGCCAGATTTTGGGCAATTTGGTGGTCTGATTTTTTTCCATATACCAAAGATAAATATTTTTTACATCTTCAATAATCAAGTAGAGTGCTTAACCAACCATTTACCCTTGTTGAATATCAATTACCCCCTGATTGGTTTTTACTTGCTCAAGGCGGGGCAGTTTGTGTACTATTTGGGGCAATTGTTCAAAGTGATTATGGCTAATATCAAGGTATTTGAGCGATACCATGTCTTCTATATGAGTGGGTAAACTCCGTAAATGACAGCCTGCTATATTGAGCTTTTCTACCTGATCGAGCAAGGCTACCTCATCGGGTAGCGTGTTGAGTTTGCAAAACGATAAATCCAGGTTTTTTAAACTGCTTATTTTGTGTAATTTGCTAAACAAACCACTGAGTTGCAGGTTTTCATTAAAGTTTAGTTTCAAAGCATTGAGGTGGTTCAACTGGGTCACTTCTTCGGGAAAGTCTTCAAAGTTTGAATAGCCTAAATCGATGCGTTCTAAAGAGGTAATCCGACAAAAGTTTACCGGAAAACTTCCCGAAAGACTCGTAAAGGTCAACTCTTTGAGTTGGGCAAGTTGGGCTACTTCAGGAGGTACAGTGCCAAAAAACTGGTCGTTATTAATGAACAGCTTTAGTTCGGCAAGTTGGTGTAATTGGGTAATACCTACCGGAAACATAGCCAGTTTGCTTTGTATATTCAGGTATTTTAGGTTTTTAAGCTGCGCAATATCTTCCGAAATGTACCCTAAATTTCTGTTGATAATAGTCAGACTTTCGAGCTCGGTCAACTGCCATATTTCTTCCGGAATAGCCTTTATGCTTCCGGCAAGTTGCAAAGATTTACCTTTTTGTACTCTACGCAGTAGTTTCATAGCATCTACTGCCCGGTGCTTCCAGCAAAACTCCCAACTTTGTACCCAAAAGTCTATCAGGTGTACTCCCAATACTTTCACGTCTAAGACACCGTGTTGATGCATTTTTTCGAGCAAGGCAGTAAACACAAACACACTGGGAATCCCGCTTTTAGGTACAATTTTGGCAAAAAGGAGCTCTTTGGTAGCATTGGCATAAAATCCAATGGGAGCCCTTGCTTTAAACAAAGGTTTTGCCTGCGTTCGTACTGCTTCATCGGGGTGAAAAAACGACAAAATGAACAAGTAGGTAAGTGCTTCTGTGCTGTGGGGTGCGGCTTGTAACTTTGCAAAGGCTGCCTGAAGGTTGGTTGGGTTTGTACTGGTGATCAATTGATGAACGTTCGTAATCTCCTGGTTGGTCATATTAGTGGAGCTTTAAATTACACATAGTTAAGTAAAATCATACATCGGCTTTATTCCAATGGAAAATAGGTAGCATAGTTTTGGTACACAATTTTTTATTCTGTTTTTTTTAAGGAATAGATAGAAAACAACTTTTTGCTAAGGAATGGTGAGAAATTAAATTACCATTCTTGAGGTAGAGGTTTTGTTTTGAGACGAGGCTATTTTTTGCGCCCATAGCAGCGCTACGGGCAATAAAAATAACGAAGTATCAAGGCGAAAAATCATCCCTCAGAGTGTAAATTTATTTTTGAACAATTCCTAAGGCTTAGAGGTGCTTTTTATCAAAGGCAAGTTTCTAAATCCTACGAATTAAGTTCGGAGGGCTCAGCCTTTTCGGCTAATTTTAAAAAAGCCCTAAAATTCTAATACATAAAAAAATAAATACTATATCATTACACAATGAAAATTGCTTTCCGCTCTATAAGGGCTAAGTTATTTGTATATTTTTCAGGGTTCTTTCTCATTATTGTGTCTTTTATTGGCTACAATCTATGGATTGATACCAAGGAGAGCAGTATTGAGCAAATAGACATGGGGCTGGCCAAAATCAACTTGCAAATATTGACTATTGGTGGGTTGGAACGCGATTTTCTGGAAAACGAAATTACTAACCACGATTTCTACAAGCTGCGCTACAGCGCATACCTTACCAAAAGAGACAGCATTGTTACCAAAGTACTCCAAAACATCGACCAACTTGCCCAAACATCTCATACTACTTCACAGGGGCTAGATAAAGCAGTTACCACTATTAAAAGTGAACTGGTAAAGTATGAACGTAATTTTAGGCAAATGATCCAGCTCATTAAAAAAAAGGGCTTTAAAGATGCGGGTCTTGAAGGACAAATGCGGCGTTATATCCACGCTATTGAAGTATCAGGCTATAGTAAAGACCTGACCACATTATTGATGGCACGCCGTTATGAAAAAGACTTTATTATAAGAAAAGACCTGGATTATGTACAACAGGTAGACTCTATCAGTAAAGAACTAAAAAAAGAGATTGAACAAAAAGTACAGGTCGAAACAAAAAAAAATGCCTTATTTAATTTGCTCGAAAAGTATAGGGTCACTTTTCTGGAACTGGTAGGCATAGAAGAAAAAATAGGGTTTGACAACCGTAGTGGCTTACGCAAAGAATTGAACGATTCGTTTGAAGTGATTAAAAGCAGCATTAGCCAGATCAACCGGATGATGCTCATAGAAACTGAATACATTCATGCCAATATTCAACGGAGCAATTGGGTAGCCCTTGTGTTGTTTTTAATATCATTTATTTTATTTAGCAGCCGACTTATCCATATCTTGAGCCGCCCGGTAAGGTTACTCTCTAATTCTATTCACGAAATTGTAAGCAAAGATTTTTCTACTCAAGTACCCTTCATAGAAATCAAGCAAAAAGACGAAGTAGGTAAACTATCAGCAGATTTTGCTTTTATGCTTAAGCGTATGCACGACTACATTAGCGAAATAAAAACCAAGTCGAGCAACCTGGAGCAAAAACAGCGGTTATTGATGGATAGCATTCGTTATGCGGAACAAATTCAGCGGGCTATTTTGCCCGAAAAGGAGGAGCTGCAATCGGTTTTTAAAGATTTTTTTGTGATGTACAAACCTGCCGATTTGGTTTCGGGTGATTTTTACTGGTTGAGCGTTACCGAACATCGGGTGTTTTTGGCGGTGGTTGATTGTACCGGACACGGGGTGCCAGGGGCATTTATGAGTATGATTGGCAATACACTGCTAAATAAAATTGTAAAAGAAAATCACTCACAAAACCCTGCTGAAATTTTAGAAGAACTACACATAGAGGTAAAGATTGCACTGCATCAGGAAAAATACAAAAATGATGATGGTATGGATGTTTGCTTGTGTATGATGGAGGGGCTTAACCAACCCAACCAGGAGGTAAAGGTGGTGTATGCAGGAGCCAAACGCCCATTGTGGTATTTTAATGAAGGGGAGCTTACCGAGATAAAAGCTACCAAACGCTCTATTGGTGGGCAAAGTAAGTACCGTCCTTTCGACAATCATTCTTTTACCTTACCATCTGGTAGCAAGCTTTACCTCACTACTGATGGCTTCAATGATCAGCACGATGTAAACCGTAAAAAATTTGGTAAGTTACGCCTCATGGAAATGGTAAAACAACACGCCCATTTGCCCATGCCCGATCAAGTCAACCATTACACACAAGTGCTCAAAGAGCATATGCAGGGCAATGTACACCAACGCGATGACATTACCATAGTGGGGGTTCAGTTGTAAAACTTCTTATTGGCTTAACACAACCTGCTTTTTCCGTATTTTGGTATTTTACCTGGCAAAGATTTGGTTACTGCCAGGCAAACCAAATAATTCAAGCATTTTTTTAAAAAAAATCTTTTGATGGCTTGTCCCAAAGCAAGTAAGTTTGTTAAAGGCGGCAAAGAAGCACTCTATTATATGTTTTACCTTAATAATTGTATAACATTGGCTTAAAAAAAAATAAGGTTGTTTGCACTACTTTTGTTGAAAAGCATGGAGTTCATTTAGGATAAGAACCAACCAAACAATTTAAGTCGTGTTTAAGCAATTTCACACCATCAGGTCAAAACTACTGTTTTATTTCGCCATATTTTTGGTGCTCACCTTTACCATTATATTGACCAATTTTTGGTTCGACAAACGTAAAGATACGATTGATGCCATTGCAGCCCGCCTACAAAATATTAATTTAAATACTCAAATTATCAGCCGTTTAGAGAGCGAGTTTTTTAAAGATGAAATCATCAACCCTCAGTTTTACAAAACCCATCAAAGTACTTACCTTACTCAACGCGACTCGCTGGTAGACCGGGTGCGCACAGACCTAAAAAACCTGGCAAAAACCCATGAGCTTGCTTCTACCGAAGTAGCCAATAATATTGAAGACATTGTTGCCCAGTACCAACGGTATGATACTATTTTTAGTAATATTATCACCCTTATTCAGTTTCGCGGTTTTAAAAACTACGGAATTGAAGGTAAAATGCGGCAATACATTCACCAGGCCGAAGACTCCAGCAAGGTTCATTTATACGACCAAAGCCATATATTGATGATTAGGCGCTATGAAAAAGATTTTATTTTGCGAAAGCAACCTATGTACATTGCCAAGGTAAAAAAAGCAGTGAAGGCATTACAAGGCATTGTAAAAAAAGAGGTTTGGCCTACAAAGGTAAAGTATCAGCTTACGTTGGATTTACAAAACTATCTGGAGCTGTTTGACAAATTGACTGCTGCTGAAGCAGCCATTGGTTTTAGAAATAATATGGGGTTAAGGCAACAACTTAAGCTACTTGCCAAAGCGATGAACTCCAACCTGGCTACACTCAATCAGGTAGTGCGGCAGAGGTCACACCGTCTGGAGCGACAAATTACCGCCACATTGGTGCTGATTATGGCATTTTGCGTGGGGTTGATTGTGCTATTGGGATACACCATTACCCGCATGCTGAGCCGCCCCATCAGACAACTATCGGCATCAATAGGCGAAGTGATCCGTAGTGGTTTTTCTCACGACCGTAGCTTGCTTAGGTTTGATACTAAAGATGAGATAGGGTTGTTGTCTAAAGATTTTGCCTATATGCTGGATACAGTACATTTTACTATGGATGAGATCAAACAAAAGTCTGCCAAAGTAGAGGAGAAGCAAGCCTTGTTGATGGATAGCCTGCGTTATGCCAAACAAATACAGCAAGCGATTTTGCCTGAATACCACGAATTTGAAAATGTATTTAAAGACTATTTTGTGCTTTTTCTTGCCCAGCAGGTAGTATCAGGCGATTTTTACTGGCTATTGCAACGAGGCAATAAAACTTTTGTGGCGGTGGTAGACTGTACGGGGCATGGAGTACCAGGGGCATTTATGAGCATGATTGGCAATACATTGCTCAACGAGATTGTAAACGAAAAAAATGTGGAAGAGCCCGCATTGATTTTAGAGGTGCTCCACCTGGAGATAAGAACGGCTTTGCGACAAGCCCAAAAGAAAAACGATGATGGCATGGATGTGTGCCTTTGTCTCATAGAGCAATTGCCTCAAAGTCCGCGTTGCAAAAAAGTTACTTTTGCTGGAGCCCGCCGCCCGTTGTTGTATTCTGTTGCTTCTGTAGAACCTGAACTGCTAAACAACCCAACAAAAGAAACAGATGTATCTGCATACAATGCAACAGTAGCTACCATCGAAAAACAAATCACTGCTAACAAAGAACCCACCACGCTACATATTATCAAAGGCACAAAACGTTCAATTGGTGGGGTACATCACTACGAAAATCGCCCATTTCTCAACCACCAGGTCATATTGCCCGAAAACACCGTTTTATACCTCACTACTGATGGCTACGCCGACCAACACAATCCACAGCGAGAAAAGTACAGCCGACAAAGGTTGTATACGTTCATAGAGACCATTGCAAGAATGCCGCTTGGGCAACAAAAAAAGGCGCTAAATAATGAGCTGGAACAGCACATGGTAGATGCAGTACCCCAACGCGATGACATTACTATAGTGGGGATTAAACTCTAACATTTCTTATTTAACCTTAAAGTATCTCATATCTTTCGACAAAATATTATGATAGTTGCATTGCACTACAATATATTTGTAGGCAAGTTTCAAATATGTTGGCATTTAAAATAGTTGAGCCCAATATATTTTTATAAACAAAATGGTTTAATTTGTTTCAGTTCATAACAACATTATTAATTCAATAGATATATGAGATTATACGAAGATATTAATCTGGATGAAACAGAATCTTTTGAAAGAGTAATAACCGAAGATATGGTCAGACACTTTGCAGAAATATCGGGTGATAATAACCCGCTGCACTTAGATGAAGAATTTGCTAAGACAACTCAATTCAAATCTAGAATTGTGCATGGAGCATTACTTGCCAGCCTCATATCGGCTACTCTATTTAAGTTTGCTGGCAATGGTGCTATTTATAGTTCACAAGAAGTGCGTTTTCTACGTCCGGTATACCTGGGCGATAAAGTAGTTGTCACTGTAAAAGTGATGAGTAAAGAAGTAAAACGCCGCAATGGTATTGTTCACTTATATGCCAAGTGTGTCAATTCACAGGGTAAAATTGTACTTGATGGCAAGAGTGAAATCATTGCCCCCCGCCGCGAAGCTTAGTTGCAGCCAGGCGATATCCTACATTTGAGAAGTAAAAACCTACTAACCAGTGGTTTAACAGTATTTTAACAGCCATTCTCTCCTTCCGTTAAACATTTTTAAATCGAAATGTAGTTTATTTGTAGTAAATACAAATTTATTGAGGTTTGAAACAGCTTCCATTACACTTTTGTTATTAGGGAGCAAACAAGAAATAACCTACCCATTTTGTAGCTGCTCTTTTGCCCCAAGACTTTGTTACTTTTTGCAGCCGTAGCTCTGCTATGACATTAAAAAGTGCCGCGTCTCAGAATAAAATAGCTAACAAAGAAAGGGTATCCTATTTTTTAATTGCTCCCTTAAAAGCAATAAGCTGTTAACCTATCACACAGGTTCTATACAAGGGCAGGTTTAATACACATATAATGTTGTCCCTTTTTTTGCAAAGAGATGCAATGCTTTAAGCCTACCCTAACCGTCGAAATTTTAACACAAATGAATATAGGCATTGTTTGTTACCCCACCTTTGGTGGGAGTGGTGTAGTAGCTACTGAACTGGGTAAGGCGCTTGCTCAAAAAGGGCATAAGGTTCATTTTATTACTTACTCACAACCTGTTCGTCTCGATTTCTTCAACGAAAATCTTTTCTATCACCAGGTATACATCCCCAATTATCCACTATTTCAGTATCGTCCTTACGAGTTGGCATTGACCAGCAAAATGGTCAATGTAGTGAAATACGAAAAACTGGACTTGCTTCATGTACACTATGCCATCCCTCATGCATCGGCGGCATATATGGCAAAGCAAATCCTTAAATCAGAAGGCATTAGTATTCCTGTGATTACCACCTTGCACGGTACCGATATTACTTTGGTAGGCAAAGACCCTTCATTTGCCCCGGTGGTTACGCTCAGCATCAACGAGTCGGACGGAGTAACTGCTGTGTCTGAAAGCTTGCGCGAAGATACCTACAACCATTTTAAAATACGCAATGGTATTGAGGTGATTCCTAACTTTATAGACCTCGAACGGTTCAAGAAACAAAAGAAAGAACATTTTAAAAGAGCTATTTGTCCTCACGGCGAAAAGCTACTGGTACACACCTCTAACTTTCGCAAGGTAAAACGCATAGAAGATGTACTACATACCTTTAGCAAGGTAGTGCAAGAAATACCTGCCAAGTTGTTGTTGGTAGGTGATGGTCCGGAGCGTAGCAGCATGGAAGCACTTTGTCGTGAATTGGGCACTTGCGAAGATGTGAGTTTTATAGGTAAGATAGACGCCGTAGAGGAAGTACTCTCGGTGTCTGACTTGTTTTTAATGCCTTCAGAAAAGGAAAGCTTTGGGCTTGCTGCGCTGGAAGCCATGGCTTGTGAAGTACCTGTGGTATCGTCAGACGCAGGTGGAATACCTGAAGTGAATATACACGGCAAAACAGGATTTATCAGTAAAATAGGCGATGTAGAAGATATGGCAAAAAATGCCCTTTTTGTCTTAAATGACGATAACCTGCCCTCATTTAAAGCCAACGCCCTGGCAAGAGCTAAAGATTTTGACCTAAGCCAGATTTTACCTTTGTATGAAGACTATTACCACAAAATAGTTGAAAAGGTAAAGGGAGCAAAAGTGTAACAGTGATGTTGTGAGCAAGCTGTTTTATATGATGAATTAAATGTTTGTAAAAGCAACAATGGCTTATTATAAACACTCAATAAACAAATAACCCCCATAAGAAACCATCTTATGGGGGAGGGGGTGTATATTTATAAGTAAGTTGGACTAATTTCTGTCTGAAAAATCCTGTACGCAATTATAACGATACTTTTTGTGAGGCTCTATAGCTACCCCCACATATTTATAAGTAGGGTCAAGTATGGTTTTGCGGTGCCCTAACGAGGGTACACCGTTGTCTATCAATAACTGTAATACAATGCCTAAGGCATCGTTGTGCCCATAAGAACAGTTTTCGGCAATGGCGCCAGACACATATCTGCGCAAGCGTTTTACAAAACTGGTTCCATCGCTAGAGTTATGTCCTACCTCTCCGGTAGTACCCATGTCTTTGGCGTGGAACACTGCAGCCTTGGTGAGCTTTTCGGATGGCAACAAAGGCGCCAACCCTTTGGTTTTACGCAAATCGGCGTACAACGACTTTACATATCGGTTGCCTTGCATACCCTTGTCGGCCACATATCGGTCAAGATATTTTTTGATAAACTGATTACCGTCATGGCGTGCTACGTTCATGAGGTATATTACCTGAGCCTCTGTTTCATCAAGGTAGCTTACCCCTTGGGCAGTGCGTAGGTTTTGGGCGTTGCCTGTGCTAAACAACAAAGTGATTAATATAATTGTAAAAAGGTGTTTCATCTGTTTATAAAGTTGTGATCGTATAAGGGTATACGTGCCAGCATTATGCCAGTACTACAAAAACCGACCAATATGAGTGGATTTTATACAAAACAAAGGAAGTAATTTGATTGTTTTCAATTGTATAATATAAAGATGGAAAAGATTGTGCACCTTATGAAAGGTCAAGCAGGTTATGACTTGTCTGGTATTAAAAATAGCTATATAGAGACTCAGGTCAAGGCTTTTCAACAAAAAGTGGGAGCAAATGATTTGAATGCTTTATTTAACTATTTAAAGAGTAACCCCGCAGCACTTACCCAACTCACCAATGCTTGCCTCAATAATGCCACACGTTATTTTCGTAATCCGCGTTTGTTTGAGTTGCTGCGCCAGTTATACTTGCCCGCTTTGCTCAAACAATCCTCGGTTAATATTTGGGTGGCGGCCTGTTCATTGGGCGATGAAGCTTTTTCGTTGGCAATTACCATTCACGAACTATTGCAACAAACCCTTGAGCCTTGCCCTGCTAAAGTACATATTTGGGCTACTGATATTTCGGCAAAAGCCATTGATACCGCCAAAGCAGGGTATGCTATAGAAAGCAACCTGGTATCAGTAGGCGAGGCAATCAAGCAAAAGTACTTCCATTACAAAGACCATCGCTATTATGTGCAACCTGCCATCAAGAACTATGTAGAGTTTGCTGTCCACGATTTATTACAGCCACTTGCCAATGCACCAAAGTTCGACCTCATTATTTGCCGCAATGCCTTGCTATACTATGACATTGCCTACCAACAACATCTGATTACTAATTTGCACCAACACCTTAAGCCGCAAGGTATTTTTATTATCAGCGAGTTTGAATCAATGCCTGCCAACTGTGCGTCGCTTTTTACCAAATCGGCAGAGGCTCCTTATATTTTTACTTCTAATTTGTAGCCACCCGCTGTGTCAAGTCTTCCCGCAGGGCGACTTGACACTATTGATGAATAGAAGTCTTTTGACTTCCCCCGAAAACAAGTTCGGGGTTTTTAACCTGCGAATGCAGGCTTTGATCAAGTACTATGCGAAAGGAAGCCTGGAGACTTCCCCGCTGTGTCAAGTCTTCCTGCAGGGCGACTTGACACTATTGATGAATAGAAGTCTTTTGACTTCCCTCGAAAACAAGTTCGGGGTTTTTAACCTGCGAATGCAGGCTTTGGTCAAGTATTATGCGAAAGGAAAGCTTGTCCTGTAAGGATCGAGACTTCCCCGCTGTGTCAAGTCTTCCTGCAGGGCGACTTGACACTATTGATGAATAGAAGTCTTTTGACTTCCCT
>NZ_CANLRP010000038.1 GCF_947493425.1 uncultured Microscilla sp. | reverse complement strand
AACTAAGGCTGAGTCCAGCTGACGCAACCACTATTACTCGATTATTAAAAAACAAATGCCTGTCCTACTGGATATTGCCGTGCCGCGTATAGCAACAAAATATTTTATTAAACTATGGAAATTTATTTTTACACCATTCCTTATGAGACCGCCCCGAAACAATACAAAGTTTAAGCAGACAACGACACTCGGTTGAACACAATCTGGGTAAGATTTTTCAATGCCTCACGGTCATATTCAATGCCTTGTGTTTTTCGGTTCATTTTTTCAATTAATAAATTTACCTTGGACGAAAACCACCTTCTGGTAGCGTCTGGTGACACTTTTTTCTGCTCTACCAAATTTAAAATAGGGGTTATTTTTTCAAAAATTTCTCGATCCTCTATATCTGTATAAGACTTACCAAAGTCTTTCAACAGCTCTTTTGCCACTTTGCGATTGACTTTTTGGCTGATGTCTTTTATATCATTGGTAGTTAGAGGAAGCCTGCTGTATAATTTTAGCAACAGCAAAAACTTGCCTTTGTTCTCATTAAATTTATTGAGAAGCAATACCAGTCGGCTTTTCTCTATCTCTAATAAGTCGTTTTCATATTGGCTGTGCATTGCCACAAAACGCGGATTAACATCATCCAGAGAATAACAGTACTTGTCTATTTTGGTAGGTTTTACTATCAAGTCTACACAAAGGTTATACACTACACGTTCAAAATAAAGTACCAGACTTCCATATTCAAGTTTATAGTTTTTCTGAATCTGGTAACAACGTTTTTCTAAGAGTAGGGTATTTACCTCCTGAGTTAAATCATCGGTATGAGCATATTTAATAAAACCGCGTTGTACCCATTTGTTTACAACTTTACGGATGCTTGCCTGAAATGCTGGAGAGCAAATTAATTTGCCTGGATTGTTCTGCAGTAGGTTATATGCAATATGATTTTCCATCTTTGCACTTGTATAGTTTAATGAAGTAATATGATAACAGAAATAGGTCTGATTTGTATATTACAAAGGTAAGGGGGGTGAAGAGGGGATGCGATGGTTTACCTGCAACAAAGGTGCTACAGCGTAATTTTTTATAGAATAAAAAGGCTAAATATCTAAGTATACTAAGGAATGGTGAGAAATTAAATTACCATTCTTGAGGTAGAGGTTTTGTTTTGAGACGAGGCTATTTTTTGCGCCCATAGCAGCGCTACGGGCAATAAAAATAACGAAGTATCAAGGCGAAAAATCACCCCTCAGAGTGTAAATTTATTTTTGAACAATTCCTAAGATGAAAGTGATTACCTGCGGTGAGCTCGTCACAGCAAGCTGCCCCGATGAGTCGGGATTTATAAATAGACTCGGTTTTAGGATTTACAGGATTAGCTGAAGCAGAGCTCAGCACAGCAAGCTGTAGCTTCGGTTGATTAATGTTGGTATTCAGGCAATTAGTCAAAATCCACCCTCAAAACCATTTTTGTTTAAGTATATTAATACTCAATACTCCGCAGTGATTTTAGTCAAAGTTGTATGCTGATTACCTTCGGTGAGCTCGCCGTAGCAGAGCTACAGGCTCGGTTATCAGTCATTTATGAATTTAAAAACTATTTAATTGGGTGTTTAAGCATAAAACCGAAACACTTTTAAAAATAAAGTGAGTATACAATCTCAATATAAAATACTGGTTTACAGCATTTAACAAGGTGAACATTTACTCGAATCAGCTATGGACTATTGTTAATACTTACAAGTGGTGGAATTAATCAATCATTTGTTGTGGAGAACCCAGCGGCAATTGAAAAGTGAAAGTAGTGCCAACTCCAGTCGCTGATGCTACTTTTATATTACTTTGATGTGCTTCTAGTGCCACCTTACAAAAGGTAAGGTCAATACCAGCCAATGCTTTGTCAGAAAACTCTCTGGCATTTAAATCCATCAATGGTTGAAATATTTTCTGAAATTCATCATACAAAATACTGGCACCATCGTCGGCTATAGATAACTCTAATTCACCAATTGAATGGTCGTTTGTCTCTGTGGGGTGTATTGGTTTCCCCGAAATAGCTACTTTACCTCCAGTGAGGGTATGTTGTATAGCCTTGCGAAAAAGTTTTTCTACCACACGACTAATCAAACCTTTGTCAAAAGTGCCCCAATATTGCGCAGGTACCTGGTTTACCACAATGACCCCTTTCTTCTCTGCCTGAGCCAGCCAGGGAGCGATGGTTTGTTGCACTACATAATGGAAGTTAAAATCGGCAATTTTTAAGTCAAGGTGGCCATTGAGGTATTGCTGAATGGCAAGCATTTCTTCAGTATACTTTTTCATTTGGTCACCCGCTCCTTGAATCGCTACTAAATCTTTACTGCGCAAAATTACATCTAAAGGCTTCTTTAAATCCTGGGCAATGGTTTCGGCAAGTTGTACCTTAGACTCTTTCATATATGCCAATTGGCGTTTTTGCAACTGTGCTTGCTCGGTAAGCTCTACTAACTCTATTTTTCTACCATCTATTTCTGACAAATGGCGTTGAATAGTATACTTTTTATCTTGCAACTCTTCTTTTTGAGACTGGATGGTGTCTTTGGCATCCAGTAACTTATCTTTGGCAGTAAGCAAAGCAGCTTCTTTGTTCACTAGCTTGCTATTTATTTGCTTGCGTTGACGCCCATTGAAATAGAGCTTTGCAGCAGAGTAACCTCCTACAATGAAACCTACCAGTGCTAAAAATATCAATACAATGTTCCACCACTTACGTTTATTGTTAGATTCTTCGAGTTGTTCATTAACTCGGTGGCGGTTCTTGGCAATGGCAGTTTGCGACTTAAGGTTTCTGTCCATTTTTTCTAAGTCTTCTGCCTGCCCAAGGATTTGCTTACGTAATAAAACACTTTGACGTTTTAGGCGTTGCAAAGCATGCTCTTTGCGTATCAGATCCTGTTGTACAGCCCTCAGCTTTGCCTTTAACCCAGGGTTGCCGTTATAGTTCACTTTGTCTGCATCCAGGTTACGCAAAAAGGTATTGAGCAAATCAGCAGTTTCGGTATTGTCAGATAACCTCAAACCTTTTTCGGCAAAGTATATAGCCTTCTTCATCTGTTTTGCTTTGGCATACACTTCAGCCATATTCAAGTACATCTTGGGAGGAGTTTTCAGTCCAAGAGCGTTGGCAGCTCTACGTCGGGTAGTATAGTAGTTGATCAGGGTGTTAGAAGGAAGATTAATTTTCTTTTGTTCGTGTAACGCAATAATTTTATCTACATTGGCTACTACCCCTGCCTGGTTATTTTTTTGTTTGTATACATTGACTAACTTTAGGTAGGTGTTATAAGCATTGCTATACGCCCCACTTTTCATAAAAGCATCTGCAGCTGCCATCAATGTTCTTACCTCCCCTGCGGGTTGGCTGGTGAGTTTAGAGCCTGACTGCCCCATTACCACACCACTCCAAAACATTACACACAAACACAGACCTACCTTTAGTTTATTATACATCGTCAATTAACATTTATTTGAAGCATCAGACCATTGGGTTGCCCCTATACCTCATTTAAGTATTATTCTTTGCTCAATTTAAATCTTGTTTAAATTTCCGATGAGTTTTAAACAAGCGATTACCCCTCTAGTTTTACCCAAAAAGCCTGATTAGGCTTAGTTCCGGTATCATCTGCCGACAACTCAGGCTTAATCCTTTTCACAAAATACATGTCTACCTCTCCTTTACCTTTGGCGTTTACTTTGCCACGGTGCTCTACATCAAAATAATCTTTCACCATTTCATACGTATTATGCGAAATGTTCACCTCCCCTACTTTACCACCGCTCTCCATTCGAGCCGCCGTATTTACCGAGTCGCCCCACACATCATAGGCAAATTTCTTTGTACCTATAACGCCCGCTATTACCTCTCCCGTATTAATGCCCAGCCTAACATCCCAAAACTGTTTGCCTTCCGCCTTTCTTTCGGCTCGTTTTGCTGCTACAAACTGTTGAATAGCCAGCCCAGCAAGTACTGCATCTACTGGGTTGGTGGTATTAGACTGTGGTATACCACCAGCTGCCATATACGCATCACCAATAGTTTTGATTTTTTCCAGGTTATATTGTTCCATAATATCATCAAAACCCGCAAAATACTCGTTCAGGTCTTCTACCAACTCTTTGCTATCCATCTCTGAGGCTTGCTTGGTAAACCCTTGGAAGTCAGTAAATAATACTGTGCTCATGGCATAATACTTTACAGGTGCTTTGCCATTGGTTTTTAGGTCATTGGCTACTTCTTCTGGCAAGATATTCAACAATAAGGTATTGATTTCCTCCGTACGCTCTTCTATTTTTTGCTCAAGAGTAGCATTATACTCTTGTAGCTTTTCGTTGGCGGTCTGCAGATTTTCGCTGGTCAATTTTAGTAATACATGGGTTTTAATGCGTGATAGTAACTCTACCTTAGAAAAAGGTTTGGTAAGGTAATCGTTTGCTCCAGCGTCAAAACCTTCTACAATGTCTTTAGGCTGGTTTTTAGCAGTGAGCATCAATACTGGCAATTCAACCAGTGGAAACCGTTCCCGAATGGTTCGGCATACTTCATAACCCGACATTTTAGGCATCATCACATCCAGCAAAATAATATCAAATGGCTCTTTGTTTTCCTTAATAATTTTTAATGCTTTTAAGCCGTCTGATGCCTGAGTGATGTTGTAATTTTGAATAGAAAGATGATTTTCTAAGACCTGTAAATTTACGGGTTCATCATCTACCACCAAAATTTTCACCTGATAATTACTATTTATATGGGCAATTAATCGTTCATTGCTCTCTATACTTTCCAAATCAGGAGCTGATACGGCTGCAGACTTATCAAAAATACTTTGATTCAATAACGAACTGGCGGCTGTTTCTTCCTCATCGTTTGCCAATGTGGGCGGATCTATAGATAATGGCGTTTCTTTGCTCTTTCTTGCAATGCTTTGGTTTTGAGATATTGGCAAAGTAAATATAAACTCTGATCCTTTGCCCACTTCCGACTTCAGTTGAATGGTTCCTCCGTGAAGCTCTACCAATTCTTTAGAAATGGCCAGCCCCAAACCAGTTCCCCCATAATTACGGGAAGTAGACCCATCTTCTTGCTCAAACGATTCAAAAATACGATCTTGACTTTCGGGCGATATGCCTATGCCTGTATCTTTTACGCTTACGCTTAAAAAGGCATCGGTCGTTTTAGCCGATAAAGTTACCTGACCACTCTCGGTAAACTTAATGCCATTGCCTATCAAGTTATATAATATCTGTTGTAATCGGTTTTCGTCTCCTTCTATAATCGGAATGTCTTTGCCTATAGTATTTACCAGCACCAAGTCTTTGTCTCCTATCAGCTCTTGGCTTACTCGTACCACCACATCTGCAATGGCATAAAAATCAGTAGGTTTCCTTTGAATGCCCAATTCGTGGTTTTCCATTCGTGAAAAATCCAGAATATCATTTACCAGCGTAGACAAACGGATGGCGCTACTGTTGATCAACTCAAGGTTGCTCATGGTCTTTTCGTTCAAAGGTCCGGCGGCTCCATCAATCAACGATTCAGTAAGTCCAATGATTCCGTTCAAAGGAGTGCGTATTTCGTGAGAAGTATTTGCCAAAAATTCTGATTTATATTTATTGGCAAGCTCTAGTTGTTCGGTGCGTCGGGCAAGCTCAAGACGGGCTTTTTCGAGCGTGGCATTTTGATTTTTTAGCTCATCCTGTTGACTTTGCAGTTCTTCCTGGTTTTGTTCCAGCCTTACGTTTACCTCGTTTATTTCGTTGGTGTGCTTTTCCAAGGCTTCGTTGCGGTGCTGTAGCTCTTCTGAGGTAGCCCTTAGTTCTTCTTGCGATTGGGCAAGCTCCTGGGCTTTGGTTTCGGCTTCTTGTTTTGCCTCCTCTGCAATCACCAGTAAACGCCTCACCTCTTCGGTTTGTTGAGCAGAATGTAGGTAAGTAGTCAAAATACGGTCGGCTTCATCCAAAAAACGCTGCTTAAGCTGGGTAAACTCTTCAAACGAGGCAAGCTCTATAACTCCATGCAATTCATTTTCGAACACCAAAGGGAGGGCATAAATATACAGTGGGGCTTCGCTAATCACTCCCGTATGCACTACCGACTCTTTGCGGGTCACGTTTTTCAACAAAATAGGTTTTTGCTCAAGGGCTACCTGTCCTACCAACCCCTCGCCCAATTTGTATTTGTTAGAAATGTCGTTGCGCTCTTTGAATGCGTAGGTAGCATACAAGCTCAAATATTCATCTTCTTTGTCATACAAATAGATCACCCCTTGGGCAGCTTCTACATAACGAGAAATAAAACTAATGGATTGACGACAAATTTTTTCAAGAGAAATGTCGCTTGAAATATCTTTACTCAACTGGTTGATTCCATCTTTCACCCAATTCTCCTGCTCGTTTTTCAGTTTGTTTTCGCTCAAACTTTTAGTCATTTGCTGCAAAGCAATACTCAACTCATCCTGTTCACTACGTAAATCTATTTGCACCAAAAAATTACCTTTAGCTATTTCGTTCGCCTGCATGATCACCTTTTTAAAATTGTCAATCATCTGATTGATAGACAAAGCAAGCGTATCTTTATCACTTTTTACCCTAAGTGTTTCGGCAGAGTGCCCTTTAGACAAGTCAGCTGTTACACTGCCAATCTCTCTGAAGGTATTGACCATTTGCCTTACCGAACCATAAATACCAGCATTTTGTCCTGCATCAAAGTGAATATCCAAATCCCCCTCCGATGATACTTTCTGGGCAATATTGGCTATAATATGTGGTTCGCCACCTATTTGCCTCCTGATGTTACTCGATACCATCATAGAAATCAAAACTCCCAGAAAAATAGCTGCAATCAAAATAGCCCACACCTCAGTAGTAGATCGCTCGTAAATAGCTTCACTGTCGCTGGCAGCTTTGGTACTTCCTTTTTTGTTTTCTAATACAATTTCGTCCAGCTTTTCCTTAATGTCTTGAATCGCCTTGGCATTGGCTCCCGATAACACCCGTTTAGTAGCTTCTTCTGTCCTGCCTTGGCGCGACAGCTCCAGCACAGGTGCCGAAAGAACAGAGAAATAGTTTTGGCGCATTTTTTTAACACTTCTCAGCAAAGCCCTTTCTTTGTCAGTGACTACGAGTTTTTCATAACGATCCAAACTTTTGCGGAGCTTGCGGCGAATGTTTGCCATCTCTTCTTCTATCTGTTTTTTTGCCACTGGGTCGCTCGAGTTGATGTGACGAAACTCACTGATAGAATAGTACCCCAGATTGGTACTAAATTCTGAGATTTCTCTCACGTTGATCAACCATTTCTCGTTGATTTCTTTAGTTTTCTTGTGGAGTTGCTCTAATTGCTGGATAGAGAAGATTGTCATTGCCAGGGTAAGCACCAGCACAACACCAAACCCTATGCGAAGCCTTATGTAGATAGGAAGTTTAGAAAACCATCTGTTCATACCATTTTCTTTTAGGTTATAAATTCCTCAATACTCCGCAGTGATTTTAGTCAAAGTTGTTTGTTGGTGATCAGTTATTGATGAATTTAAACACTATTTAATTGGGTGTTTGGGAATAAAACCGAAGCACTTTTAAAAATAAAGTGAGTATGCAACCTTAATATAAAATACTGGTTTACAGCATTTAACAAGGAAAACATTTACTCGAATCAGCTATGGACTATCGACTAAATACTATGGACTATTGAAATTCCTGTAATGAGGTTTTATATTTTTACGTATGCAATTGTCAATGAACAGGTGCGATATAATGCCCCCTTTATTAACAAAGATACGCTTTTTTATCAATGCACAAATTCAATACTAACTTAATTGCTTTTTGACTAAAAAATGACTTTTTGCCTTGTATAAAGCCCATTTTTTGGGCTTTCTGAAACGCCATAAAAGCCAAACCAAGCCTAGCACACACAGACCAATTCCTCCCCAGTAAAACCCTTGATATGGGTTCTTTTGACTAAGTTCTTGAACAGCCCTGGGGTAATACATGTCTAGCCCCTGCAATACTTTATCAAAATTATGGTGAAACTCACGAATAATCCTGGCATTTCGTCCTTCCTCGTATGTCACCGACTCCGGGTCAAGGCTATTTAAGATGCTGTCTGACAAATGTCCACTCGGCATCAACAACCTCAAGGCGGCTAATTCTCCACTATTAAACGAATAAACCAGTGCTGGAATCCTTTGCTTGGTGAAATACGTTTTTCTGAGCTTTTTCAGTTGAGAGATTTCATTTTTAAACCTTGAGCCCAACTTATGCTGGCTATCACGCAATGTCTGGCGCACCGAGCGGTGATATACAGCCATCTCCTCCTCTATTTGTTTTTTCACCAAGCGTGACGAGTCTAATGCATGCTTAAACTCTAACTGGGTGTAATGATTAAAATAACTCATAAAATTGACAAAGAGGGTATAGTCTTGTACCAGTTGATATTTGGCATCAAAACGAGGGGAAGGCTTAAAAAATACAATGCCCTGTACAACTACATTGATAAGAATAAGTAAAGGCAATGTTCTTTTGACCAACAACTTGCGTTCAAAAGCATTAAATGCCAATTGAATAAAAACGAGGGTTATAATTGAAGTCACTATAAGTACCCAACCAGTACTTACCATACCCGATAGCCCATTGACATAAGCCGACGCTTCGGGTTTCAATAACTTTTGCATTTGGTAAGGCAACAGGTCACCCATATCTCCAAACAACTCTTCTTGTTTATAAAATGCCTGCTGGTGTTGGTTTGAAGTTAAATGACTTAACGCCTGATTGAACTGCCCCGACTCCAGTAGCTTTCTTCTGGCAAGGGAACTTTGGCGATAAGCCTGCAACATTTCACGAAGTGTAATTGCAGCAGGCTGTTCTAAAATAGTATACTTTTGATATTGAGCTATGTTTGTTTCAATGTGTGCCCAAAGGCTATCTGTTTCTTTTATCAAGTCAGCCCTTTGTTCTTCTTTTGATGCCAAAGTCAGGTAAAACTCTCTCAACTCATAGTATCCAAACTGTATATAAGCCTTGCCCAACGCCCTAATACTTCTTTCGCTTTTGGTCAATGGCTCCGCTTTGCGGTTTGCCAATAGCGTAATACTCAGGCAATACACAAAAACGATGATGAAGGCTCCCATAAGCCCTAACACAAATAAATAAAAACGACGTGGAGTGGTTTGACTCTTTGCCATAAAGTATTAAACTATGATAATAAATTTTAGAAACTATCTAAAAATAAACAATACTATTATGTTGTACTTGTGCGCTTACAACTTAAAAATTGCTCAAAAGGAAATATAATAGTTTCCCATCTGCTCTTTTTTTATATTTTTGGCAATCATTAACGCTTACTCCTAAGCTCTAGGCTTAGGAACGTATGCTGTTTTCAACAAAACTATTAACAAATCTTTTATATGAAACCAAGCTTACTCATTATCTTATGCTACATCATTGCTCAGTGTAATTGTTTTGCCCAGGAAGAGGGACAAAAAAGCAAAGAAGCAAGCCCTTTCACCATTTCTGGGTTTGTTGACAGTTACTATACTTATAGCTTTAATAATCCCACTAGCAAAAACCTAGCATACTTTACTCAACCTGCCCGGCACAATGAATTTAACCTTAACTGGGGGATTTTACAAGCGAATTATCAAAAAGGAAAAGTGGAGGCCAACTTCGCTTTACAAGAAGGAACTTTCGTAAGAAATAATTACGCCGGAGAGCCTGGTTTTTTAAGAAACATTTACTTGGCAAACGTGTCTTATAAACTTACCGATGAACTCAAAGCCACTATAGGTATCAGAGAAGCAGCCATTAACCTTGAAAGTAACTTATCTATTGACAACCCTGTGTATTCACGGTCTTTTGCTGCTGATATTATGCCCTATTACCAATCAGGGCTTGCCCTTACCTGGACTCCTTCTAAGAAGTTTACCCTGGATGTTTCGCTGGTAAACGGACTACAGAAAATACAAGACAATAACTCGGCTAAGTCGCTGATGCTCACCGCCAGTTATCAGGTAAACGATCAGCTCTTGGTAGGCTACGGCAACTATATAGGAAACGACAACCCAGACAGCCTATCGGCTCAAATTGCTTTTTTTAATGACTTTTATATAAAATATGACATTACTGACCGACTACAGGTAGCCGCTACTGTAGAGTACCATGCAAAAGAACAGGTGGGTACCTCGGCTTATGACACAGCTACAGAATTTTTTGTATGGTTGCGTTACAAACTCTCTGACAAGTGGTCAATAGCTGCATTTTTTGAAAACTACAACGACCCTAGTGAAGTATTGATGAATACAGGAACACCCAATGGTTTTATGCTTAATACTGGGTCGCTCAACTTGGCTTATCGCCCACAAAAAAACATGGCGATCAGGTTGGAAGGCAAATTTTTCACTGCCCCAGATGAGTTATTCCCTAAAGAAAATACAAGAAGTAATAATGATGCTTTTGTGACATTTTCAATGGCACTTAAGTTTTAACCAAAGTAAACCAATGGAAGTAAAAGATATATACCAGGCTATAGATGAAGCAAGGCTGTACCACACGGTGAGTAAACAAACCAAAAACAATAAAACATATATTAAGTTTAGACGCCACGACAGTGTTTTCACCTTTATCTATACCCCCGAACAAACAACTACAGAAGGTAGTAAACCAGCCAAATATGTATTGCTTAAAGACAAAGAAAAAGCCCGCTTGGGTACATTAAGAGCCATGTGGCAAGATTACCTGGAGATTAAAGGGGAAGAGTAAGAGACTTTTCTTCCAGGACTAACTGCTGTATCAAAGCTCTTTTCTTGCTTTTTATTTTCCTCTGGCAAAAGTAAAGAGCAATGCCTTGTATAGTTTTTGCTCGCATAATTTATACTAACCATTCACCATTGATTTATATAAAACCAACTACTGATTATCAGCAATTTAACTGGGTAACTCCTCTTTTTTTGAACATTTATGATAAAATTGCCAGTACTCAAAAAAAGGAAATAGGCAAAGCGTTTTATAACTACCAACACCTAAAAATAAGCAACTTGCACACTTGCTAGTGCTTTGGGAACTAAGTAGTTTATACACTATTTCGAGTTTATTTTGGTGGCTGTCAAACCTCCAAAAAACGAGCATAGCCTAAGCTACGTGAGTTTTTTTAGGTGAAGTCAGCAGGCAAAAGAAGCCGAAATATGTGAAAGGAATTTAGTACCCAGAGCACTAGTTACTAGCGAAATAGTGCTGTGGACTTATATCATTGTTTTTACAATTCTTTAAAAGATATATTGCCAAATGTATAACTACTAAACGACGCCTCAGTTTTCATCAAAATTGCAATTATGCAAACATATACAAAAAAATATACCTATATATACATAGTTGCCCTATTTATGATTGCTGCGTTTACAATTGGGAGTCAATTATTTTTACAAATATACCTGCATAAAGAAGAAGAAAACTCTCACATTATCAATATTTCGGGGCGTCAAAGAATGTTTAGCCAGAAAATTAGCAAAGAGGCACTACTTATACTGAGGGCAAAAAACATCACCGAGTTTAGTCAGCATCAACAAAAACTCAAGCTTGCGTTAAACCTTTGGAATCGTTCTCATCAAGGCCTTTTAAAAGGGGATGCACTGCTTAACTTACCTAAACCCGACCTCGATCAAATCAACAAAAAGAAATTCAGACAAATAAAACCCTATAAAGATAGTATAGCTCAAGCTTCTCAAAAACTCATCCAAGCTCGTTTTTCAATCAACACCTTAAAGCAAGAAGCCTACGTTGATCAAATACTAAATAATGAAGAAGAGTTTCTAAAACTCATGAACCACATTACTTTTCAATTTGCGAAGCTTAGTAAAGACAACATCACTAAATTTCGAAACTTAGAGATTATACTGATGAGCGTTACCTTATTATTACTGGGAATCGAAGGTTTTTTCATTTTTCGACCAACTTTCAAGCAAATCAATGAAAATACAGTTGCACTACAGGAGAATAAAGAAGAAATAGAAGCCCAAAATCAAATGCTCAATCAGGTATTAGCAAAAACTCAAGTACAAAACGACAACCTCGTCGCTTCTATCAAATATGCTCAAACTATCCAAAACGCTTGCTTATCTATAGACTCAAGTGTTTCTAATTACTTGAATAAAGACTTGTTCATTTTATTTAAACCTCTTCAGGTAGTGTCTGGTGATTTTTACTATCTGGTAGAAACAGAAACTCATTATATAGCAGCAGCAGTCGATTGCCAAGGACATGGCATACCAGGAGCTTTTCTTTCTATGATTGGGATTGCTATTTTAAACGATATAGTGAAGGCAGAAAAGGTTACTAAGCCAGATGAAATATTATATGAAATGCACCAGAAAGTGAGAAAAACGCTGCACCAAGAAGACAATGATAATAAAGATGGGATGGATATGTCTCTCATTTCTAAACCTAAAGATAAAAATGAAATACATTTTGCGGGGGCAAAAAACCCTTTGATATATATAAAGAACCAGGAGTTTCATAAAATCAAAGGAGACAGGTTTGCAATAGGTGGAGACAATATCCAAGAAAACCCTTTTACTGCACACAAGATTACCTATAGTCAATTTACTATGGTTTACCTCTTTTCAGACGGATATTTAGATCAGTTTGGAGGCTCAGATCGCAGAAAGTTTATGAATGCACGTTTTGAAAAAATATTGAAAGAAAACCATCAAAAACCTCTTAGGCAACAAAAATCTATACTGGAATCAACCCTGGAAAACTGGATAAAAGTAGGTAATGAGTCTCAAATAGACGATATTTTAGTAATGGGTATTAAGCTTACAGCCCAGACCTAATACCCTTGGCTTTCTTTTAAAATCCAAAGCCAGATTCATCTTTGTCATCATCTACATCTGGCGGCGGAGGTGCTGTCTTTTCTTCAGGCTCAAATGTTACTCTACGCTGAGCAAATATAATATTATTCTCTCTGAAATACTGCATAATTTTCACCCCAAGTTCTGTTTTAATGTCCCAATAGGGAGAAGTACTTTTAATATAAAATACATACCTTACCATGACCGAAAAGTCGGAAAACTCTTGTAAAGTAGTTTTATTATCTTCTTCTAAATGCTCGTGATTGATAGATAGTTGCTGCAAGAACTTGGTCAGGCCTGTGATTTTTTCGGGAACAGTATTGGTAGAAATATTGAGAAAAAACACGCCTTTAACACCTGATGCGGCCGAAATATTGACAACTTCTTTGTCAGTAAAAACTTTGTTAGGAATTGTCACCAAATAGTCATCTATAAAAGTTCTCAAACGAGTATTACTTAAACCAATCTCTTGTACATACCCATCGTGTCCACTAATCAATATTCGGTCACCAATTTTAAAAGGCTGATTGATTAATACACTTAGCCCTCCAAAAATATTCATAATGGTAGTACGTGCTCCTATAGCAAGTGCCACCCCACCAATACCCAAACCAGCCAACACTGTGGCCACGTCATAGCCTGCATTGTTGAGCCCCACAACTACGGCAATTACCCATACAATTACCTTGAAGCCTCTTCGGGCAATGGGCAAAATGGCGTCATCGAGGTTACTCTCCGACTCTTCTACTATAGGTACTATATATTCCTCTATGAGACCATCAATAGTACGAACAATGAGCCAGGCTATATCTAAAATAATGATCAGGTAGATAATACCTTCAATCTGATTTCTTGTCTTGATGGCAAATTGCAAGTAACTGATTCCCCACCAAAAACCTCCAATCACAATGGCTGCCACTATAGGCTCTTCAATTTTATCAATGATAATATCGTCGAGCTTGGTTTCTGTTTTATCAGTGAAAATCCTCACTATTTTAGTAAAAAACCAATAGAGTATTCGCCCTACGATGATTGCCCCCAAAATAATAGAAAGTGCTATGAGCCATTGCTTGACTGTACTACCATAATACTTTTTAGAGAAAAAACCTGAAGATTTTGTTTTTTTTGCCGCTTTCGCCTCTTGCTTCTTAGCTGTATTACTTTTTGAGGTAGAATCTGTGCGTTTTTTGTTATCCTGTGCGGTTACAGTAACCGACAAACAACCAATAATCAATAATGCCCATATAAACACAGACCACTTTTGCGGGCTTTTGACTACAAGTTTTTTTGTCGATAAGTTGCTATTTCTTTTAGCGAAAAAGTCCATTCAATATCGTTCGTAAAAGTTGAAAATAAGGATCATAGTTCGTTATACAAAAACTAGTCTAATTATGAATTAGTCTACGTGTTTTTACATTCTAACATACTAAATAGTTGTGAAAAAGCACCTAAAAAGGCCAGCAAGGTTTCATAAAAACAGGATAGACTCAGTACAAGCACCACCAAACAGGCTTTTGCTTAAAAGCCCTATAGACGTGGTTTTTTTTCTCATAAAACCCTAGGTGATTTATAGGTATTTTACCTAAAAACCATAACAAACTAAAATATATCACGTAATAGTGATTGCGATTTGCTTTTAAAAGTGAGTGGAATTATTAGAAATACACCAAACTCAAAATGTTAAAAACAAACCAAATGAAGGTGTACTTCGTAATAAAAATAGTTAGATTACGTTTATATTGCTTTTTGTTGAATTCTTTTGTCAAAACAACATACTAACAAACTTATTATATCTTTTAAATAATTTGGTAACTACAATTTTGATTGTTTTGCAAGGTGTTTGTCACACTCTTGAAATCTAATCATAATATCTTTAAAAAGTAATATTATAATCTAATTACATTCGTAACAAGCAACTGTTCGCATTCAGGTGTTAAATTTTAAAATCTAAACGTGGTTTGCCACTGTTTTATAAACTTTCGCGAGGCAAAACAATAAGGCATAGAAGTCCGCGTTAATCAAATGTACAAGAAAATATGGCGCACAATCAGATAAGTGATAGTACATTAGTATCACTTTACAAAAATGGAGATGAAAAAGCGTTCGAAACGTTGGTTCACAGGCATAAGGCCAAAGTTTACACAACTATTTTATTAATCGTTAAAGATCATTTTATTGCAGAAGATTTACTACAAGATACTTTTATTAAAGCAATAAAAACTATCAAAATGGGTAAATACAATGAGGAAGGGAAATTTTTACCCTGGATCACCCGCATTGCACATAACCTTGCCATTGACTACTTCCGTAAAGAGAAACGTTATCCAAAAGTATTGCTCGAAGAAGGAGCAAACGTATTGAATACCCTTAATTTTTCGGAAGATTCAATAGAGGCTGCCCAAATTAAAAAAGAAACATATAGCAAGCTAAGGGTTTTAATTCAAAAATTACCCGAAAAACAAAGGGAAGTTCTTATAATGCGACATTATGCAGAAATGAGCTTTCAAGAGATTGCTAATGCTACTAATGTTAGTGTGAACACGGCTTTAGGTAGAATGCGTTACGCGCTCATCAACCTTAGAAAGCAGATGAATAAATATAAAATTACGTATGACAAAAATGTATACCCCAAATGACCTCGTGAGGTATATTTACGGAGAAACCTCACAGGGAGAGAATGAAGTTATTGAAATTTTATTACAAACTGACACCAAATTCAAGAAATTGTACGACCAAATGACTTCCTCGCAACACGATCTGGACGATTTAATAGAATCGCCTTCAGATGAAGTGATTCGGAAGATTATAAGTAGTGCACAATCGCTTGATATGCATTCGGTGTAAGTTTTGTCATTACTTTCTCAGAATTTTATTCTACATTCGATTGCTTTGTGGTTAATGATGAAAATTCGTTAATTGCAAAGCAATTTTTTTATGTTTAAATCTGAGATTTTATGCGAAGAGCGGAACGTTATGAGCAGTTGATCAATTATTTTACTGAGAATTATCCTGAACCTGAGACTGAGCTAAATTACCGAACACCTTACGAGCTGCTAGTAGCAGTAATATTGAGTGCCCAATGCACTGACAAACGTGTAAATATGGTAACTCCTGCCCTTTTTGATAAATTTCCCACCCCTGAACTACTCAAAGAGAGTAATTTTGACGAGTTGTTTCCTTATATAAGAAGCATTTCTTACCCCAACAACAAAACCAAACACTTGCTTGGCATGGCAAAAATGCTGGTAGATGATTTTAACTCTGAGATTCCGAATACGGTAGCCGAAATGCAAAAGCTGCCTGGTGTAGGACGCAAAACTGCCAACGTGATTGCTTCGGTGATTTATAATAAACCTACTATGGCGGTAGATACACACGTATTTAGGGTGTCGAAACGGTTGGGGCTGGTAAACCAAAACTTGAAAACACCTCTGGAAGTAGAAAAAACCCTGGTAAAATATATTCCTGAAGAACTTATTCCCAAGGCACACCATTGGCTTATTTTACACGGGCGTTATGTATGTGTAGCAAGGGCTCCTAAGTGCGGTGAATGTAATTTGACCAACTTGTGTCGTTATTATGATAAAAATGTAGCGAAAGATCTCAAAAAATAAGTAATGTGTGGGCTCAATCTGATTGTTGATTTTCGAGGGGATTTAAATATAGACAATGTTCAGCAAATGAATGCTGCTACCCAACACCGGGGACCCGACGGCAGCCATGTTGAACATTTACATTTAGCCAGTGCACAAGTATTTATGGGGCACAATCACCTCAAAATCATTGACTTGCGTAGTAGCAACAATCAACCTTTCTTCTCAAGAGATGGGCGTTATGTGCTTATTTTTAACGGCGAAATTTACAATTACCTCCAGCTCAAAGCAGCTTTACCAACTTCTTACCATTGGAAAACCAACACCGATACAGAGGTATTACTGTATTGGTTGATAACCCACGGAGCCAATGGCATACCAACCCTGGAGGGAATGTTTGCTTTTGCTTTGCTTGATATACAACAACAGCAAATTTTATTGGGGCGCGATGCTTCTTTAATTAAGCCTTTGTATTTTTATCAGAATGAACGCTGCCTGGTGGTTTCGTCTGAAATACGCGGTGTGGTAGCAAGCGGCGTGGTACCCAATCGTTTAAACGAAGGACAAGTCGGACACTATCTGCGTTTTAAGTATGCCCCCCCCCCCCAAACCTTCTATCAGCATATTTACCACTTACCTTTGTTGGCAAACTTTGATATAAACACCCAAAAATTACAGGAAATACCAACCAATACAACATCCACCTATAGTAGCTCTCCCCTTGACAGTCAATCGATAGAAGAATTATTAATTACCTCTATAGAACAGCAACTGCAGGCCGATGTACCAGTAGGTATTTTTTTGAGCGGTGGGGTTGACTCTACTCTGTTGCTAAGCATTGTACAGGAGCTGGGTACTCAACACCTTCCCTCCTTTTCTCTGGTCAACACGGTTGGTGATCAAAGTTTTGGTACAAAAGATTTTCACTTTGCCCGGCTTGCTTCCCAACAATACCAAAGCATACACCACGAATATACCATTGACGCCACCGATTTGAAAGACTTGGCAGATTGGGTGGCTTGCCTGGATCAACCCATAGCAGACGGAGCAGCTTTGCTGACTTACTTATTGGCAAAAAAAGCCCGAAAACAAGTAAAAGTGATACTTTCGGGAGCAGGGGCAGATGAACTTTTTGCAGGGTATAACCGTCATTGGGCTTTTGCCCAATACCTCAAAAAACGCCCCCTGCTCAATACTCTAAAGCCTTATGCCCAGTGGTTAGGCCGAGGGTTATCAGATCGGGGGTCTTACCCTTGGCGCAATAAAATCAGGCTTGCTCAAAAGTTTTTTGACCAAATAGATATACACCCTGCCCAGACTTTTGTCAACTTTACCCAGTTGCAAACGATTCCGCTCAGAAAGCAGCTCCATCTAACATCACCACATATACAGTATGATACTACCGAAGAGTGGCTACGTTGGTGTTTGCATTATGATAAAACACATTACTTGGCAAACGATGTGTTGGCAATGACTGATGCTATGTCGATGCAGCATGGGCTAGAGGTGCGGGTACCTTATTTATCGCAAGCACTCACAAAAGCCATCCAACACTACCCAACGCTTGAACTACTGAAAAAAGGCAAAAAAACATTGCTGAAAAAATGGCTCAACAAACGAGGAGGGCAACTATACACCCAAAGAGCAAAAGAAGGATTTGGCATGCCTTTTGGCAAATGGCTACAGGAAGGCAAACTGCCTTGGATAACAAACTCGCTCAAAAAACCGCACCCAGTGACATACAAATGGATAGATTATCCTAAGTTTGAAAAGATGTTGGCAACACACCAGCATAAAAAAAGAGATTATACTTCAGAGATTTGGGCAGTTGTTGTGCTTGACTATTGGCTAAAAGCAAAATTCTAACCACACAAAACATTGAAAATCATCTATTTACATCAATACTTTAAAACTAAAGAAGAGGGAGGTAGTCATCGTTCTTTGTTTATTGCCAAGGCAATGGTTGAAGCTGGGTTTGAGGTGGAAATGATTACTGCTCATAACAAAAAAACACCGACCTATAAAATGATTGATGGCATAAAAGTGCACTACTTACCAGTGTACTATGATAACAAACTAGGCACTGTCCAAAGAATTATTTCTTTTATCAAATTTACCTGGCAATGTTATCGAAAGGCACGTCAAATAAAACAACAAGCCATTGATACTCCTTGTATTTGCTATGCTACTTCTACCCCACTCACTATTGGGTGGGTGGCTTTATGGCTCAAACGCTGGCAAAATATCCCTTATGTGTTTGAAGTAAGGGATTTGTGGCCGCAAGCACCTATAGAAATGGGAGTAATCAACAACGGTTGGCTCCAACAACGGCTATTTGCGTTGGAGGCCAAAATTTACCGTAAAGCATTACAAATTGTAACCTTATCGCCTGGAATGCAAGCTGCTGTGCAACAAAAAGTCCCTGAAAAGGGTATTTTGCTTGCCCCTAACATGGCCGACTGTCATTTCTTTTCCCCTACCCTTTCTACTACTAAACCCCCTTTTGTCATTAGCTATATTGGCACCATAGGCAAAGCCAACCATTTAGATTATTTACTCCAAATTGCGTCTTTGGCTGAAAAAAAGGGCGTTGATCAAGTAGAGTTTTGGATAATAGGTGAAGGCAAAGCATTGGCAAATGTTCGGCAAAAGGCAAAAAAGCTCACCAACGTAAAACTATATGGGGCGGTTGATAAAAGCACTACCAGAAGGTTATTGGATCAATCGCATGCAACCTATACTTCGTTTTTGGCCAAGCCAGTATTGACCACGTGTAGCCCTAATAAGTTTTTTGACTCGCTGGCAGCAGGCAAGCTCACCATTGTAAACACTTCAGGATGGCTCAAAGAAATTGTAGAAGAGAATCAATGTGGTTTTTATGCTGCACCTGATAAGCCAGGCGATTTTTTAGATCAGTTAATGCCTTTTATAACCCAGGTTGATTTATTACAGAAATACCAACAAAATGCCCGAAAGGTGGCCGAAAGACAGTTTTCCAGAGAAAAAATCACTCAGCAAGTAGTTAACCTAGTCAAAACACAGTTTGACAAGCAGAGAAAACGAAAAATGGTGTAATCAATTGTACACTTTATAGTCAGAATATACTGCTTACTATAACTTATGACACCAAACATAGTATTTTTTTAACGTTTTGTCCAAAACATGCGTAAATTGAACCATACGTAATTTTATATTTTATCAGGCTATACTCACTCCTAATGGAGTTCCTGCTTGATGCCAATACTCTGTTATTTATTAACCCCATACAATCTATGATAAAAACTCTACACAACAACCAACAAACTTATACTTTACCTATTTATTCAATATTTACTATGAAACGATCTATTATACTCTCTTTATTGATGGTATGGAGCGCCTGGGCGTTTGCCAAACCACCTGTAAAGAAAGATATTACCACCGTGGCTGGGGTCAATTTTCACCAAGGCAATTGGAATTCACTATTGGCAAAAGCCCGCCGTCAGAAAAAACCATTTTTTGTAGACGTGTACACTACTTGGTGTGGCCCCTGCAAAGCAATGACCCGCAATACCTTTTCAAGCAATAGTGTGGGTACTTATGCCAATCGAAATTTTGTTCCTTATAAGTTAGACGCTGAGCGAGGGGAAGGTCCTCGCCTGGCAAGAAAATACCGGGTAAATGCTTACCCCACTATTTTGTTTTTTGACCATGAGGGCAGATTAAAAGGGCGTCAGGTGGGTTATCAGAATGCCAATGCTTTTTTGGGCACTTTGCGCAAATATGGTGGACGTACCAGTGGAGGTAACAGTTACCAATCGGCTGGTGTTAATTTTTTTAAGGGAAGTTGGAACAGTATGAAATCGCAGGCAAGTCGTAGAAACAAACCATTTTTTGTAGATGTATATACCACTTGGTGTGGACCCTGTAAATCAATGACTCGCAATACTTTTAGTGCCTCGTCGGTAGGGCAATATGCCAACCGTAACTTTGTGGCTTATAAAATAGATGCTGAAAAAGGAGAAGGACCTTCTATTGCTCGTAAATACAAAGTAAGGGCATACCCTACGGTTTTGTTTTTTGATGCTCGTGGCAACCTGGTAGGTAGATCGGTAGGTTACCAAAACGCCAGTAATTTTATAAGAACTATGAGCAAGTATGTCAATAAAAGGGGCAGTGTAAGCGGAGGCAGTAGCGGCAACTCTGGGAACAGTTCTTTTGGTTTGGTTACTATTTATGAACACAGCAACTTTAGGGGACGAAATAAGTCGTTTAATACAGGAAACTATAACTTTAGCCAACTAGGTATTGGCAACGACCAATTAAGCTCAATAAAAATACGCAGGGGGTATAAAGTAAGGGTTTTTGAACATGCCAACTTTCGTGGAAGGTACAAAGACTTTACAAGTTCGTCGGGTTTTGTGGGTACTGTCTGGAACGATAAGGTATCGTCTATGAGGGTAATGAAAGCCAGCACAACAAACAGAAATAATCTGAACACCCGTAGTCGGATAGTGCTTTATGAGCATAGCAATTATCGTGGCAACAAGCAAAGTGTAGGCATAGGAAGCTACAATGTAAACCAAATACGTATTGGCAATGATAAATTGAGTTCGATACGCATACCAAGAGGCTACAAGGTGCGCGTATATGAGCACGCTAACTTTCGGGGCAGATACAAGGATTTTACAAGTTCTTCAGCTTTTATGGGTACTGCCTGGAACGACAAGGCTTCGTCTATCAAAGTAATGAGAATACGGTAAAGATTGTATCGGATATGACAGATTAGAAGTTACCAAATAAAAGATATACAAGCAAAAGTCGCTTTGAACCACTCGCGAAGGTTCAAAGCGACTTTTTGTTGTTTATAACGGGCTTATTCTTTATAAAAAAACCCCTTTACTGAGGCTAAATAGAGAAATAAAACGTGCTTAGTAGCTCTGCTTCAAGCTTTTATAGACACTCGGAATTAAAATCAAATAAATACTGACAATTTCAGAAATAAAATACCCATTCATACAATTAAAAGTGTAACTTTGGATGAAAGTTTAGGGGAATATAGGCCTTTAAAACTAGGTTTGTAAGCCCCTTTTGTATTTTATAATAATTAGTAAAAAAATGAATAAAGGAGTTGTAAAATTTTTTAAAGAAGACAAAGGTTATGGTTTTATAACTAACTCAGACACTGGTGAGGATATCTTCTTCCACGTTTCTGATACGCAGGATCAATTATTTGAGAATGACAACGTAACATACGAAGAAACCCGCGGAAAAAAAGGAATGCAAGCTATCGATGTAAAGCTTGATAGATAATTCCTGTCATGATCTTTGAAAAGAACAGGTGCCGCAAGGTAACCTGTTTTTTTATGCTTTTTTACTCACAGCCATTTTTATAATTTGCCAATAGTTTTGCGCCAGCACTCCTTGTTCATAAAAGCCTCTTGCCTTGATGATTTGGTGCATTTTGGGTAAATTGTAAGGAGGCACTGTCATAAGCAAGTGATGCTCTGCATGATAATTTACATTATTAGGGGCAAAAAGGAGTTTTTCCCACCAGTTGGCATAGGTAGTGCGGGTGTTGCGGTGGGCATCTTCCAGGTCGGGCACCATACTATGTTCAGCAATAGAACGCACCCGTAATGAAAAATTAAAAGTAGTAAACAAGGCCGCTACCCATACTAAAAACACCCAGCCTGCGCCGCATAACCACAGTACACACCATATCATTGCATTTGCCAAAAGGGGTTGCCAATAATAGTTTACGCCTGTTTTTATCACGTTCCATTTACTCCTGTTGCTTTGGCTTATCTTATGAACAGTGCGGCTGGCAGTATATTCTATATAACCAAAATTAATTAAAGCTACCCCCAGCTGAGTCTTTACTCCAGTAATACCTGCCAGATCACGGGCTACTTTACGAAGAAAGCTCATCACGGTAGTAGGGTAACCATAAGTAAGCGACAAGTCAGGATCTTTGGTAGTGCCAACATTTACGTGGTGTTTAATATGGTAGGGACGATAACGCACACAATCATTGATAACTGGATAGCCTCCCAGCCAATTGCCCACAAAAGCATTTAAACGGGCTGATTTGAACACAGCACGGTGCGACATGTCGTGCATAAGAATGGCACAGGCCAATTGCCTGCCTCCTAATAAAACCAAAGCAAGTAATATGGTAAACACATTGGGAAACAAAGCCAACAGGGTAAATATAGCGGCTATACTTCCCCATATTTTCAATACCATCCACCAACCTTTCCAGTCATTTTTTTGGGTCAATACTTTTATTTCTTCCGGGCTTAAATAATCGTTTGCGTTCATTTTCTGAATCAATCAATAACACTTATGGCTTTATAGCATTTCTACTATAGTAAACACTTTTGAAGAACAAAAATACTTTTTTTTATCTATTATACCATACATTCACTCTAATTCACGAAAATTTAATTGTAATACACAATTTTCATTAGTCTTTAGGGAAAAGAGATTTATCTATGTTCGGAATCACCTTTAAGGCATTTTTATAATAAAGTTTTTTTAAGACCTGATCAGATAAGTTGAGCCCATACATTTTCCAGTGAGCGTGGCGCTTACGGTAGTAGTCAAAGTATTCGTCTTCGGTTTCTAATACCCTAAAATACACGGCGTACTCTTTGGGCTTCCAGGTATCTTTGCCAAACATTACCCGGTCTTGGTATTTGGTGAGCCACTTGCGGGCAAAGCGAGGTTGCCTACCCAGTTCGGCAAGCACTGCCCCTATTTCGGTATATACATTGGGGCACTCGTCGAGCAGCTTGCCTAAGCGATTCAAGTCGTTGCCCATCCAGCCCAGGTGAGCATTGATAAACTTGGTATTTTTATGTTTTTTGAAAATGTAATGCTGCTCTTGTATAACCACTTCCCATGAAGGAAATTTTTTTGGATTGCGGTAACGCCCTGGTTTTTGTTTCAACTCCAGCCAACGCTCGTTGCGACTGTCGCGTGGCAACCAAAACTGAAAGGGCTCTCCGGTATGAATGAGCACCGGAATCCCCAACTCTCCACACTTTGCCCACACAGCATCCAAACGAGGATCATTTACCGCAATGCGTTTGCCTTGGCTATCTTTGGCGGTAAGCCCCAGGTTTTTGTAAATTTTGAGTCCATTCACTCCATACTTTTTTACATCGCGCTCAAGTTGGGCTACTGTAGTGTTGGTCCAGTCGGGGTCGTCTATTCCTTTAAAACTAATATTAGTAAATACAATGAACCTGTTCTTGTGCTTTGAGGTCTTGACATTGTTCATCACTTTTGCCAAAAAACTGTCTCCATTTCGGTTCCAACCACGTCCACTTAGGTTTACCATTACTTTCATATTCAACGCTGTCATTTTTGCTGCTAAATCACTCAAATCCTGGTTACCCATGCGCCACTGATGATTGTGCACATCAATAAAGGGGTACTTGGCTTGGGTAGGGGTATGTTCGGGCACTATCAAGGTAGACGCTGGGTTATACTCTTGAAACCCCATTTGGGTAGGCGAACCTTTAGGGCGTTTTTTAGCATACCTTTTTTTAAACTTTTGATTGTTGTTGGTGTCAGGGTCATACTTATTTTGCCCATTACACTGGGCAAACAAAAAAGTAGTCAAAATCAATATGATCAGGTTTTTCATTGGATACATGATAGTAAATGAAGTTACATAATTGTCTGACAACCTTAACAAAAATATAAGTGAAAGTAGGGTTTTCGAGGAATTTTAACAGAAAATTAATAGCGTTTTTGACTAATTACCCAACCATACAGACTCCTCTGTTTCATACAGCAATTCTCATTTTATTTGCCCAAGAGCGAAGCTTCTCTCATCAAAAAATTGTAAACATGCTACTCCACTTTACCCATTTTTATAATAAAAAGTTAATGTTTAATGGTTTGAATCCCTTCGAGGTCTGGTCATATTTGCGCTCCGAAAAAACGGACACTTTTTTACTTATATATAAACTTTACTATACTCAATGAAACATCACTACTTAACCACCAAGTGGTATACATTTTTTTGTATATGCCTGATGATTGGGATAAGCCACCTCTCAATTGCTCAAACACAAATTTCAGTAAGGGTGTCATCGTCAAATGATGATGCTGAAGAACGAGGCGGTGACGCTGGAAGCAGCCCAGGGCGTATGTACCTCAATAGTTCTGACCTTGAATTAGTACGCGACGGAAGCACCAGAGGCAACCAATGGGTAGGCATGCTATTTCGTAACCTAAACATTCCACGAAGAGCAGTTATCACATCGGCTTATGTGCAGTTTACCGCCGATGAAACCAATAGTGGAACAACCAACCTTGTGATTAGAGGAGAAGATACGAATAGTGCAGGTACTTTTTCGTCAAGCAACAAAAATATTTCTTCACGTAGCCTTACTTCTGCCAGAGTAAACTGGAACAATGTACCTGCCTGGAACAGTGTCGGAGAAGCTGGCTCCAGACAACGTACTCCTAACCTTAAAGGTATTGTGCAAGAAATTGTAAACCGCAATGGTTGGGCATCGGGCAACAATATCGCTATTATCATTAATGGTAGTGGAGAACGCACTGCTGAGGCTTACAATGGTAGTAGCAGTAAAGCCCCCTTGTTGGTGGTAAACTATACCAATGGTGGCGGAAGTGGTTGCAACTATTGCACGTCTACCAGTAATCGCTCTACTTATGAGCACATTGCCAAGGTAGAACTAGGGGGTTTTTCTAATACATCGGGCGCGAACAATTACACCAACTTTACTAATCGAACCATTAATTTAAGCGCTGGACGAAGCTACAACATCCGCCTTACTCCTGGGTTTTCAGGCTCTAGTTACCAAGAATACTTCAAAGTATGGATAGATTACAATGGAGACTGTGACTTTAACGATGCAGGTGAGCTAGTATATGACGCAGGGTCTACGGCTAGTTCTACAGTAAGTGGTACCGTTAGGGTGCCTGCCAACATCACACGTCGTACCCGTATGCGTGTGTCTATGAAGTATAACGGACCTGCTACCGCTTGTGAAAACTTTCAAGATGGAGAAGTAGAAGATTATACTGTAAACATTGGCTCTGGTGGTGGAACGCCTCCAGTTGCTGCATTTGTAGCAAATCGTACCAACATTACAGTAGGTCAAAGTGTAAACTTTAGCAATCGGTCAACAAATAACCCTAGCAGCTACAGTTGGGTATTTAGTGGTGGTTCACCCTCTGGCAGTACTGCTACTAACCCGGTGGTTACTTACAATCGTGCTGGAAGGTTTACAGTAAGGCTGACGGCACGCAATGCTTATGGCAGTGATGTAGAAACTAAAACATCTTATATTACAGTGAGCCCATCTAATGGCGGATGTAACAAGATTAGTTGCTTTACCTCTATCAGTCCTACCAGTCAAACCTCTCGTTTGATCATTCCTTCTTCACATCGTTTTCAAATGTTGATGAAGCAGGGCGATAGTTATACTACTGGTGGGGGCAATGTACCAGGCAACCATGACTTTACCGGGTATGTGCCCATTAACAACAGTAGCACCAACGGTTACCTTTCTGTAAACCACGAGAATACTCCTGGTGGTGTATCTATGATGCGCCTAAGCTATAGCAACACGTCTAAATTATGGAATGTAAACAGTAACCAGGCAGTTGATTTTTACAACAACGCCTTGGTAACTACTACCCGCAATTGTTCGGGTGGCATTACGCCTTGGGGTACCGTAATTACTTGCGAAGAAACTTACAACAGTGGCGACAACAACAACGATGGTTATGAAGATGTAGGCTGGTGTGTAGAGATTGACCCTGTCACCAAACGTGTAAAGTCTTATGGCAATGGTAAGCAGGAAAAACTATGGGCATTAGGGCGTATGCGTCACGAAAATGTAGTGGTGGCAAGCGACCGCAGAACGGTATATTATGGCGAAGACGGAGGCACTAGCTGTGTGTATAAGTTTGTAGCAAACAGCGCCCAAAACCTGTCCAGCGGAAGGTTGTATGTGTTAAAACTAGATGGTGGCTTAAGTGGTGGAAACCCTACCAGGTCTACCGGACGTTGGGTACAAGTGCCTAACAGCACTAAAAGTGACCGTAATAACACGTCTTCTATTGCCTCTTCACTGGGTGGTAATAATTTTAGTGGAGTAGAGGATGTAGAAATTCACCCAATTAACGGGAAAATTTATTATACCTCTAAGGGAAATGGCAGAGTGTATAGATTCAACGATAACGGTTCCACAATATCAGGATTTGAAGTGTTTGTAGGTGGGCGTAGCTACCCTATTGCTACCAACAGTGGCACAGTAAACGAGTCTTGGGGTAGTGGCAACGATAACCTGGCTTTTGACAATGACGGTAACTTATGGGTATTGCAAGATGGTGGCAGAGACTATATCTGGATGGTAGAAAACGGACATACCCAAAGCAACCCCAGGGTAAAATTGTTTGGGTCTTCGCCCAATGGCTCAGAACCTACCGGAATCACTTTCTCGCCTGATGGACGTTTTATGTTTTTGTCTATTCAACACCCCAGCTTTTGGAATAGTAGCCAAACCGATGCTGCCGGAAACAGTGTACGTTTTAACCAATCGGCTACTATAGTGATTGCGCTTAACAAAGACTTGGGTACTTTAAACAATCGCACAACAGGAACAACCATTGCCCAGGAAGCTACTGGTGTACAAGCCATGAAGGTTTTTCCAAATCCTCCAATGCAAGGCAAAGTCAATGTGGCTTTTGCTACCGAATACGAGGGCAAAGTAGTAATTGATTTGCTTACAACTCAGGGGCAAAAAGTAACCACTTTGTTCAATAAACACCTGCAGGCAGGCAAACATCAATTGGCTTTTGACCTAAACCGACACGTTTCTCAACAACAAAACCTTTTGATTGTAGTAACTGCCAATGGCAAACGACAAACAAGTGTTATCAACTATCAAAAATAAGCAATTGTGTGAATACCTTAAAATAAGCAATCTACACTACACATCTTTTTGATGATTGAACCATTACAGGGGCACAAATAAACAGTGCTCCTGTTTTTAAATTTCTAACAACAATGAAAAAAAACATTCTTTATATATTCGTTTTTTGCTTTTTGCAAACAGGACTGGCTTTGGCACAAGTGCCTACTCCTAAACATGGGCTGATACACACCTCAGTACAACAAGCCATTCAGGGGCAGGGTACATTGCTCAATTTGCGTAACCAAGCACTACAGGAAGTACCACAAGGGTTGGACAAGCTGCCTCAGCTTAAGTTTTTAAATTTGATGAAAAATAAGCTTACCCAGTGGCATCCTTCTATATTTACCCTAGCCGAACTAGAGGTGCTCAATATTCGCCAAAATAAATTGACTGATATACCTGAAGGTGTTGGAAAATTGACTCAATTGAAACGCTTGAACCTTGCCAAGAATAAAATCAAGACTTTGCCTACAAGCATTGGTCAGCTTAAAAAGTTGCGCTTATTACACATGATGATCAATCATTTAGAGCAACTGCCTGAAAGTATGGGCACTATGCAAAACCTACAGGTACTAGAGCTAGACTATAACCAACTTAAGAGCTTGCCAGCGGCTTTGGGAAAGCTACAAAAACTCCGATTGATCAGCGTGGGCTACAATCACATTACTGCTTTGCCTACTCAGCTGTATCAACTGACCCAACTGCACAAACTTAACCTGGAACACAACCAAATCAAGGAGCTGAAGAAGGATATAGGGCAAATGAAAAGTTTGAACGCCTTGATATTATCGAACAACCACCTTACACAATTGCCCGAAAGTATTACTCAGCTAAGTAAACTGGAGTTATTAGTCTTAAGCAATAATAAAATTGCCACTATGCCTACTCACCTAAAAAAAATGAAGGGACTCAGAACTTTGATTTTGGTAGGCAATCCACTCTCAAAAGACGAAAAAGACCGTATACTCAATGCATTGCCTCAGTGTGACGTGAGATTTTAATTAAAGCTTCCTTATTTCTTAATAGTAATAATCCCTAAAAGTTTAATTTTCCGCCTGGAAAGTTAAACTTTTTCTTTTCGATGTACGTTTTTTGCTGAATAGATCAGGTTTGAACCCAGGATGCAGCACTCATGAAAATAATATACAAAAGTAAGTATCAGGAAATTTCGTTTCATAAAAAAAACTCAACATTACATTTCAGGTGGAATGCTTCTACCTTGAAAATGGAAGATATTGAGTACCAAAAAGAAACCGAACAAGCGCTCCAGTACTTACAAAAGTATCGTCCTGAGAAAACATTGATCAACCTTAAAAAATTTGCCTATACTATAGACCCTGACATGCAAGGTTGGGTCAAAGAACACTTCTTAAACAAAATAGTACAACAGCAACTGACCAATATCAGTGCATTGGTAATATCAGATGATTTTTTTGCCCAAAAATCAGTAGAGCAATCGCTTGAAAATAGTATTCAGGGAAACCACTCTCGTTACTTTAGTTCTACCGAAGAAGCCATTGACTGGCTTGACTAAAAATAACACCCAAAACATTGAAAAGTCTACGCTCTGATACAGAATGTAGGGATAGGTTTCAGCAAAAGTCCCGTGTATTGAACACGGGCATTTTTTTTCGATACTCTGCCCTTTCTCCTCTCCTTTCATAAAACGTCATTACAAATCTTACCCATCATTCCAGGCTTGGCTGAATACTAATACCCTGAGGGCTACGATATAACAAAACTGCAACGATATATCGTAATAAAAAAGCTTTTATTGTAAGTCTTGTTTTTTCACAAGTCAAAACAATCAAAAAACATCTGACTGATAATCAGTGACTTACAAAAAAATTTCCCTACTTTTATTTTTGGTCTTGAGTTTGAATATATAGTAACCAAAGATATTTAATAAGCTTTGTGGTTAGGAAAAAAAAACGAGATGGTGTTGCCATCTCGTTTTTTGCTTTAGTACTTTTATTTACTCACCTAACAACACAAAAGCTCCCCAATAATAAGGGTGCGGAAATGCTTGTTTTATTTCTCGCTGGGCTGCCCTAAAAGCCTTTTTTAGGTTTTTAAACTTTGTCAGGTTACGATAAAAATATATCATCAGCTTTTGAGTAGCAGTATCGTCTACTTTCCATAAACTCATAATAATATTTTGGGCACCCGCAGTTTTTAATGCACGCTGCAACCCATACACCCCCTCACCTATTCTTACATCTCCCAACCCGGTTTCACAAGCAGATAACACCACTAGTTTTGTTTTTTCGAGCCGCATATTTGCCACCTCATAAGCCGTGAGTATGCCATCTTCTTGCCCATTTAATAGCGTTTTTTTGTTTGACACCCCAGTCAATACTATGCCTGAACGCAGCATGGGGGCGTGGTAGTCTACATCATTGTCAATAAGCGAGAAGGTGTTCTTTTTTTGGGCACGCCTGGCAATAAAAAAACCGTGCGTGGCTATATGTAATATGGTAGGGTTTTCTACTTCTTTTATGTGCTTTTCTAATGCCTCTTTCCCCATTAGTTTTTGGGTTTGCCATTGATTTTGCTGCATAATGTTGGCTATTTGGTTTACTTCTTTTTCGGTGCCAGGCAAATCTTTAAACACCACACTGGCCAACTGGCGCTGGCTACGGTCAGAGTCTAAGCCACGTTTATCAGTTTGGACAGTGTCAGCCTTACTACGGTTGCCTATAGGTAGTTTGTATACAGGTCTGCCTACCAATACTGCCAGGGTATTGGCTCCCAACACTTCTTGTTTTCTTAAACTCAATACATCTTTGCTGGTGTTTATGAGCTGAATTTTATAACGATCGATCAGGTATTGCTTATTTGCCGGGTTTTGCAACGTATTCAAGTTTACCTGGTTATAAAATCCAGTAGGAGAAAAATATATTTTTGCTACTTCTTTGCCTTGTGGCAAACTGTCTATTACTTGTTGAATGGGTTGCCAAAACTTACTATAACTATACCTGTCTGTTCCCTTGTATTTAATTCTACCCCGGTAATACCTAAGGTAACGACGCTCTAGTTGATAACCGTTTTTTAGGCGTAAAAATTTGGGAGGGGTTGCCTTGCCTCCCTTAATTACCCATACCCCATACGATATATTTGCACTTTGTGCCCAGTCTGATGTTCTGACCATTTCTATGACTACTTCGTTGGGTTGCAAGGCTTTTTGTATCTTTTGCCAACCATGCTTGGGTATAAATGCCTGACGAGCAAACAGTTGGTATTTTTTTGCCAGTTGTTTTTCTATGCGGTCATTTTTCTCTTCCAGTGCCATCAAGTCTATCCCTCGTTTTTTGAGCACTAATTTGGGCAATTGATAAAGCTTCGCCAAGTATTCTTTTTGTGCAATCCACTGGTCGTATAACTTAAGGTCTTCAGCGTTTTTACGCTGTAAAATAGTGGTGCGCATTTTTTTAGAAAAGTTCAACGCAAGCAATTTGGTTTTTAGGTGAAACTCAAACAACTTATCTAATAAAACAGGAAACTGCTCTCCTTGCTTTACCGCAAAGTCTTTGAAAGCTTCTACATGCGCTACCGAAGAGTATTGAAAAGCGAGTTTGTCTTTTTCGCTCATTGCCGGGTAGTTGTGCGCCATGTAGTCTAAAAATAAATTGGCAAACCTTATAAATTGTTTTTTGGCACGCGCCAACTCTCCTATTTCAGCATAAAACACTGCATTTTGCCCCTGAGCATGCACATACGTTTGGTTATTTTTTCCTAGCGATTGCTCAATCACGCGCATACTCTTTTGGAGCAATGCTTCAGCTTTTTTATATTTCCCAAGGGCTTGGTAATCAAAAGCACGATTGCGTAAAATATGGGCAAATATGGTAGGATCATTTTTTAGCGCCTTTTCAGCCAATGGTATAATATTGCGAAAGCGCTTTTCTACCAGTTGTCGTTTGCCTTGCATTTTGTACGCAAAATGTAAATTGAGCAAGGCAGTAAAATAGTTGGGATGGGTTTTGCCAAACTTTTTTTCATACATTAACATGGCTGAATAAAAATAATCTCCAGCTTTTTCATAGTTTCTTGTGGTCAGGTAAAAAGTACCTATTTGCGATAAAAATGAGGCATACAATGTATGTTCGTTACCTACCGATTTCAAAATGGCTTTTTCAGCTTTTTGCAAGGTCACTACAGCCCTTTTGTACTTGCCCAAGGTAGTATACAATGTTGCCAGGTTTAATAAAGAGGTAGCATAAAAATTATGGGCTTTACCCACAGTTTTTTTATAAATAAGTAAGGCTTCGTCAAAAGCGGTTTCTGCCTCCCCATAATTACCCGTGTTGAGGTGTACCAGCCCCAGATTACCCAAAGAATTAGCATAATAAGGGTGTATTTTGCCATAGTGTCTGTACTTGATTTCTAAAGCCTGTTGAAAACGAGGTACTGCCTTAGAGTAAATACCCATGTTGAAATACAACAGTCCCAGATTGTTGAGCACAGTGGCGTACTCATAATGCTGAGCCCCCAGCGCTTTTGCCTGGTGTTTAAGTGATTTCAAAAACAACTGTTCTGCCTTTTCATACAGTCCTTGCTCCATGTACAACAGCCCTTGGTTGTTGAGCACTACGCCATATTCTTCTCCTGGTTTATTTTTATAAAACTTTTGCGCAGAATCCAGGTGCTGTTTGGCAGCTGTATAGTTTCCCACGTCTTTGTACAACAAGCCCAGGCTATTGTATATATTGCCATACTCTATGCTTTGGGTACCCAACACCTCAGCAGCCACCTTTTGGGCTTCTAAAAAGTTTTTTTCTGCCAATTCATATTTTGCCAGTGAGCGATAAAGTTCGCCCAGAGTAGTAAGCAATGTGTAGTAGTTTCGTTTCTTCTTGCCGTAATTGTTTATGTGTAAATTGATCCCTTCTGTCAGTAATTGTTCAGCTTTTGCATACGAGGCATAGGTGGTTTCTATTACGGCAAGGTTGGTCATAGCCCTTATCAAATCAGGGGTTTTTAGTTGATGAGCTTTGGCAACACTGATGGCTTTTTGGTACCACTTTTGGGCGAAGGTTACCTGACCTTGCTCTTGGTAATAACTCCCCAAATGATAGGCATAGGTCACATAATTGGTGAAGTTTTTTTGTTGCTCAAACAAGGGCAACAACTCTTGGTATAAAGGTAAAAGGGCTTGATGTTTATTTTGTTGTTCATAAGCTTGTACCAAACCCGATAAGGTAACAGCATAGTTGGCTGATTGGGTATCTTTGAGTTGGTCTTTAAAAATACGCAATGATTTTTGGGCAACCCTGGCTGATTTTTGCGGCTTTTTCAGCAACAGATACACTGTAGACAAATTGCTCAACACTGCTGCCTGATTGTCATAAACACCATTTTTACTAAATATACTTGCCGACCTCTCATACAACTCTGCCGACTTTGGATACTGCTTTTGTATCTTGTATACCTCGGCTATTTTACTCAATTGAAAAGCGTACTCATTGGTTATTTTACCTTTTTGGGTTTCGTACAAAGCCAATTGATCAAGCAAAACAGGAAGCAAAGCGGTATAGTTTTGCTGCTGTTCATAAATGGCTACTATACGATCGGTAGTCAGGTTACAGTATTGATGGGTTTTGCCTAGTTGAGCTTTGTATACACTCAACACCTTTTGGTAAAGAGGCAAGGCTTTGGTGTAGTTTTTTTGTTCGTAATATACATTTGCCTGCGAGTTGAGCCCCACGGCATAATAGAGGTGGTTTTCGCCCAGTTGCTCTTTATAAATATTACTGGCTTGAGTAAATAGTTGGATGGCTTGATCATACGCTTTGTTTGCCAGGTATAATTGTCCCACATCATGGGCATAATTGGCATAGGTTGCCGATGCTGCCCCAAATTCTTTGGCGGCCAGTGCCAACATTTTTTTACCCCACACCAAAGCGGTTTTATAATCTTGTTGTTTTACAAACTCGTTTTTTTTAGCAGCAAGTTGTCCCAATGCCGCTGATTGAGCTATGGCAAACGAAGCAAACATGCCTTGTATGCATACGATTAAAAGAAAAGTTTTCAAATGAATAAACTTCATAAGTCAGGCGTTTGATTAAACTTCAAAACTACATAAAAATAGGGGGAAGGGAAACAAGACAAACATTTCTTAAAGCCCCTCGCTAAACAGAGACTTTCGGGTAACCAAATAAAAGTTTTATATTGCTGCTTCAGCAACACTTAAATGAATGGCAAAAATAAAGTTTACCAACTTGCTCAGGAGGTTTTACCCTCACCTTGCGGAGCAGATAGAAGTACCAGGCAACACCATAGCACAGGTGCTAGAGGCACTCAATCAACAATACCCTGGCATTAGAGATTATCTGGTAGACGAAAGGGGCAAGTTAAGGCAACACGTCAATATTTTTATTGGCGAAGAACTCATCCAAGACAAAGACACACTGCAAGATACAGTAGAAGCACAAGACGAAGTTTTTATTTTACAAGCTATTTCAGGGGGTTGACCTGTGTGCCCCCAAAAGCTGTGGTAAGGGAGTAATTTCGGTCGGTTCACTGGATCTTGCGCGAAAAAACCAGTGCCGTGCTGAGTCCTACCCCAAGACTAAACACCTCATAGTCTTTGAGTTACAAAGCTTCCATAACCCGTTTGATCATTTCTCCGGTTTTGGTATAGTCAAGCCAACGCGTGACAATTACCAAATCGTGGGCTTTGTCTACCACTACCAAATTGCCCCCAAAACCTGACGCATAAAATACGCTTTCGGGAACCCCTGGCCAATACCGAGGTTTATCTCCTACATAATTGGCTACTTTACGGTTAAGCCACCACATATATCCATAGTTGCCATTGGCCATTGATGGTTGGGTAGCAGTATGCACCCAGTTTTTGGGCAACACCTGGGTATCTTTCCACTTGCCATTGTTCAAAAACAGTAAACCATAACGTGCATGGTCTTCGGCACTGATAAATAGTCCGCCCCCCCAGTGTGCTCCTCCACTTACCGACTCTACCTCTCTCCCATTGATGTTTACTTTAGAGGTGGGGTAACCGTGCCAGCTCCAGGTAAACGACGCCCCTATTTTGTCCATCACGTAGTCTTTTAATACTTGTGGCAATGGCTTTTGCCAAACTTTGAGCAGGGCATACGCCAACAGGTTTACCCGCACATTGTTGTACCTAAACAAAGTGCCAGGCTCAGACCGGGGGCGGTTTTTCCAATCTTCTACCGTGCCAGTTTTGGGTGGCCGCTCTGCCCAATCGTGTCCTCCCCATAGCTCCCCTGCCCATTCAGATGATTGGGTGAGCAAATGCGCCCAGGTTACTTTTGAGTTGTGGGCACCTGCAAATTTTCCATCTTTGATGTATAAGCACACTTGGTCATCAAGCGAGCGTATGAGCCCAATGTCTACGGCCAGTGCTGCTACCGTAGACAAATAGCTTTTGGTAGCACTGCACGCCATTTCTACGCGTTGGTTGTTGCCCCACCGGGCAATGATGTATCCATTTTTGAGAATCATTCCAGAGGGGTTTCCTCTTTTTTTGGTGGGACCTATCATTTGATGAAAATGTTCACGGCTAAACCACTTACTCAAGGTGATTTTTAAATCCCGATCACCTTTGTATTCATTTGCCAAAGCAAAGTCAATGGCATTTTGTAACTTAAGGGGGTTGATTCCAAATTGGGTGGGTGATTGAGTTTGCCACATGGCTCCCCTTTCGGGGAAGTAGCACTTTCGCTGTACCACGGTAGTGCTTACAAAAGGAGTGAGCAGTAGTGATTGTTTTGCTTGCATTTTTAGGATGATCTTATCAAACCTGAAACTGTTTTTTTAGTGACCTGATGGCTCAATGATAAACCCTTCGTTTTTAACTTCAAAATAGGGTTGTTCAAAGAAATTAGTTAACAAGAAGTAAATGATTGTATAAAGCTCCTATTTGTTACGTAAAAAAACTATACTTTATAATACATTTTAATCACTTGCTCAAACACCAAATTGGGGATGTTGCGCTTAAGAAATACCGTAAACTTCTGCAAGGGTTTGCCCACCAGGTATTTGCCACTTATTTGTCGTTTTTTGATCAGTTTGTGTATTTTTTTCGCCACCATTTCAGGAGCAATTCCCTGCATCACATCATCATTCATAATCTGGTGAGTACGGTCAAACGACTCTTTGTATACCGAGGTGTCATTGGTTGCCGTTAGGCGATTTTCATTGATGCCAGTGCGCACGTCTCCGGGCAACACCGAACAAACCTGTACCCCAAAGGGAGCTACTTCCATACGTAATGCCTCGGTAAGCCCGTCTATGGCAAATTTGCTGGCACAATAAGTAGCACGGTAAGGTAACCCCATCACTCCGCCTATAGAGCCTATATTGATTATTTTACCCGATTGTTGTTTGCGCATATAAGGCAATACCTCTTGAGTAAGCCTGACTACTCCCATTACATTGGTCGCAAATACCTGCTCGATATCACTTAGCGGGGTTTCTTCCAGGGCTCCTGCAGTACCCAGTCCGGCATTATTTATCAACACATCTATGTGTCCTTCATTTTCTATTACCTGCTTTACACCCTGTATTATCTCTGTTTCGTTGGTAATGTCCATTTTCAGCATTTTAACAGCACTGTCAGGCATTGCACGACGACTGGTACCATATACTGCATACCCTTGCTGCTGGAGGTAAACTGCCATTGAGTTACCTATGCCTGAAGAGGCTCCAGTAATTAGTATGACCTTACTCATGATGTTTGGTTTGATGATGTAAAAGAAAGCAAAGGTAATTAGCCAAAAGGCAGTAGCCCAGTTTTTTATATAGTTTTTTGGCAAGTGTCAGGCTTAGGAATGGTGTAAAAATAAATTTCTATAGTAACGCTAAAATATTTTGTTGCTAGACGAGGCAAAAAATCGGCTAATAGCATCGCTATTTGGCTATTTTTTAACAAAGTATAGCCTCAAAAGATGAGGTTAAGAATGTAAATTTATTTTGGTACCATTCCTTAGCAACAGCTTACTCCTCCCCTCGTTGTTTGGTATAGTCAATGTCTTCTTTGATTAGCGCCTGGGCTTCTTCGTGACTACGGTAATGAAATACCCGACGAATGGTATCACCCAAGTGTTTGATAATAGAAAAGTAGGTGTTGTCATTGGTCCATTCAATCAAGTCACCATTGATATAAATAGTAACCACGTCGGCTTCGGTGGTGCGGGCAATGTATTGGTGTAAGCTATTGGGGTGGGTATTGTCATAATACTTATGAACCCCAAAGGAGTAATTGAACTTAGGCACTGAAAAGGTTTGCTTAAGCTCTTGATAAAAAAGCTTTAGTTTAGCTACATCCTTGAAGGTATTGTGAGAAATAGCAAAACTTTTTTCATCTACCTTTCCTCCAAAATGTAAGTTCAAATGTTCGGGCTCGCTGCTGGCTTTAATGATAAAGACGGTTTCGTCGGATTGAATAACTGAGGCAAGGTCTTTTTTGAAACAGGTAAAAGCGGGTGGTATCCCTTCTTCATTGGTATGCCTGAATGCCTCATTAAAAGTAAAACTAAAAGCATAAGTGCTGTTTAAGTCGTGAGTTTCGCCATACATTTCGTTTGACAAATAGTCTGCCCTTATGTATTTGGCAAGATGAGAGGTAAAATGCCCAATGGCATGCTCAGCATAACTCATAGGCGACACTATAGTGATATTGGTATCACGGTCGATGTAAGCACCATACTCTCGGTTGCACTCAAAGTGCTCTACCACATAAGTATTGGCAAAACGGTCATCACGGGTGTTTTTTTTATAGCGTATGCGTAGTTCCTCGTTTTTAATAGCATCAAAGATATCTTCTTCTGAAAGTTCCAATCGACTCTTAAGGCTTACCACATCTATCAAACGGCGGATCACCGACATTTCGCCGATTTTGTAAGGCGAGGTATAAAAAGCACTTTTGATGCTTTGGGTGTTTTGCTCTACAATTTCCGCCTTGGAGTTTTTATCTATTTCTTGCATAAAACCCGCCGAAATAATGCCCGCTGGCAAAGCAAATAAACCAATACCCAACAAGGCTATAAACGACCCCAAGGCCTTGCCCAACGAAGTAACCGGGTACACATCACCATACCCTACTGTAGTAAGGGTAGACACCGCCCACCACATAGTTTGTGGAATGCTGGAAAACTTGTCGGGTTGTTGCTCTCTTTCTATCATAAACATAAGGCTTGCCGCCACTATGAGTAATAAGAAAATAGTAAAGAAAATGACTTGAAGGTCTTCTTTTTTGGTCATAATAATCTTGACCAGCATACGAATAGAGGCAGAATAGCGCCAAAGCTTGAGTAAACGAAACAGCCTGAACAAACGAAAAGCCCGTACAATGCGAAAATCGTTGTGCAACATCGGAAAAAGAAAAGGCAAATAGGCAGGTAAAAAAGCAATGAGGTCAATCAGCGCCACCGCAGTAAACATAAAGCGTAAGCGCCCCCATACCGGATGTTGGTAGCGTTTGTCTTCGGTAATGCACCACAATCTAATGATATACTCCAGGGTGAAGATAACTATAGAGACCTGCTCGAATATCTTAAAAGCAGTGCCCAACTGTTGGTGAATAGAATCAACCGTTTCGATGGTAAATGTTACTACATTCATAAAAATGAGCAACATCATAAAGGTATCAAACTTTTTGGTAATGTTTTGGTAGTTCTCGTGTTCGCCCTCAAAAATATAATATACTTTTTGCTTTAGGGTTAGTTTTGGCTGCATAAGACTCTCTCACAAGTGTTTAAATTCCCGATAGGTATTTGCCAATGTATCAGTCGGCAAATATAACACAATAAAAAAGCCATGATAATATAAAACCCGACATTTCTCAAAAGATGATCACTACAAACTAATTGATGTTGTACTATTTACTTTCGTGGTACATTTTTCTTTAGTAGTTCAACAGCTTTTACTACTGTCAAACAGGTACACTTCTAATCGTTTTCGGGTGATCAACAGTGTTGCCGACAAAAAGCATCTAACAACTCCAGGTCAACTTCTATGTCTTGGTTACACCCCTTGTCAACAGCAGTTCCATTCGTTTTGCCATACATACAGAAGTAAGGCATGGCTGCATAAGCCGCCAATGAAAAGTACCCGGCAGTAGTGCAACCGTGTGGCAATATCTCAAGTACCTTGTTACCTGGTTTGCCATACATCAAGTTAGTAAGTGCTGATCCATGTGCTGTAATGAGCACTTCAGCATGATAAAAAATCTGGGCTTGCTCACGTACCTTGAGGTTGTCTAATACCCTCAATTCAAAGTCATAAGGACGCAATACCTCATACACGGCCTCTTGGTTGCGCACCTGACGACGATGTACATTCCCCCTGGCAATGTACACCCTGGGATGGTAACAACAATTGTCGCTAAGGTCTAGTCTGGAGGTAACCACCTGGCGGGCATAAGCATAAGTTGCCTGGCTATAGTAAGGCAAAAGAGAATGCATAGCAAATGCTGCCACGGTGCGGGTACCTTTGCAAGGGTTTGTCACAATTTTGTAAGGTGAAATGCCCAAGGCCTCAAAACATTCGCTGATAAAATCCGGAATTTTTGACAAATCGCCTATATAGAAATGATCTATTTGTTCAAGCCCAATATGTTGTTGATAGATTTGCAGTAATGGCAACGTTTCGCGCATCCAGCGTCCATAATGGCGAGGAGAAACATTGGACAAATACGCCACGGTTCCCTTCAGCTTTTCTACTTTGGTGGGTAGCTTTTGTTGCAATATAGGCATTGTCTCAGGTACTACTCCAGGCGCCACTAATACGTGATTGTGAGGATCGACAAGGTGTTGACCACAAAATTTAAATCCTGAATGGGTACTGTCAATACATATAGCGTGGGTAGTCGCTTCAAAATCCTGCCAATGCTTAGAGGGTATACCGCTGCCCAGCAACGTAACTTCAGGCGCTTTGACTGCATTTGTTTGTTGAGACACGTACGCTTTTCCCTTGTGCAACAAGGCATAATCTTGAGCATTGTCTGGGGAAAGGCTGGTTGTGCCTTGGGGTGATTTTGCCAGTGCAGCAGCAATTTTTTGAGTAATGCGTTGGAACATGTGAATGTTTATAAGTCTAAGTAAAAACCATACACCATCAAATCACCTTGCCGAAAGTCGAGCGACGGCAAGCGCGCAAAACCCATGCGTTCGTACATGCCCCAGGCCACTTTCATGGCTTGAGTAGTATGCAATATCATTTGTTGACTCTCCAAATTTCTGGCACGTTGCAAACAAGCTTCAGTCAGTGCTTTGCCCACTCCCTGACCTCTGGCAGCAGGCGACACTACCAACAGTCGGATACCCGAAGCATTTTGTATGGTAGTAGTGACTCCTTTGGAGCTATAGTCTTGCATATTGCCCACAAATACCACCCCACCCAACAACTCATTGTCTGTAGATCGGGCTATCAGTATTTCAGTAGATGCTTTTTCGTTGAGTTTGCCTACATTATCGAGCAGGGCATAATAAGTAGGGTGCTCTGCCCTGGAAGGGAAACCCTCCAGGCTCGAAAACACTCGCAACATAAGCTGCCCTAGCGCCTTATATTCATTGGATTGAGCTTCTCTTATATTTATTTGTTTTATCGGCATCATAATGCATTTTAATAGTAATTGACCGCAGTCAACTGTTGAGTGTGTGTTTATTACCAAACAAAAAGATAATTGAAGCTTGTGGTTGCCTATACTTTCACTTTTGAGCCTTGCTGCCTGTAGGGGATTTACTTTGTGGGGAAGTACATCAGCCAGGAATATCATTTATACTAAGATGAAAGTGATTACCTGCGGTGAGCTCGTCACAGCAAGCTGCCCCGATGAATTGGGATTTATAAATAGGCTCGGTTTTAGGATTTACAGGGTTGATTAATGTTGGTATTCAAGCAATTAGTCAAAATCCATCCTCAAAACCATTTTTGTTTAAGTATAATTGACAGTGGTTTTAAGTTTTTACCTTTGTTCAACCGTGGTGTTCATCTTTTTTCTCATATAACGATGCAAAATACCTACTTCTTCAAACGGTTCTCCATAAACTTCGTACCCTAATTTCAAATAAAAATTTACCGCCTCCTGGCGGGCGTGACACTCAATCAATTGAATACTTTTTTCAAGGGCAAAATGTTCCAGTACTGCTACCAACTTTTTGCCTACTCCTTGTCCTTGGTAAGTGTTTTTTACTGCCATTTGAATAAGTTGTGTCTTTTGCTGTGCCTCATCTAACGGCACCAATACTACACATCCTACCACTTGTGATTGGTCGATGGCCACAAAGTGCCAGGAACGATGATCGTGCATCTCCCAAGCGTGGTCAGGTATACCAATCGGACGCAATAAAACTTCATTCCTTAGCATTCTCTCTGCCTCATAGAATGGACTTTGAGGAGTAATTTGTTGTATAATCATCTTTTATTCTTGTTTTAGTAAAGCGGAAAAAATAAGATGTGCCAATAAAACAAAATATTTGTTGACTCGCCCACTCGGCAAATATACCGTTTTATGGCTCAGATTATTTTTGTAGGTTTACTTAATCGTTGCTCAAACTTTTTTATCTATTATGTCATATACCATCATTATATTGGCACGTTCATAATTCTGGCTACTTTCATCTATGGGCACCTCTCTGAAGCCCAGTGTCCGGTACAAATGAATGGCTGGCTTCAAACGGGTATTTGACTGTAGCTCTACCCTGCTTGCTTGTTGTTGTTTTGCCACTTCCAGCATGTGTAAGCCCAGTTTTTTACCTACCTGTTTGCCCTGTGCCTTGTCAGTTACCGCCATCTTTATCAGTTCATACACCCCGTCGTTTATTTTATACAATCCACAAGTACCCACAATTTCGCCATTGAGTTGAGCAAAGCAAATATAGCCACCTTTGTCAATGATGTTTTTCTGAGGATCATCCAGTAGTGCGGCATCGCAGGGTTCTACTTTAAAATACTTATTGAGCCACTCATAGTTGAGTTGGGCAAAATATTTTTGGTGAGCAGGGGTATACGCAATGATTTGAGCCTCACCCAATAATTGTTGCTTTCGATATTCCATGACCCGATCATACAAACTTGTTTGTTCCAATTGCTTTTCAAACTTGTCCATTACATCTATAATATCGTATCCAGTGGCCATGATCATTTGGTTAGTCACTGTTTCTACGGCATCCCACATGGGGTTTAATCTATGGGCTACCTCCTGCCCTTTATCAGATAAGGTAACCGCTTTTTTTCGTTCATCTGCTTTGTCAGTAATACTACTTACCAACCCCACCTTTTTCAACTCTTTGATAATTTGGCTTACTGCTGGATGGCTAATGCCTACATAGTGGGCGATCTCGGTTACCGAAACAGTTTCTTTTAATTGAATAGTATAAAACACCACAAACCACTTGGGTTTAAAGTCTACCTCAAACTCTGCAATGATGCTGACCGCCTCTTGATAAAGGGCATCGCCTACTTTCCGAAAACGACTCCCTAACGACAAACCGCGGGTGTCGTTAAATATATTTTTTCTCATGTAGTCTTTTTATAAACACAGTTTCATAATCAATTATGTAATTGATTACGCAATTATATTAAAAAAAGTTTATGAACAAAAGAAAAGCTCCCGCTAACGACTATAGTCTCAGCGAAAGCTTTTACTCATACCTTGATTTAGATAATTAGAAAACTTAAAGTTTGACACCAATGATTACGACTCAGTTTGATTCACTATTTAGTGTTATTGAATGTGTACATAGCTGGTGTATTGATTATAGCATACTTATAAAATAGCCCAACCTTGTTGAAAAATGCATAGCTGATTGAATTCATATAGCAAGTTGAAGTTTCCTGGAAGCAACAAGAAATGCATAGCTGGTCTTCAGCAGGATCATCCTAAGCACCAAAAATTAACGCATTGCTGATTGATTCAGAATATTCATTGTTTTTACAAAAGTGTTGAAGTGTGAATGAATAAGTGTTTCACCATAATAGTGTAACAAAGGGGCAAAATGTCTCCTCTCGAAACATATTTTTTATAAAAAAAATATTTAAAATCTTGAGGGACATTTTAAGGGTGAAGTCAACCATATTGTAAACAATGATTACTAATCAAAGATTTAAGAGCTTATCCAAAGTTTATCACAAAACTTTTCAAACACGAATACTTTAAGTAAGCTTTTCATTAAACATCAGCAACAATGATTATACAATTCCCCAATACAAAAAACATAAGCAAAAAGCCATCTCACGAATACTTTGCGTGGCAACCAAAAGCAAACTATTGCCTTTATATTTGCCTCAACAAGCACTGATACGTTTCAGAACTATTATTATGAGTTATTTAACAGCGTGTAAACCACTGTACCCAAGGGGTGCTCAATGTATGAAAGGTTTATAGGGCTCACAAGGCTTCATCCAAAACCCTTATGTCAAACCCGGCATACCACCACATGCCACTAAACTATAAGTTTCATGAACAACATCTCATTGCTTGTGCAAGAATGGTATCAGACCCGTAACCAATCAACGCTTAAGCAAATATTTGAGGAAATACAGGAAAGTAATATTCACTTTTTTGGAGCTTGCTTTAAAACCTGGACAAACAAAGGGGCGATTGATGATGCCAATGAGTGCATTCAACGTTTTAATGTGTCGCTCTACGAAAAACTGACTAAAGAAAATGATCCTACGCCCATTGTTACCTTTGAGCATTACTGCCGAACAGTACGCCGCCGGGTATTTTTAAATTTTAGACGAACACAACAGAAAAAACAAGAAACCAACATAGACCCTACTGATCCAGCCAATGGCAAGAATATTCTGGAGGGGCTCGCTGACAATGACAATGACGATCTGGAAAAAGAGGTATGGCACATCTATAAAAAGTTTATGGATGGTAATACCGGAGATTTGTCTTATGGTATTTTTAAGCTTCGGATTGAACAATCTATCAGCCACGAAGCAATTGCTGCTTACCTAAATAAGAAGTTTAAACTGCAGGGAAGCAAGGCTTTGACCAGCTCAAAGGTAAGAAAACGGTACTCGAAACTTCTCAGCAAATGGAGAAGGTACTGCAAAGAGAAATTTAAACCTTGAGCTTGGCTGAGATAGATTCAAAGATAAATAATACGCTAACCACTATGTACATTAATTAGAAAAGTACTATATAATAAACAGGGAATTAAATATGAAACCAACAGAATTAGTTGAATTGCCATCATTTATTAAGGCGCCTTCTAAGCAGATTGCTATAGATGAGCAAATAGACAACGATTTGCTAAAAGCTGCCTGCGAAAAAATGCCCAATGAAGAATGGGAAAAACTAAACGATTGCGCCGTTGAATTTATAGGTAAGCAACTACTCACAGAAAATGACAGGCTTGCGCTTCATCAAAATGTAGACAGTTTTTTGCAACAGATGGACAAACGTTACCCAAAGTAAATTACTTTATTCGTCACACTTATTTTTTTACCCAAACGCGGCATTTAGCCGCGTTTTTTTTGCTTCATCTGGTTTTTATAACTTCAAAAAACAAAGTAGATAAAGTCAGGAATATCTAAACATTTTATCACCGTAGAAGCATTCTTGAAACATACGCCGTTTCAGGCAATGAACGCCTCTTGGTGGCTAGTACACTCTGGGACTAAGTCACTTACGCATTAGCTACACTGAACCCCAAATCAAGTTCTTTTTACACCCCCGAAATTGACTTGGAGAATTTAGAAACTCGCCATAGCAGAACTGTAGCCTCATTACACAGCTTTTAATCGCTTTTTTGGAGGGCATCAACTGCCAAAATTTATCCCAAATTATTGTATGTTTATTTAGAGGCTAAAGCACAAGGCTTTAACGATTTTTGATGACAACAAATCAGAACGAATACACGCCAACACCACCCCTGACACTAAGGCAACGGAATAATTCACTTTAAAAAGTTCAATTTTCACTTTATCATTGCCTCATCTTTTTATGTATGCTCACCTGTGGTCATGTACTATAACATCATACAATTGCATTTATATGATTACCTTTTGTGTTTTGAGCCAATGAGCGCCTCTTTTAAAGATAGAATAAAAGGATCGAGTGTACCATCAAAAATACTTTATTTCGTATTTTTAAGCCAGTAAATATTATTAAAAATTGTATGTACCAATTAAATCTATTTTTCATCTATGCTGCTTAAAAGCTCTGATAAGGACAAGCCTTAAGCAATAAGTCGCAAGTCCTTAGATACCGATGAATATCGATGCCCGCAAGCGGTATGTTGGCATAGCCTCCACTATTTTGTTTAACTGTGACTGCATATTCGGTTCATAGGTAATTAATAGTATACTTATTTTCAATCCTGTATGAGTTTGCTACGTCAAAACCTTGAAGCGACTTAAATGACCAGGTACTTTTTCATCAAAAACTGCTTCTCTGCCAGCAATTAATCCCTCATACAATGGATAACTTTTTCGAAAAACATAAAAAGCAAGGCTCTTATAAAGAATTGGGCTGAAGGGTTATTGCATGCTCATGTTTGCTATTCACTAGGGCAAACATTCCGATAAACCGCGAACTTCCATTGCATTACAGCAAGGGATTGCCCCTACACTTATCACTTTAATTTATACATAAATACCTTTATATCAGAGATTTTAAAAACTTCTTACACTCCTAAAATGTATCCGCAGGATGCTTAATAAGAGCCAAAGGTAATATAGCTTTCATCAGCTGACCCAAAATACAACTATTGTATCAACCAATTAATTTTAATGTTACCTTGCAAAGCAACAAGAATAAGCTGTGTTTTTCGGGCAAATCGGCACATGCATAAGCTAATGACTCAACAAAAAACAACCTCAGAATAATTATACTCGTGATTACTACAAATAATCATACGAACTTATTTAGTGTAAACTATTGTATTGCATAGTTTACAACCACCACTAGTAAATATCTTTAAGAATATGCCAGAATCATCAGTTGTCTTAACAAGCAATCTGACCAAAATGCTGTGTACACAATATACCGGTTTTTGGTCTGACATGCACACGTACTCAACTACACTCACAAGTTGTTCATCAGGTAAAGAAACAACTCTATGCCTGACTCCCCACCGTATTTATATCAAACCTTTCTATTTTAACCTCCTTAAATCACAAGTTTCATGAGCAAAATATCGTTACTTGTAAAAGCGTGGTATGCTACGCATGACCGTACCATTTTGAAACAAATTTTTGAGGAGATTCAAGAGAGCAACACCAATTTTTTTGGTGCTTGTTTCAAAACCTGGACAAATAAGCATGCTATAGATGACGCCAATGAGTGTATTCAAAAGTTTTGTGAGGCTTTGTATATAAAACTTCTGAAAGAAGATGACCTCAAACCTATAGAAAACTTTGAACAATATTGCTCAACTGTCAGACGTAGAATTTTTTGGAACTTTAAAAAGGAAAAAGAAAAACGAAGAACCGCCACACCAATTAGTTCTAATATAACCAATGACACAATGGAGCATCTGCCCGAAGCAGAAGCCCCTCCTTTAGAAAACCATGTATGGGAGGTATACCAGGATTTTATCCGTGATGCTCCAAGAAACGATTTATCTTATGCTATATTCAAGCTCAGGATCGAAGAAAAACTCAACCACCAATGTATTGCAGATCATCTTAATCAAAAATTTGCTCTACAGGGCAATCAGTTGTTAAATGCTACCCGCGTAAGGAAGCGTTATTCTAAGATATTGAGCAAATGGCGTAAGTATTATGACAAAACCCTGGATTAAATCCATCCAGTGGTTTATGCTTGACTTTGGACATAAGTCCAATACGATTTAACCATAAACATTGAGATGACAAAAAAAGAACTAGCACAATCGTTTACCCCTAATCAATCTCCATTCACCAATAGGTTTGACAAGGTTGATAAGGAACTTCTAAAAATAGTTTGTGAACATATAAGCGAAGAAGACTGGGAACAGTTAGATGATCGCACGATTGAATTGTTGGGCAAACACCTGCTAAATGAAGAGGATAAAAAAAGTTTAGATTTTGATACAGACAGTTTTTTAAACCAAATGAATAAATCAAAATAAACCTACTTTCGCACCCTCAAAACAAAAACGAACAAACCGTAGTCATAAGCTACGGTTTTTTTGTGACTCTTTGTGTCAATTACATTTATTATAAGGGAGCAATTAAAAAATAGGATACCTTTTCTTTGATAGCTATTTTATTCTGAGACGCGGCACTTTTTAAAGTCATAGCAGAGCTACGGCTGCAAAAAGTAACAAAGTCTCAGGGCAAAAGAGCAGCTACAAAATGGGTAGATTATTTCTTGTTTGCTCCCTAAAACCAAGTTCAAGTGCTGTGTAACCAGTTTACTCAAACAACACCTATAGCAGGTTTCTTTCCTGAAAAAGCTATCGGTCTATCAAATATTCTGTTCCCTTGGGCTATTTTATTTTTTCTACTTTACTAAGCGGCAAGCTTTATAAATTAGTTTAACTTTAGTATGTTGTTACTCGTTTTAGCAGCATAACAACCTGAATAGTAGCCTCATGAAAGAAAAACTTGCCACCAGCTGGGAAATTTACAATCAAATTATGTGGAACCCTAAACTCAATGCTCAGGCATTTACAGTAGGGTTTGCCGACCGCATGGCAAAGTCAGGCATCAGAGAAAAGCCTTTGCTGGAGTGGGCCAATGAAAGTGATATTCCCTGGCACCGTATCAGGTACTACCGCTGTGGGGGGCTAGTGGTGTGGGACAGGGGTAGGCGCTTAGACTTGTTTGCCGAAAAAAGATTACCTTCTGAGGCTTGGGTGGCAGAAATCAACCCAGTAGTGGCTACAGAAGTAAATACTGATTTTAGCCTGAGAGCAGTTTATTGTTTTCACCAAGACCAATGGCAAGTATACACTGGTGCTGTTGCCAACCAAGCCCTGGTTCAACTCAAAGTAATAAGTTATAATGTATTATGTGACGAACACGACAAGGAGTATGTAAGAAGCAAAGAACGCAATGTGGCTATAGCACAACATTTAGCCCACCTAGAGGCAGACATTATTGCGCTTCAAGAGGCTACTCCCTTGCTCATTGAGTTTTTGAGGCAACAGGCATGGGCAAAAGATTATTTTTTCTCTGAACCACCCAACAGCCCCACCCTGCGTCCTTTTGGGCAAGTTATTTTATCAAAGTACCCGTTTTCGCTGGTAGAACATCTCTATTCTCCTCAGAAACGTTTTTTGGTAGCAGGTTGGCAGATCAATGGGGAAGCTTTTCATGTAGCCAATGTACACTTGACCAGTAATCGCAGCGACAAAGCAATGGGCGTACGCCAACAACAACTAGAAGTGATGGTAAACTACCTTAAATCGCTTAGAGGCGATGTGTTATTGGTGGGCGATTTTAATATGCGAGAAGATGAAAATGTAGATCTATTAACAGAACAGCATTTTGAAGATGTGTGGCCACTACAACACCCCGATGATGCCGGATTTACCTTTCACCCTGACGAAAACCCTTTAGCAGAAAGGTTTAGTCGTTCCGGCTTGCCAGGTCGTTTTGACCGCATGTACCTACGTTCGCAAAGCCTTCAGTGGTTGCCCCAAAATATCACATTATTTGCTAAAGCACCCATTGCTCAAGATTATTTGCGGGCTTCTGACCATTATGGAGTGTTTGCAGCGTATGACTACTTTGTCGGTATGCAGCCTTTGCCCCAGGCTGTGCCCAATGAAGTGCTCAAGCAATTGCAAACAGTACAGCCTACCTATCAAAGTGCCATAGTATTGATTCCTCCTAATGAAATACACGCTCCTATTCAAAAAATACGCAAACAATATGACCAAAAGCTAGAACGCTGGATGCCACATATTACATTGATGTATGGCTTTATTCCCAAAGAACTCTTCGATGCGGCATTGCCTTTACTGGAAACGGCTTTGCAACAACTGGCACCTTTTGAAGTTGTATTACAAGACTTCAGGTATTTCGAGCACCGAAAAAGCACGACAGGATGGCTACGTCCAATAGCCCAGCCTACTGACGCACTGCAACGCCTTCAGAATATTTTACAACTGCTTTTCCCGCAATGTAACGAGCAAACCAACCGTGCCTCTGGTTTTACCCCACATCTAAGCGTAGGGCAATTTGCTTCGCCCGAAGATGCCCAAAAATGTTTGCCTGTCTGGAGCCCTCTACGCTTTAAGGTAGAAAAAATAGCCCTGATCAGCCGAGACAAAGAAACTCCCTTTGAAGTAAAATATCAGGTGTTTCTAGGAAAAGAACAAGCCAAAAAAAAACCTAAAAAACTTATTGAATGGGTAAACGATCAGGCACCGCTTCAAACTACACAAACCCAACTTAAGCGCCAGGCTGCCCTTACCCAAGTACAACAAATATGCAGTGAGGTACTCAATCAATCGGTGCATTTACAAGTATTTGGCTCAGAGTTGCTCAAAATAGCCCAAGCACAAAGCGATATAGACGTGCTGTGTCCGCTACCCCCTTCGTTGGCATTAGACCCGTTCTTTGATCAGTTACAGACAGCCCTGGCTCAAGTAGCGCAAGGTGTGCATTTGGTAACCGATGCCAGGGTACCTACCCTCAAGTTTAACTTACAAGGGGTGAGTTTTGACCTCTTGGCAGTGCACAACCCTTCTTTTCCGGTGCCACTGCACCAAGTAAAGCCTGAAGCTTTTCAACAGTTTGACCCACCAAGCTGGCAAAGTATGGTAGGATACCTAGAAGGACAAAAAATATTGGCATTAGGCAGTAAAGTTGGGCAAGCGCTTTTTAGAGATTTGGTACGCACTATCAGGCTTTGGGCAGCCCGAAAACAACTAACCGGCAATGCATTTGGTTTTTTTGGCAATATTTCGTGGGCAATACTTGCGGCCTGGAGCTGTACACATTACCAGACCAAACACACTCCTACTTTGGAGCACTTACTACAAAATTTTTTCAATTTGCTTGCCCAGCATTCGTGGATGGTTCCCATTGGGCTACAAGAGGGTACATCTGATTATATCGTGCGTAAGCACCGCGACTGGATGCCTGTAGTCAGTGCTTTTTATCCTTATAAAAACACCAGCCGCAACCTTACCCAGTCTACAGCAAAAGTAATTCAGGGAGAAATTCAAAAAGCACACCTGCTGCTACAGAATGCCTCTATAAACTGGTTAACGTTTTTTGCTGCAACTGATGTTCAGAAAGAATACACACAATTACTGATACTGGAACTTAGCGCAAGCAATGAACAAAACCTTGAGCTGGCGCAAGGAAAACTTCTGGGGTCGTTGCTAGGGGTAATACTGGCTTTAGAACAACAAGTAAAAGCGTTGGTGCGCCCTTCTACAATTATAAAAAAAGCCGAGAATGGTTTGAGTTTTCAACTAAGACTCGGTTTACACTTACCTGCTGGTTCTACTCAAAAGAGCCTCAATGAATTTGTGGGTAAATTTGACCATGAGTATAACACCAAACTTAAGGTGTATTTAGAAGGATAAAGACAAAAGGCGAAAGCATTAGTGCTTTCGCCTTTTGTTATCTTATATGTAATGGTTCAAACTATTTCATCTTATATTTCCACACCAGTCTACTCTAATAGTTCATCTTTCAGCTTGTTCATTATCTTATACATTTTCTTATTAGTGGAGTTGTCTAGCACTACCAAGCAAACCTTGGCTTTGGTGTCGCGCACAATGGCAGTTCTTGCTCCTAGCCACGAACCAGTGTGTGACACTCTAGTGTTACTCTCTAGCTGCCAACCAAAACCATACTTTGATATTTTTCCATTGTTGAGTTTTACAGGTTTGAAAGCTTCTTTTAGGTTTTGGGGCGAAATAAGTGAATTACCATACCAAAACTTATCCCATATCACAAAGTCCTCTACGCTTGAAAATACTGCACCATCACCTGCTACTCCATCTAAAAACGAAGGAGTATGCAAATGATATTTGCCGCTGGCATACCAAAAACCCGTAGTTTTATTAGCAAATGTTTTTTGTGCCGAGAACAAATTCCACACCCTTGTGTTTTTCATTTTTAAAGGATCAAACAGCTCTTTTTTCATATAAGCCTCAAACGACTCTCCTGATACTTTTTCAATAACCGCCGCAAGTAATACATAACCTGTATTACAATATTGGAAACGCTCATTAGGTTTATAAGCTTTGTTTTTATTAGGGAAGGCAGTCAAGAGTTTTACTACCTCCTGAATGCTCAGCACCTCACCTACCAGATCGTCGTGCTTGTCTGCCAGCTCCATATATACGTCTGGAATGCCCGAAGTGTGCGTAAGCAACTGGCGTACTGTAGCTTTTGGGTAAGGAAAATTTTTGAAGTACTTGCTCAAAGGAGCATCATACTTTAGTAAACCTTTTTGGTGTAGCCGCATAATGCCAGCCGCAGTAAACTGCTTTGATACTGACGCTAAACGTAACGAAGACTGAGGGGTTAATTTTTTATTTCTACGATAGTTGGTATAACCATAGCCTTTCATTAATAAGGTTTTACCTTTTTGAACAATCAATACTGTGCCGTTGAACGCTCCCTTTTTGTGCTGTTCTTTGAGCCAACCATCTATGGCTTTTATTTTATTGCCAAGGGTAGTTGAGGCACGCGATGAAACACCATAAGGTGCTATGAGGGCAATTAAACCGAGTACCAGTAGTAGCCCTAAACTATTTCTTAAGAGTATGTTTTTCATGGGTAACATGTTGTTGAATGGTTGCCCACAAAATACAAATAATTATGTGAGTTTAAGTAAAAGACAGGCACAAAAAAACATACTCAAAACCAACAAGCATTACAATTTTACAGCTTTGCTTCTGAGATTTTGTATCAACTCCAGATATTCTTTGTAAGAAACTGTTTTATGAATATTTTTATAATGAAATTTATAATACATCTTGGCTTCCTCTATCACCTCTGGGGCTATATTGGCAGCCCTTCCCACCAATGCAATCGTTTGCGAAAAAGGGTGTATTACCACAAAAACAACGGCAAGTAAAGAGAGCAACAACAATATGTTGTTAAGCATGAAATGTTCCATATACCCCAATAACACCCCTGACAAAAAGAGTAAAAAAGCAGTTAGCACCTTAAACCATAGGTATTTATAATAAAAAGTATAGTTAACTTTTTGATTGCTTTGAATAGCTTTAAATAATCTAAAAAACTGTTGAAAGTCCGTTTTCATCAACACATACTCTTGTGGAGTAATGGGCTTGGTATTGGCTTGTCCTGGCTTAAAAGAAATGTATTTTTTTTCAATTCCCATATTCATCAATAGCGTTCGTATTATTATGATATACCAAATTTAACCCTATTGACAGATAAAAAATTGCACTTTTTGCAAAAAAATCACTCTAACTTATGCGTCTGTTACTATAATTCGATGCTTGTGTAACAAACCAGGCAAGCCTTCCAATGAAAACCTGGCTTTTTGAACCTGGTTATTATCTGGATCTATAGCATAGTTGTGGGAAGTACTCAGATCGGCATGTTCGAGCTTGGTACGATCAAATACAGCACTTTGTAAATCGCAATGCTCAAATACGGATTCATTAAAATTAGCTTCGGTAAAATCGGCTTCACGCAAGCTGCAATGTACAAACCGGGTACCTTTTAACGAAAGTAAATAAAAAGACGTGAGGTTTAGCTGGCAGGAATTGAAGTTCATTTCCAGCAAAAAATCATTGCAATTACTAAAGTCTGCTCCTATCATTTTGCAATGTACAAACTCTACTTCTTTGAAGGCAGTTTGCTTAAGGGTCGCATTACTCAAATTGCAATGCTCAAACTTACACTCCAGAAAAGATATTTTGGATAAATCACCCTCAGCAAAGTTGCAATTGATAAAAGTACAATTGTCGTACTCGGCTACTGGCAAGGGGGTGTCTACATAGTCAATATTTTTGTAAACTTCACTCTCAATGATAATATCAGGCATTTTCCTTATAATTTTAATCCGCTCAATTAAACCGCTTTTTGAAGCGAAGGTATTATGAAATTTTGGCGAAAGCAAATTTTTAACTTGGGGTAAATACAAGATATGGAAAGTTTATAATATAATTATTTATATAATTAATATAAATATTTCAATCCATTTAAATTCATCTAACACTTTGCTAACACCTAATGTTAGTCTTTGCTGGTGTGTTTTACGATCATTGTAACAGAAAAACTAATAAAGGTAAAATTAACTATAAGGCTTAATACCTGTAAAAACTATTCACAACAACCCTATAAAGTCCTCGAGAAATGAAAAAAGATGAACTGTTTTGGCAAAAATTGATGCAAGGTGACAAGAAAATCGTAGAAGAAATTTTTCAATTAAATGTTCCCGTGTTATTTAAATATGGGCGTAGGTTTTCTGATGACGACCGTTTGATTGATGAATGCATTTTACACATTTTTCTTGATATTTGGAAAAACCGTCTAAACCTTAGAAATGAAGGTGAAATAAAGATTTTTTTGATGAAAAAACTCCGCAAAAAAATAGAGCAAAAGGCATCAAGCACTCAACTTAAGAGGGCGTAACCAATGCCCAAAACAGGGCCTATCTTATAATGAGGTCTTCTTTGAGTACTGATTGTAAAATACCTTCATTCTTTTTTATTTGATATGTACTACTCAAGCTGAACAGACTCCCGGTACTCTGTAGGTGAAGTTTCGGTGGCTTTTTGGAAAGTTTTTTGAAAATTCTTCAACGAATTAAATCCTGCACTAAAACCTATATTAGTAATGGGCACATGATTTTTTGAAGGGTTAGCAAGTAATTCTTTGGCATAAGCCACCCGGTACCTGTCTATAAAGTCCTGAAAGCTTTCTGAAAACTGTTGCTCTATCATTGTCCCCAATACTTCTGGCGTTAGCGATAGTTGCTCTGCAAGTTTTGTGAGTGTAAGTTTACTATCGACATAAGGTTGTTCGTTGTCCATCATAGCCAGTAATTGATCTTTTAACGCCTCTGATTCCTGCGCTGATAACTCATCTCTTAAAACCTTATTTGGCTCTTTTTTTACCCTTACCGGAGAAGATTCTTCTCCCAACATAAGTCTAAACATATTGGGTTGAGAATATGCTTTGTACGCAATCCAGTAAGTAAGTATGCTCAAAAGAAAAAAAGTAAATATGGGGTATAAGAGAAACGCCCAAGTCTTGTAATGTAACAGCACCAACTTGGTGTCTATAATGAGCAGGAGTTGTACAAACGCGGTGGCCAATATCACCTTAAGCAACCAAGTGAGCCTGGTCATATAAGTGCCTGTGTAAGATGCAGTGACTTTTGCCTGATGTTGCTGTACTACCCGATAGCTCATATACATATATACCCATACACTTAGCAACTGTAATAAACCCCACAGACAAGCCTGCCACTCTCCTGCTATAAATACTGTAGCCAGCCAAGAGTTTTGCAAACTACTATAGAGCAGTGCTCTTAGCAACAAAAGAAAGAAAAATGGTGCAAAATGCATAAGTAAGCGTGGAGAAAGTATAAACCGCTTCTGAGTAATATTATTTACATAACCATACATCAAAGGGCCCAACAAAAAAAACGACTCAAAAGAAACCTTCCCAAGCAAATATGGAGGTCGGGCATTGGGCACTCCTGCCAAGGCCATCATTAACTGACTGGCAAGCACTAGTATAAACAAAGCAAGATAAGAATTACCTGACCTGTTTTGTTTAAGCGTAAATAGCATTACCGCTACCATAAAGCCTTGTACTGCGCCAAAAATAAGTAGAATTGTTTCAAACATTGTTTTTTATTACTCAATGACAGCTGCGTAATAATTGCCCGTTTTCATTTGAACTTAATGGAAACAAACTTTTCCCGAAAACTGGACACTTATTTTGAACTCATTACTCAACTTATAATCTTTGCAACAAATTAATGATTTTTTTGAAGTTTCGAATGATTTTACGCCCCGTTTTTAAAGCTTGGATAAATTTTACCCTCAAAGTTCATAACTGACCTTTCACAGCGTATATTTTTGTTTATATGGCCAAAAATACAGTTAATAATTAAGATTGCGTCAGCTGGATTCAGCCTTAGGAATGGTACCAAAATAAATTTACATTCTTAATCTCATCTTTTGAGGCTATACTTTGTTAAAAAATAGCCGA
>NZ_CANLRP010000037.1 GCF_947493425.1 uncultured Microscilla sp. | reverse complement strand
CATCTACTCGTTCTGTGATCATACAGCGAGTTTAACTATTTTCTTTTTTCCAACCTAGAAATCAGCGAAACGTAAGTTACTATTTCATCATCGCAAATAGTGATTTAATCTAACAAAGACTCTTTCGTTTTCATTATAAATTGGTATTTTGCTTTTAAGCTATTTTACCAACTAAAAACTACGATAAGAGGGGAAAACTTTCAAAGTATTGGATGGATGCTTTAAAATAAGTAGAAACTTGATTGGTATTTTATACATTAGAGGGTATCATAGTTCTCAATCTATAGTGCTCAACACCTTTAACCGTAAATCGGGTAAGGCAATTGCCACCGAAGTAGTAGGCTTTATGGGGGGGGCCACATGATGGTGGGCTACAACCAAGTTTGTGACGTAACCATACAAGCCAACAGTAAAATATCGAGTACTTGGCACTCGACTGGACAATCCATGGGCGAACAAAGGGGTTATTTCTACCATATTACTCCCAATGGACAGATTGTAAGGCCTTAGTAATCTGATAAAGAAAAATCCCGTTAACCAGTTAAACAATGTTTTAACCCTATCAGCACAAACTGAGAGGGTTTCTTCATTACTACCACATTATTTGATCATTTAAATTATTCATCTTATGAAACTGAAGTTAATACTCACTGTATACATTGCGGGATTTTTTATGACAAGCACTCAAGCGCAAATTAATAAAGATGACCTTATTGGTGCCTGGCATTTGTCTATGGAATACATGCTTAAAAACACACCAGCTGAGAAAAAAAAGAGCATGACCGCCAAACAAGAAATGATGGCGATTGTATTTGGCAATGTCAGTGTTGAGTTTTTAAAAGATGGCTCTACCAAAATCGGAGGAATGATGGCAGCCATGGCAGCGAAAGATAAAAAAGGAGATGCTATCAAAGGTAGCTGGAAAATAGAAGGCGACCGCTTGATCACTACGAATGATAAAGGCAAAGAAAAATCGGAAAAGATACTCAAGCTTACGCCTGATTTGCTGGTGCTGGAGAGCAAAAAAAAGCCGGGTGAGAAAGTATATTTTGTATCACTCAATAAAATTTTGAAAGATTTTAAAAATACCAATACGGCAAAAATTAGTAAAAAGAAGCTTACTGGAACCTGGAAAGCTGTGGCAGTAGAAAGCAAGGGAATAACCATGCTTTTGGGTATTAAGTATGCGCTCAAAAAAGATGGTACTACTCAATTAAAAACTCCTTTGGACAATGTAATTGAAAAAGAAAATGGTACCTGGAAGGTAAACGGATCAAATAAACTCCAGTTTACCAATGAAAAAAAAGGGGAAATCAAAGAAACCAACGTAACAGTATTGTATTTTACCCAAAACCAAATGATTGCTCAAGACGACAAGAAGGGAGAAAAGATTTTGTTTGAGCGGGTGAAGTAAGGGCTATGCCAGAACTTTTGTTTATACACCTACCCTCTTCCACAAAAAAAACTGGTATCATTGCTGTGCTATAATAGCATATTCAACTTATTTTTAGGACTCATCTTACATACCAGTAATAGATGGTGTTTCACACCGTTTTATAACCTGAATTTAAAAACTAAATCAATTGGAATAATGCATAAAAATTTACCCGTTTACGCCCTCTTTTGTTTATTACTGATTTTTGGTTTAGGAGCTTGTAACTCTGGCAAAGAATCAACAAACAATACCACTGATGATTCTCTGAAAGTCATTGACTCATTAAAAAAACTTGCCAAAGCAGATTCGGCAAAGGTAGACACTACCACACCCGAATTTAAAGCATCGGCTATAGTAATGTATTCTGCCTATACTCAACACATTCCACACTTTGAGCAAGCAGAAGATTTTACCCCTTCTGACAAACTAAAGCAAGAAGTGACTAAACGTACCAAAACTTGCAAGGATGTAAGCAAGCAAGTGTGGAAACAAAACAAGGAAGGTTTTAAGAAGTGTGACTGTGGAGGCATTGAAAATTATGTGATTTTTAGTCCAACCAACGAATGGGCATATACTCGACACCTGGCCACCGACAAAAAACTGGCTGACTTTCAACCTATTATGGACAAAGAAGGGCTGAAGTTTGAAAAAGAAGGGGAAAACCGCATATTCAAGGTGATCATAGCCCGTGGCTCTTGGTATGAAATAGTAAATACTAAAAATGATGCAAAATGGTGGTTTGATAAAAACCTTAAATTCATCAAATTTTTGGATTAAGGGCATAACTATTACTTGTTAATACAAACACCCTTTTGAAGTAGTCTGATAGACTACTTCAAAAGGGTGTTTGCTTTAGTTTACCCTATAAGTCAAACTCACAAACCCTGTATCATAACTAGTGGTATTAACCAGTTCGAGAGTAGTTTCTTGAGGTACATTAGGAAACAAGGGTAAGCCCTCACCAATCACTACAGGAGCAATGACAATGATCATTTCATCTACCAAGCCCTCATTTAAAAATGAGGTGAGTAAGTTCCCCCCTCCTACCAACCAGATGTTTTTTTCAACCTTTTGTTTCAACCCATGCACATAAGCTGTAACATCTTCATGGATCAATTGAGTTTTTGGTGTGCTAATTTTCAAAGATTTATTACGGCTAAACACCACCGATTGACAATTGCCATAAGGCCAGGCTACGCCAAAACCCAGTATTTCTTCATAAGTCGCTCGTCCCATCAGCACTGTATCTACTGAGTCGTAAAATGCCTGATACCCATAGTCTAGCTTATTGGGGTTAGGAATATTTTCTAGCCAGTCGAGTGCTCCGTCTTTGCGGGCAATAAAGCCGTCAAGACTTATAGCAATATATAGTTTTACTTTTCGCATCAATCTCTTTTATTATTGTTTTTCACAAAATAACGGCTTATCAAGCAATAAAAATTGGACAAAATGCACCTTTGTAAAACGAGTTATGCCTTATAAATCAAGGTATTGATAAACCCATGCGATTGTTTGGCTTGCTGTGATCGAAACTTAAGTGGGCTAATGCCTGCATAACGTTTAAAAACCCTGATGAAATGTGATTGATCATAAAAGCCATATTCCAAGGCAATTTCGGTTAATTTTTGACCAGGACAATCAATCATTCTCTGTAAGGCGTGATTGAGCTGTAACAACTGTAAATATTTATGTGGTGTAATGCCCACTACAGATTTAAACGTAGCAATGAGATGTTTGGCGCTAAAGTGTAAATCTTTGGCTATTTTCTGAATTTCTACGGGTTGGCAAGCAAGTGATGACACCACCTTAAGAAAATGTAACACAACAGGTGGGCAGGGTTTGTTTACGGTGTTTTGTTGAAAAAAACTTATCAATACCTGCAGCCTGTCTGCTGGGGCTGCTGCTTCAGCAAACCTTTGATCAAGTTCGGTAGCTTTGTCAAATAATCTGACCGCATTACTTGATTGGACAAAATCTAAGGCACTTATGCCATAAGTAGCATAAATACCTATAGGCTGAAACATAATGCCCAGCGCCTGATACCTACCATAAGCTTTGGTGGTAATGCACTGGGGAGCAAGAGGAGAATAAATGACCCGTTGCTTTTCTGATGAATCGTTTACCTTAAAAATGTCTCCTTGATTGAGTATTAGTTCATGTTGTAGATAAGGCAAACTAAGTGATGTTACGGCTATATGTGACTGCTCGGCAAGCCATATAGTATCTATGGTAGCAGTGGTACGGTTAATATGTAAGGCCACTTGATGATTTATCATAAACTTAGAAAATGTTTATTTTACTAATTGAATACGCCTTCTCTTACCAAAATTACTCTTCTGCCACCTCCTCCATTCTATCGCCGCGTGTAGCGGGTTGCGACACCACCAAAAACTCAAGGGTTTCATCAGCATTGTTCTGTATTTGGTGTTTCTGCCTGGGTTTTATGTGCAAACTTTCTCCTTGCATTACCTCTATTACCTTGCCGTCCAGTTCAAAAGTTGCTTTGCCCTTTAAAATAAAAAAAAGTTGTTGTGAAGCCGCATGAAAATGCCTCTCTTCTTTGGTATGGGGCGCCATTATTTCTTGTATTACACTGAGCGATTGGTCTTTGACTAAGTGCCAGCCTTCACATTTACTGCCCCAGTTATAATGTTCGCTATTTTGTTTTGTCTTTTTCATTTCAAATAATAGCAGATTTCAATTGTAAATAAATGCCAAAGATATAGTTATTACAACTTAAAAAAAACAGACGAAAAAACTCCACTGTTACACCTATACCTTGTATGGGTTTATGACGCAAATAAATCATAAGCCATATTAAAACATTATGCCTTCCATGACAAACCAACACTCTACTACTGCTATGGCAATACGCCAAGGGCAAAAAATGATAGAACGCCCCTTTAAAATGCTAATGTTAGTTAGTGCCCTGGTAATTGCCAGCCTGTTTGGTCTTCGTTTTTTAGGGTGGTTTGCCCTTAGTAACATTCTTATCCCTTTGTATGGAGTATTGGTCTTGTTTATCAACCAAAAACTTAAAAGCCAAGGCAGTCAACGTTGGCAACTATGGGTACTGTTGCATACCGAAGATTTACACACTGCCGAAAGAGAAGGCATCCGTCGTGACTGGCTCAGTAACCGAGGCTTGAAAGATAGAAAAGCATTGAAGCAACTTGGGCAAGATGATCGCCTAAAAACAGAAAAAAGATTGGCTGGACTTCAATCAAACAATCAACACTGGCAAGATGTAGTAGAAATTCCGTGGGAAATGGCTTATTACATAGAAAAAAAGCAAGTGACAAAAGAAATACGGGATTTAATGCTCATGATTTTAGCTCCTGCCGCCTTGTATGCTTTTTTGTGGATGAGTTTTGCGGGTTATCTATGGGTAAAAGTAGGGTTAGGGGCAATATTTATGCTTTACATTGTCAGTTTTATCAAAAAAATCATCCATTATCGTACCCTTGCCCAGTGCAATGAACCAATGCTTGCCGCCAACAGCGAAGAAATAAAGTATTATGATGGTTACAAGGCTTTGCGTCTCCCCTGGAAAAACCTTGAATCTGTATTGCTGCAAGGCAATGACCTCAAGGTAATTTTTAATGATGACTACCTAAAAACCACCAAAAACCAAGACAAAACTGAACACTTAGCATTAAACTTTCTTTATATTCCACATCAAGAAAACTTTGAAAGCTTGTTGGATTTTTATCAACAACGCTTTATCAAATATCGCAAAGATCAGGACTTAGTTTTAGCAGGTTAAATAGTCATTAATTAGCTTCAAGTCCTTTGGTACCAATGCACAAATAAAGATATTCTTAGACACCCAAAACCAAACTTACACAAACAGCTCAATTTTAATTCTATAATCTCTAAACCATACACGTACCTACTGTATGTAAGTGCGTGTTTTTTACGTCATCCTGTCAAAATGTTACGCTTAGCGCAAACTTCGGAAGTCAATTGGAGATGTTGAACAAAAGCTTATGGGGTAAGTGCCTTATCTTGTAAAGTTTTATTATTTTACACAAGCCCTGAGGTAATATTTTCCTGATGACTACCTTAAGGTTATACTTTTACCTAAAAGCACAGTACAAATACAACAAAACAAGGGCGTTTATAAAAAATAGGCAACCTAACTTTACCTTCCAGAATCACAATAAACTCAGGCACATCCATACTCGCTTAAAATCCTTTGTATACATTTATCTGACGCTTCCTTGTTCCTCCTTTTAAGTAGTCATTCCTCACAACTTTTAATTTGCGTTTTTACTTAGTAGGCAAATTAGGGTAAACACTCTCATAAATTACTCAAAGGTTTTGGTCATATTTTAAAACCTTGGCTCATCTTTGTTAAGTTTTTTCACAAATATACACGCCTATTTGCCTTTGGCTACATCATCGTTTCCAAATACCGCCCTCAAGCAGTATATTTATAAAGTAGATTATCTTCCTCATTAAACCCTAAACAACTACTTATGGCAAATAACAAAATGATACTGGAAGAAAAGAGCCGCGACATTGGGAACTTTGTAGTGGGTAGGTTGCTGCCTGTGCGTGAAAAACGGCAAGTGGGTCCTTTTACTTTTATTGACCACATGGGTCCATCACTCATTGGCAAAGACAAATATGTAGACGTAGATCAACACCCTCACATTGGTTTGTCAACGCTTACTTATTTGTTCGAAGGTGAAATAGCTCACCGCGATAGCACAGGTGCCCACCAAGTAATTACCCCAGGCGATGTAGGCTTCATGACATCGGGCAGTGGTGTAACACATACCGAGCGAACCCCCCAATATTTGCGTGGCAAGGCTCCTCATACTTTGCACGGCTATCAGGTGTGGGTGGCTTTGCCCAAAGAAAAAGAAGAAATGTCCCCTCGTTTCGATTTTATACCCAAAACGGACTTACCTCGCTGGCAGGAAAATGACCTTATATTTACTTTGGTAGCGGGGGAGGGTTATGGCAAAAAATCGCCCTTGCCTGTATATTCTCCTTTGTTTATGGTTGACATTAAAGCTACTAAAAGCACTTGGTTAGACCTGCAAGGGCAACTTGAAGGGGAAATAGCAGTAGTGGTAGTAAAAGGCAAAGTAACTGATGATTCCAACACCGTAGAAGCAGGGCAAATGCTGGTATCGAAGACCGAAAACGAATGTTGCCTACAGTTAGCGGCTGACACACAATTGTTGTTATTTGGTGGGCAACCTCTGCCCGAACCTCGTTACTTATTTTGGAATTTTGTATCATCATCGCGTGACCGCCTAAAAAAAGCAAGTGAAGACTGGAAAAATAAACAGTTTCCGAAAGTACCAGGTGATGATACTTATATTCCTGTTCCATAATATATAGGCATTTGTTTAAAAGTTGAGTAAAAACTAAAGGTAATTACCCACCAATTTGATAAACACTTGAAAGCAAAGGCACTGCAATTTTATTAACAATCGTTTGGAGCAGGGTTTGACTTGCCATTTGCCGCTTAAAACCTGAGACTCTTGGTGCTCCTGACTAAAAGCTGTAGTTTTGTGCCTCAAAAACATTAGAAGAAGAACAACAATGAACATACGCAATATTATAGCAAGTCTTTTATTAGTGGTTTGTTTTCAGGGCAAGCCATTGGCCAATGCAGCAATGCCAGGTTTTTGGGACGTTGGTGCAGGGATCAACTTTATTCCGTTTTTTGCCAAAGACAGCGTACACCTCGACAAGATTCAAATGCAAAGTGAGTTGGTTACCATTATGCTGTACCCAGGGTTTGCCGTAGTAAAAGGCGAATACCAGATGTACAACCACAGTGATACAGCCATTAACCTTACTACAGGCTACCCTATCAATAGCGGGTTTATGAACAAAGCCGCTTATAGTGTGCAAATGTCTGATTTGTATAACCTACAGGTAAAAGTAAATGGAAAAAATGCCACTGTCAAAAGAGCCAGTAGCGCCAACGTAGAGGCTTATCACTACAAAACCCTTGACCATACCGACAACTGGTACATTTGGGAGGCGGCTTATGCACCCCAAAAATTGACTAAGTTGACCGTGTACTTTATTGTAAATACCAATACCGCCCAGCTCCGCAAAGGCTACAATGCCGACTACCACAATGGATTTAGCTATTTACTAGAGTCAGGGCGCGCCTGGGCAAAAAACATAAACAAAGGTAGAATTTATGTACGCTTGATGGATACGCTGAAAATACCATCGGTACAAGGCGTATACCCTTTCAAAACTTTTAAAACTGATGGTAAACAACAGATGGTCTATGATTTTGCTGACCTCGAACCCACCGAAAACAGCAATGTAGTCATCCGTTACTCTAAAAAACTGAACAATTTTGACTTCAATAAAGTATTACAGGCTGCTCCAGGATATTTTAAGAAAATAGACGCACTGAAAGGGAATGAACTCAACACTACAGGGTGGAAAACAGTGCAAGCAGTTGATTTTAAAATATATAGCAAAAATGGAGGAATTTTGGTCATTTTCCCACTCATTATGGCATACCTTATCCCTATCTTAATTATAGTTTTTGCCATTATCATGTGGTACAAGTACAAACGAAAAAAGGCCAAACAATAAGAAATAACCAAAGTAGCCAACACTAAACCTGGCTACTTCTTATGATTCCAATGCTAACTTTTACCACGCTTTTAGATTGCATTATTCATCCACATTCTATCCCCAATCTAAACATTGACAGAGCACTAGTGCTCTTGGTACTAAATTCCTTTCACATATTTCGGCTTCTTTTGCCTGCTGACTTCACCTAAAAAAACTCACGTAGCTTAGGCTATGCTCGTTTTTTGGAGGTTTGACAGCCACCAAAACAAACTCGAAATAGTGTATAAACTACTTAGTTCCCAAAGCACTAGATGCTTTTACCGATTCATGCATTTTTCTGCCGCTGGCAATGATCTTGCTCATTACCACCTTGATAAACCTTGAAGCAAAAATACCTGCCAAGGCTACTCAAAAAATAAGTTTGTAAACAGCCAGCTCAAAGCTCTATTTGAGCAGATTTGAAGCTATAAAAGCCAAAGAAATTACTCCTTGGCTTCTTTATTACTTCCTGAAAGAGGATAAACATATAAAAGTTAGATTTTACCCATTGCTACCTTTTTGCAGTATCGTTACTCACTACTTTAGGATTATTTCTTTTACAGCTTTCTTATTTTCGTAAGTCACTATATTTACATAGTACAAACCTTTGCCAAATTTTTTGGTATCTGATAAGTCAAGCGTATGCTCAAACTCCCCTTCTACCTCGCCTACCTGATCGCTCGACAAGCCTACACCTTCTACATTGGTCACTGCTACACTTACCTTGATCTTACGGGGCACTTTAAACTTTACTTTTGCCTTTTTAGCAGTACTATCTACTGTAATACTTATAACTTCAGGCTGGTTAGGTGGCAGTTCGGCCTGGGTATTGGCAGTAGTATCTTTAGTTTCCCCTTTGTTTTTATTTTTTTTATCGCCACAACTTGCCAACAAAGCTACAGCAAGCACAAATATCCAAGAATAACGCATCATTGTATTTCTATTTTTCGGTATGTAAGGGCTTGTTTAATGTTGACCATCCGGGTTAAAAAACTTATCATTTTTAACTCTAGAGACAAAGTTTAAACAAACACTCATAATGGAATTTATTTAAAACACATAAATAACAAAAAATTAAAGTTTATGCTACTCCTCCTAAAACAATCTGCTTTGGCAAGCTGATATATAAGCATAAAATTTTAGTATCTCCTATTATTTTGTAAAGTCAATAATTTGAACAAAAAACAACGATTGGTTATGTAGTGTCAAAAATGAAACTTATAATCTATCAACTATTGTCTGTTTTTTACTAATTTTGCCTAATTCAAACAAAAGACAAAAAATATCTTATAATTCTGATGAAGTATAATGAGTACAAAGACCTCAATTACGCTCAGCTAGAGGCAGATATTCTTGAGTTTTGGGAAGAAAACCAAATATTTGAGAAATCTATAAGTAGTCGTGAGGGAAAGAAAACCTTTACGTTTTATGAAGGCCCACCATCAGCGAATGGAATGCCTGGAATTCACCACGTAATGGCTCGTACAATTAAAGATATTTTTTGTCGATACAAAACACTCAAAGGATTTCAGGTGAAACGTAAAGCCGGATGGGATACCCACGGTTTGCCCGTAGAACTAAAGGTAGAACAACAGCTTGGTATTACTAAAGACGATATAGGTAAAAAAATATCGGTAGAAGACTACAACAAAGAATGCCGTAAAACAGTCATGCAGTTTACCGACATCTGGTCTAAGCTTACGCAAAAGATGGGGTATTGGGTAGACATGGGCAACCCCTACATTACCTACCACAACGACTACATCGAAACTGTGTGGTATTTACTGAAAAAGCTCCACGAAAAAGACTGGCTGTATAAGGGGTATACCATTCAACCATTTTCACCCAAAGCTGGTACCGGGCTTAGCTCACACGAACTGAATATGCCAGGCGCCTATAAAGATGTAACTGATACATCTATTGTAGCCCAGTTTAAAGTAAAACGCAGCGAACGTTCTGAGTTTTTGTTTGAAAACAACGACGAAGATGTACGAATACTTGCCTGGACCACTACCCCTTGGACATTGCCGTCTAACTGTGCGCTTGCTGTGGGTGAAAAAATTACTTATGTAAAAGTAAAAACTTTTAATGCATATACTCACCAGCCTATATCGGTCATACTTGCCAAAGATTTAATAAGCAAGCATTTTTCTGACAAGGCTAAAGACCTAAAACTGGAAGACTACAAGAAAGAAGATAAGTTGATTCCTTTTGAAGTAGTACAAGAGTTTAAAGGAAGTGATATAACGGAGGTTCGCTATGAGCAGTTGATGCCTTATGTGACCAACGAAGAACTTGAAAAGAATGCATTCCGCGTAATACCTGGCGACTTTGTAACCACTGCCGATGGTACTGGTGTGGTACATACTGCCTCAGTGTTTGGTGCTGACGATTACCGTGTAGCTCAACAAAATAACGTGCCTCCGGTATTGGTCAAAGACGAAGAAGGTAACAATGTTCCCTTGGTTGATCGCCAGGGAAAATTTGTAAAGGAAGTTACTGATTTTGCTGGACTATACGTAAAAGCCGAATACGAGGAAAATCCGGAAGCAGTACCTGAATATAAATCTACTGATGTATTGATCTCTATCAAACTAAAAACTGATAACAAGGCATTTAAAGTAGAAAAATATAAACACAGCTACCCACACTGCTGGCGTACCGACAAACCTATATTGTATTATCCACTTGACTCTTGGTTTATCCGTACTACAGCGGCTAAAGACAAGTTGGTACAATTGAACCACACCATCAACTGGAAGCCAGAGAGTACAGGAACTGGGCGTTTTGGCAACTGGTTGGAAAACCTCGTAGACTGGAACTTATCGCGTCAACGTTATTGGGGCATACCTTTGCCTATATGGCGTACCGAAGACGGTAAAGAAGAAGAGTGTATAGGATCGGTATACGAACTTTATGAAGCTGTAGAAAAATCAATCAAAGCTGGATTGATGCAAGAAAACCCGGTGGGTGAATTTGAGAACATCAAAGAAGTAAAAACTGATGATGATGGCAGCACACTACTAAGTGCTGATGTGATTTCGGCTTATTTCAAACGCAAAAACTTTGACTTGCACCGCCCTTATGTCGACGATATTGTATTGGTATCGCCTAACGGCAAACCAATGTACCGTGAACAAGACTTGATAGATGTTTGGTTTGACTCAGGGGCTATGCCTTATGCTCAATTACATTACCCTTTCCAAAACAAGGATATGATAGATGAGCGTGACGAGTTTCCGGCAGATTTTATTTCTGAGGGAGTAGACCAAACCCGTGGTTGGTTCTTTACCTTACACGCCATTGCTGGTATGCTGTTCGACTCTGTAGCTTTCAAAAATGTGGTTTCTACCGGGCTGGTACTGGATGCCGAAGGACGTAAAATGTCTAAACGATTGGGCAATGCAGTAGACCCTTTTGAAACAATGGATGCACATGGGGCTGATACTACCCGTTGGTATATGATCTCTAACGCCAACCCTTGGGATAACTTAAAGTTTGATATAGAAGGTGTAAAAGAAGTCTCAAGAAGATTTTTTGGCACACTTAAAAATACGTATTCGTTTTTTGCTACGTACGCCAATCTCGATGAATTTGACTATAGTCAGACAGAAGTACCTGTAGCACAACGTCCAGAGATAGACCGTTGGATACTGTCTAAGTTGAATACTTTGATCAAACAAGTAGATGGTTTTTATGATGACTTTGAACCTACCAAGGCAGCCAGAGCCATCCAAACCTTTACAATGGACGACTTGAGCAACTGGTATGTACGCCTCAACCGTAACCGTTTTTGGAAAACCAAACTCAACGATGACAAAGTAGCTGCCTACCAAACACTGTATACTTGTTTGGAAACTATTTTGAAGCTGGCTTCGCCAGTCATGCCATTTATGAGTGAAGCATTGTTCCTTGACTTAAACAAAGTAAGTGGGCGCGATCAGTCTGAGTCTATTCACTTGACTACCTTCCCAGAGGTAAACGAAGACATTATAGACACCGACCTTGAGCGTAGAATGACTTTGGCACAAAAGCTGTCTTCATTGACTCACTCATTACGCAAAACAGCCAAAGGTAACAAGGGCATCAGAGTACGTCAGCCTTTGCAAAAAATCATTGTGCCAGCAGTAGATGCTACTACTCAAAGTCAGATAGAGGCAGTAAAAGATTTGATTCTTGCCGAAACCAATATCAAAGACATAGAATTTATTGGTGACAACTCTGACATTGTAGTCAAAAGCATCAAACCTAACTTTAAAGTGTTAGGTAAGAAGTATGGCAAAGACATGAAAAAAGTGCAAGGCATTGTCAATGCGTTTAACAAAGATGAGATTGCTACTATAGACAGTACTGGTACTTTAAGCAAAGACGGCTTTGATTTTGTTGCCGAAGATGTAGTGATTGTTTCGGAGGTAAAAGAAGGGCACTCGGTGGCTTCTGACCCTGACGAAGCACTTACCGTAATATTGGATGAAACAATTACCGAAGACTTGCGAAAAGAAGGGATTGCCCGCGATTTTGTAAACCGAGTACAAAACCTCCGTAAAGATGCTGGAATGGAGGTAACTGATAAAATAGGCATTGTATTTAACAGTACCGACGAATTGGTAAAAGATGCACTGAAAACACACCACGACTATATAAGTACTGAAACTCAAGCACTTTCGCTGGCAGATCAGGCAAATATAGAAGGGGGTGAAACCTTAGAGATAGAAGAATTTACCTTGACTGTAAAAATTGAGGTACTTGCCAATGTGGAGAATAACTAAAAAGTATCGCTTTTTAGTTATTAATATATACATTTACTGGAAGATCAAAGCACGAGCTATTGGTCTTCCAGTTTTTTTATGTCTCAAGTTATGTTTGCTTTACAAAACCGTGCATTAATTATCAGTGTTGCCTATAGCATTTTGGGTAGTTACTCAGATGCTGAGGATGTGGCGCAGGATGTCACCGAAAAATGGTTGCAACTGGATACTACACATATCACCAATCAAAAAAACTACCTCATTAGGCTTACTATAAACCACTGCCTCAACCACCAACAACACCAACAAAGGATACAATACAAAGGGCAATGGTTGCCTGAACCAGTAAATGGAGCTTTACTAGAAGCCAACCAAACATTTGAATTACAAGACTTGCTTAGCTATGAGCTTGCCACTCAACTTTCTCGCCTTAGTCCTTACGAAAGGGCGGCTTTTATCTTGAAAGAAGCCTTTGAGTTAAACCACAGAGAAATAGCTGAAATTATTGACAAAACACCTGACAATACCCGACAGATATTTAGCCGGGCAAAGGCTAAAATTAACCAATACACCCACCCGGTTACTGCCTCAGTTACCGATAAAAATAAGGCGCTTCAGTTTGCTTTATACATTCAAAAAGGCGAATTAGAGCACTTAATTACACTTTTTAAGGACGACATTCAGGTATTTTCTGATGGGGGTGGCAAAGTGGTTGCTGCCAAACTGCCCATTGTTGGCGCCCAAAAGGTGGCAAATTTTTATATCAAAATTGGCAAAAATACACCTGATAACACCAAGATGGTGTATAATACTATTTTGGGGCAACCTGCCTTGTTGCTGTATCGGGCAGACCAGCTGACTGGCGTAGTCATTTTGAGCATTCATCAGGGCAAAATACAGCACGTATATAACATTCTCAACCCCGATAAATTGACTAAAGTGATTTAACAAACCCTCTTCTACTCAAAAAAACACATAAAGGTTGTCACACTTTACACTACTCGTTTGTCTTATGTCAAATTATCTGAAAAATACTAAAAGACAAAACGTATGAAGTTTAAAACCAACACCCTACATTATGTTTCGGGTATTACCCTCAGTATTTTTATTGGTGTACACCTGCTCAACCACCTTACTGCTTTGGTAGGGGCAGCAGTACACATCAAAGTAATGCAGCTGCTAAGGCAAATATACCGCCAACCAGTGATTGAGGTATTTTTACTAGTGATAGTAGCCATACAAATAGCCAGTGGAATACAATTGGTGTGGCGCAAACGCAAAAAAAACAGTACATTTTATGATAAACTGCAATGGTACAGTGGTTTGTACCTGGCTTTTTTTCTGATCGTACATACTCTAGCCACGGTATGGCAGGGCAGGCAAGTGCTCCAACTTGACACCAACTTTTACTATGCAGCCATTGTAGTCAACAGCATTCCCGTGGCTTTATTTTTTATACCTTATTACTTGCTTGCGGTAATGAGCGTATTTGGACATACTGCTGCCGTTCATTACAAAAAAACATCGGCCAAAAACATCGTAAATGCTCAAAAACAAGCCCGACTCATCTTAATCATAGGTTTTGTAGTAGGGGTATTGATTGTAATAAGCCTTCAGGAGTCTTATCAAGGCATTCAAATTCCGACCGAATACTACAAAGCTATTCAGTTTTAGGCAAGTAAAATAAAAACCATAAACCCCCACACTACTCTATTGTAATGTGGGGGTTTAACTATAAAAAAAGGTGAAACCAGCGGCTCACCTATGATGCTCAATTTCTTGAGTAAAGGCAATTAAAAAGTCTTACTGATCTTTTTTCTTTTCTTCAAACTCTTTTTTAATTGCTTCTATATCTACCTTTTTGATGGTAGGTTTAGTTCCTTGGTGTTTCATAACCGCCTTACGGTTGTTTGCGCGGGCACGGTTTGTACGTCCCTTGCGCTCTAATCTGGTCACTGCCATTGTTCTGTCTCCGTTCTAATTTTATAAAAAAAATTTCACGCAAAATTAAGCCTTTATTTTTCAAACTACAAATTGATGTCTGGTTTTAGCTCATATCAACAAAAAAAATCCTTAGCTTTGTAGTCTGTTTCAATAAATACTTACGAATAATCAAATCAGAAAATAGTGTAGTATCCTATAAATCAACATGTTATTTCATATTTGTAAGTATAGAGTAATTTTGTTCAATAGTTTAACACAATGACATACCCAGACAACTGAGGTAATCAATAAAAAAAGCCAACATACAGAAATGAAAGCTCAAAAACCCAGCCTTCCTAAAGGCACCCGCGATTTTGGTCCGGAGGTAATGGCAAAACGTAACTACATATTAGATACGATCAAATCTACCTTTCAGAAATTTGGTTTTGCCCCTCTAGAAACCCCTTCTATAGAAAAGTTGAGCGTACTTACCGGGAAATACGGCGACGAAGGCGACCAATTAATTTTTAAGATTTTGAACTCTGGTGATTATCTTGGAAAAGTAACTCAAGATGACATCAATGAAGGGTCTAAACATCTCATCCCAAAAATCTCTGAAAAAGCCCTTCGTTATGACCTTACTGTTCCTTTTGCCCGCTTTGTAGTCATGCATCGTGACAAACTGGCTTTTCCTTTCAAACGTTACCAAATACAACCTGTATGGCGTGGAGATCGTCCTCAAAAAGGGCGTTACCGTGAGTTTTATCAATGCGACGCTGATGTAGTTGGTACTGATTCTTTGATCTGTGAAGCAGAAATCATCCTGATGATTAATGAGGTGTTGCCTAACCTTGAAATCAATGATTTTGCGTTGAAAATAAACAACCGAAAGGTGCTCACGGGCATTGCTCAGGTAATAGGACACGAAGAGCGCATAGGAGATATTTGTGTAGCTATAGATAAACTGGATAAAATAGGTAAAGACAAAGTAATAGAAGAGCTTGCCACCCGTGGCATAGATGGTGGTGCTATAGAAAAACTCTACCCATTTTTCGACATTAAGGGAAGTATTACCGAAAAGATAGCCAAACTTAGAGCCATTTTTGCCGATAAAGCTCCTACCGGGCTGCAAGGCTTAGATGAAGTAGAACAAATACTGAATTATATAAAAACAATGACCCAGTCGGCTGAACCTGAAAAAGATTTTAGCCTTGACTTTGACATTACCCTTGCCAGGGGCTTGAGTTATTATACAGGGGCTATTTTTGAGGTAAAAGTAAACAATGTTCAGATTGGAAGCATTAGCGGTGGAGGACGTTATGACGACCTCACAGGCACTTTTGGATTGTCAGGAGTCTCAGGAGTAGGGTTTTCGTTTGGGGTAGATCGTATTTATGATGTAATGGATGAACTCAACCTGTTTCCAGCAAATACCCATGCTTCAGTACAGGTCATGTTTACCAACTTTGACTCCAAGGCAGAGGCTTATACTTTGCCTTTTTTGCCACGTTTTAGAAACAGAGGAATTAGTTGTGAGATATTTCCGGATGCGGCAAAGCTAAATAAGCAATTTAAATATGCCAATCGCAAGTCTATCCCTTATGTGGTGATTGTGGGCGAGGAAGAAATGAAAAGTGGCAAGCTTACTTTGAAAAACATGGATTCTGGCGAGCAAGAAGCTTTGACTGTAGATGAGATCATTGAAAAGTTAAAGCCTACCCAAGGAGTGATGGTATAAAGACAGCAATACATAAGTAACGTGTATTTTGACACCGTTACTTATGTATCAATTTATTCATCATTTGCTCTTGAAGCTCTACCAAAAGTAGATGACTCGACTTAATTATTTTTACATCGGAAGCTAAACCAAATAAGCGATTACTCACTGTATTTGATTGAGTTTGTAATACAATTTTTAGTTTATATTCTTTTCCTTTACAAGCTCTTTCTAACTTTTCAATTGCATCATCCAAACTCTCTGACTTTGTTTGAATTTTTACAGGCACGGGCTTATTAGCAAAATGGGATTTAAGGACACCGTCAATACCTGCATTTCTTTGCACAGGTATGGCACCTATGCTTTTTAAAAGATGAAGCTCTTCTTCTGTTTTTTCTATATAACTTTTAGCTCCCTTTTTCAACAGTGCTGAATCAGTAATTAACATATCCTGTAGTCGTTGGTTAGCCAGACTGATTGCTTCCTGTGAACTATCAATACCTATAAAATCACGCTCTAGAATTTTAGCAGCAACACAAGAAGTGCCACTGCCACAAAAAGGGTCAATCACCAAATCACCTTTATCAGTGGCAATTTTTAATATTTGCTTTAATAATAATACAGGTTTTTGGGTAGGATAACCAACTCTTTCTTTCGCTTTTGGATTCAAGAAAGGTATTTCCCAAACATCTGACAAAGGCACACCTTTCTTTTCTTTACCTAATACTACTTTACCATTTTTATCTTTTTTATACACAGATTTTCCATCAGTAGTTTTCTTTCTTTCCTGTAAAATTTGATCAATATTAGTACTTGGGGCATAGTCTGTATAGTACTGATTGAACTTAAAGCTTTTGGTTTTTGAATAAAAATAAATATTTTGATGAGCATTTAATAATCCTTTTTTAGAGTTCGACCAACGTTTATAACTCCATATAATCTCACTTTGAAAGTTATTTACACCGAAAACTTTGTCCAATATTACTCTAATGTGGTGAGATGCAGTCTTATCACAATGCAAAAACACACTCCCAGTATTTTTGAGTACTCTATAACTTTCTATTAAGCACTCTTCTATCAAATTCAAATAACTATCCAAAGAATCCCAACAATCATCAAATTGATACTTTTTGCTACCTTCCCGGTTAGTGAGGGAATGTTTCTTTTGAGTGAAGAAAGGAGGATCAAAATACACTAAGTCTACTGAATTATCCCCAAACGTTTGTAACACTTCAATACAATGCCCCTGATATATTTTATTTACTTCCATTTTATGGCATTTGTTTATCTGCAATTTTTGTCAAAATACTTTTTAAATTATACCCTGTGTATTGACGGATAAATTCCCAGGCATCATCACCAGCATAGTACTCACCTCCAATACCTTTATACAATGTTTTTAAGGTTGCCTGGATGTTCTGTGCTTGTATTCTTTGAGGATAATAAAACATAATACGAACAGGGGTGTACCCCTGTTCGTGAATTACCTGTATTCTAGTGTGCTCTTTTGTGATATGATCACCATCAGTCGTAGCATCTCTCCATTTAATTTCAAAAGCATAGTTGCCATCCAAGAAATCTATTTCAAAGTTTCTTGGTTTTTCCCCTCGTGTATTCTTCACTAAAACTTTACCTCCTTTAATGCTCTTAAACTTCAAGCATAATGTAGTTACTTCTTCAAGAAGTGCTCCTGCATATTTATACAAAAAGCGACCTGTATTTTGATAAACATCTATCTTCTCTCCATCATCTTCAGAAATACCCAATACACGATATATCAAATAGTGAGAATGATCATCACTCTTCATTTCTTGCTTACGATGCTTAATTTTACTTTGTAAATTACTTCTATAATCTTCAACAAGTACTTCAATCTTGTCAGTCAACAAGCCTTCTGCCGTTTCTGACTCCACTGCTGCCAATATTTCGGCATCCAAATATTTATTAATTGCACTTCTTAAATCTTCCTTACTTTTACCACTGGTAGGTATCCCTATTTCTTCACAATAACTTATGAGTTCTGCTTTATTTGCTTGTTCTACTTTAAACATCATTAGTAGCTAAGATAAAAAATTATACAACCTCGCTTTTTATTTTACAATGCCCTATTGCTTTCTTATTTTTGCATTATGCTAATCAAATATCCCTCAACAATACAGTAATATATAGTTGTTACCTATAATTTTTCAAAAATTTTTAAATATACATAAAATAGTATAAAGTAACAAAAAATCAAATTAAACGTTCTTCTGATTAGTATAACTATTGTAAAAAATAACTTGAAACACTCAAAATTTGATTATTTATTAAACACTATTAAATAATTTTTCAAAAACTAAACTATTAAAAAACCATGATTTCTGCGATCATATTCTCACTATTATTAAACATAAACACCAGTAGTGACCCCCTACTGGAAACTTACCACGTAGTACACGTTAAAGGCAAAATTCAAAACGTAAGCACAAAAAAATACTTACGCCGTGGTATGAAGATCAAATCCTCAGACAACTTAAAGTTAAGCAAAGGAGCCAAAGCGGTAATGATTGGTAGCCGTCGTGGACGTTTTATTTTAACTACCAAACGTGCCAAGAAAAAAGGCACCGAATTTTATGCTTTTGTCAAAGATGTAGTATCACCTCTTAAGAAAAATGCCAAAGCAAGTACGCGTGGCGCTGAAGACACCGATGTAGAAAGTTTGAAAGGTTATTTTGGTGACACTGATTTTGCCATTATTGGTAAAAAAGTAGCGTTTAATGTAAACTTATCCAATTATCCATTGAGCAAAACTAAGTTTTTGGTATGTCGCTATGTGTACAATGGCAAGGCTATCAACAAAAAACTGCCTTATGAAGGCAACACAGTTACTTTTGACAGAAGTCGAATTTTCACCAAAAATGGGACTAAAATAAGTCCAGATGAAGTAGAACAAATTGAGATTTACTACTTTGACAGAAGCAACCGTTCTTCAAGAAAAGAAGCGGCTTTTAACGTGGTTTTTGTTGATTCAGATGAATTAAAAAATGAGCTTACTGAGTTATTAGCCATTTATAATAAAGACAAAAACCTGAACGACAACGCTAAATATGCTCATGTATACACTTATGTAAGGGATGTGCACGGTAAATATTTTGACGAAAAGGTATTTAAAAAATGGTTAAAAGCCAATGGCTTTATCTCATCCACTGATGTAAAATTTAAGCCTCAAAAATCAGAAAAATAGGTGTTTAATCATATCATACACTTTTTTGCTATAAACATTGGTTGAAAGTTTATCATAACCTGCCACCATCAAATTTATAGCATTATAATTGTAAAAAAGTAGCCAGACAGTTCACATTGCCTGGCTATTTTTTTACCATTAGATGAAGGTAAGATTTAACTCAGGCTTATAGTTTAACCTGATTTCGTTTTTTTCGAGAAACTCAGCGTTTTTCCATTAAACACCCCCTCTCTATGGCGTTCAAAATCAATAAGAAAAAAGTACTGCGCGTATCAGCATTGAGCTTTTCGAATGCATTGCTGATGATGTGGCTAACATTTACGTTATTGAGCTATCCTTATGTATTCTTTGATGAGTTCCCGCTCATTCGTTATTCATCGGCGGTAAAAAACCTCATACTTAAATGGGAAAAACCACCCAACCCTGATCGGTTTGCCTTTATAAATATTGCCTGGGACAAGGCTTTGATTGATAAAAACGACAGTGAAGGGTTTCCGATTGGTTATCAACCCATTACCGACCGCGAAAAGCTTGCTCAGTTTTTTACTATTCTCAGCAAAAAACCCAACTACAAATTTATGGTATGCGACATAGAATTTAAAGACTCTACTGAATATGACTCGACTATGCTGGCTGCCATCAAAAAACTCCCCCGAATGGCGGTATCTTATCATCGCGACGATAACGACAAACCTGTGCATCCAGATGTAAAGATACCCAAGAGTAAATTATCGCTGTCTGATTTAGAAAAAACATCTCAAAAAGCAGTTAAATTCAAGCTTTTTCATAACGATTCGCTTAAGTCTACCCCACTCATTATGTATGAAGGTATACACCCTGGCGAAAAATTTGAAAAAAATGCCTTTTATTACTCTTTAGGTGGACGCCCTATCTTTAATTCTTTCATCATTGACTACCGCATTCGCCCTTATGGTTTTAGTGGAGATGCTCAGGTAAATGACAGCACTCATAACAAAAAAGGAAAGGCAAAAGAAAAACCTGTACAGTATAGCAAGATATATCTGGGAGAGCTGCTTGCTTTGCTTGAAACCGATGATGACGGTAATGTTGTAAGTGCCGATGGGGTACACGAGTTTGTCAAGGATCGTATTGTATTTATTGGCGATTTTACGCTCACCAATGGAAACGATATACACGAAACAATTTATGGTGACACGCAAGGCCCTCTGATTTTATTAAATGCTTTTTTGGCACTCGAAAACCGAGACAATCAAATTAAAGCCGGTTTTGTAATTTATTTGTTGTTAGCTTATTGGTTTATATCTTTTATTACATTTTATTATAGAACTATTTATGGCAAGTGGGTACAAAAACTGACCAGAAAGAGTGATGCAGGCAGTTTTTTGGCTTCAATGACTGTATTTGCTTCTTATTTTATGGTTATTTCAATTGTTTCCTTCTTTTTGTTCAATATTCACGTAGGAACCATTATTCTGGCATTTTATATGAACTTGATCGAAAAGGGTAAAAACCTCTTCAATAATAAATTTTCGCCTAAACAAGAAGAAGAAAAAGCAGTTTAGCAGAAAATTTATATATTTGTTAAACGTAACCTTTGGTAATTAAGCCAACCAAATTATTTTTAGTAAACAATTCTTATTACAGCATAGATCAAAACCTCACAACAAATGGAAAATTTAACCATAGAGGCTACTGAGTATAAACCGCGCATTGATTTTGATGCAAACTCTGGCGTATTAGAAGTTTCGAAAAACTCTTACGGAGAGTATACATTAGAATTTTTTAAGCCGGTATTCGAATGGCTCAAAGAATATACTCAGGAAGAAGGCAGAAAAATCGAGTTAAATTTTAAAATGACTTACTTTAATACCAGTACGTCACGCCGTTTTTTGGAGATACTCAACATATTGGAAGATTATTACGAAAACAAGGGTGGAGAAGTAAAAGTGAACTGGTACTATGATGAAAACGACATGGACATGCTAGAACAAGGAGAAGACTACCTAGAGGATGTGAGCCTACCTCTAAACTTGATTCCTTTATAGGCATTACGTGATTTTTTTATTAAAAAAAGGAGGCATTCGGCTCATACCAAATACCTCCTTTTTTAATTTTACTGTATACAAGTTTTCGCTACACTACATCATATTTTTTAATTCTGAACCTAACAAATATATAGGAGATAAAAAAGACAATTATGACCACCGCAGCCACAGTTAAGAGTCTATACTCAGTAATCTCTCCTTTCAAAGCACGGTTCATTCGCCACATTTTAAGTACTACAAATACCAAAAACATATTGAGTACTCCTATAAAAGTCATCAGCCAAGTATCCATTACAGCATAGTAATGGTCGCGTGACTCTTCGTTTTTCAACCAAAAATCTGAATTGGGGGTAAAAGTTTTGAGCGCCTGCCTGGGCAATGCGTGAAAGAGGTTTTTGAGTGCTACTGCCAAACCGTTTAATAACAAAATAAAACCTGTACCTACCCAAAATACCACGTTAGAAGTAGTTGATAATGCGGGCTTTTGGTTGGCGTCGAAGTAGATGACCAGCCCCTTTGAATACAAATTAAGGTCGTAGTACATTCCCAATAAAGCCATAAAGAAAAAAACGATTGTAAGTACTCTTACAATACTAAATACCTTTGCCATAGAATTAAATCATTCAGTTGTATGTCTTTGTTTTAATATGAGTCCTGTTTTTCAATTATCTTATCCCACTTGCGTGTAAATCAGCATATTCTCCATTCTCCTGCAATAGCAATTCGGCGTGAGTTCCACGCTCTACAATGTGTCCTTCTCTTACCACTAATATTTCATCTGCATTCTGAATGGTGCTCAAACGATGGGCAATCACTAAAGATGTCCTGTTTTGCATCAGGTTATTAATAGCATCTTGTACCAATTGCTCTGTTTTAGGATCCATCGCTGCAGTGGCTTCATCTAATAACAGAATAGAAGGGTTTTTAAGTACTGCCCTTGCAATTGTAATTCGTTGTCGTTGTCCGCCCGACAACTTATCGCCTCTATCTCCTACTAAGGTCTGATACCCTTGAGGCTTTTCTATAATAAAATCGTGGGCATTGGCTATTTTTGCCGCCCTTTCTACTTCTGCATGCGTGGCATCTTCTACCGAAAAAGCAATATTATTGAATATAGTATCATTAAACAATACCGCTTCCTGGCTTACAATACCAATATGCTGCAATACCGAACCTAATCGATAATCCTGTAGATTCTCACCATCAATATAAATTCCACCTTTTTGTATATCATAAAAGCGAGGAATCAAATCGGCAATGGTAGACTTACCACTTCCGGTTTTGCCTACCAAGGCTACAGTTTTACCCTTTTCCAGTTTAAAGTTAATCCCTTTGAGTACCCAATCTTCTTCATAGCGAAAGTGTACATCTTTGAACTCAATCTCGCTTTTAAACTCTTCTAACTCTAGAGCATTTTCTTTGTCGTTAATTTTCACGGCTTCGTCCAGAATATTAAAAATACGATTGCCTGCTGCCAAACCTACTTGTACGCCACTTGAAGCTACAGTTAATCCCTTTGCAGGACGCATTACTTGCGAGAATAAAATAATATAAGTAATAAACTCGGTAGGTTGCAATAACGGTTGTTCTCGTAGTATAAGGCTACCACCATACAATAATATACCTACCACTACCAAAGCTCCGGTAGCCTCTGATATAGGTGATGCCATTTCGCGGGTACGAGCCATTGCACGTACCACATCGCCATAATGTTTATTTTCTTTGTCAAATTTGTTCCTTATATAACCAATCGCATTAAAGCCTTTGATGACCCTTAAGCCACCGAGTGTTTCATCCAATATACTCATAATCACCGCTTGAGACTCTTGCAGTGAGTAAGATTGTTTTTTGAGCTTGTTGTTCAGAAAAGCAATAATGGTAGCAGATACAGGTAAAAATACCAGTGTAAACAAGGTGAGTGGAACCGAAATATAAAATAGTACAATGAAGAAACTTACCAATTGTATGGGGTGTTTGAAAAGTAGCTCTAAGCTATGAATCACTGCCCACTCCAGGTAATTGGCATCACTGGTGATACGCGACATTAAATCGCCTTTCTTTTGGTCAGAAAAATAGCCCAGGTGCAAAGAAGTGACTTTCTCAAAAAAAGTAGCTCTCACATTTTCTATCACCCTTGCCCGCATATACTCTTTTACCCTTATAGATAAATAAAGGAATATATTGGATAAAAAAATAGACGCAAGAAATATAATACAAACAAATATCAAGGCTGAGTAGGCACCTTCGGTAAGTACCAGTTTTTTGAAAAAATAATTAAAATAATCGAGTAAGTATTGAAATGCTTTGCTCAGTTCAAAAACTGGTTCTTTTGGAACTTCTGTCACCTCTGCTTTACCAAATAATACTTTTAAAAGGGGAATTAAGAGGGTAAAGTTAAGCACCCCAAATATGGTGGCAAATATGGAGTATATAAAGTAAGGAATAGCATATTTGCTCAGAGGCTGAGCAAATGAAAGTATTCTAAAAAAAGTCTTCATTCAGGTGTATTTAAATAATGGTCACTTTTGTAGATAATGCCCAATAAAGCCGCAAAGTTAGCGCTTTTGTTAAAAAAACAGTAATCTCTGATAACAATTTGACAAAGGGTCGTTTATGAGCCCTTTAAGCAATCAATATTTTTCTACATTTGTTCTTTCTCACAGCAGACATTTTTTAAGTATATTATATATGCATATTTTACAAATTTGTAATGGCAAGGTGCCTGTGCAAAAATACGGTGGTACTGAACGAGTAGTATGGTGGTTGAGTAAAGAGCTGCACAAAAGGGGGCATCAAATCACCTTATTGGTGCCTGAGGGGTCATACTCAGATTTTGCTCAAGTACTTACATACAACCCACAACAACACCTCGATGAGCAAATTCCTGAGGATATAGACATAGTACATGCCCACCTTCCTATTACTCAGCCATTGAGCAAGCCTTATGTGGTAACCATGCATGGCAATAGTGGTCTGGGTGAAGAATATGATATTCATACTATTTTTGTATCACATAATCACGCACAACGCCATCAAGCAGAAGCCTTTGTATACAATGGGTTAGGGTTAGACGACTACGGAACCATTGCATTAAATGCGTCGAGACAACACTTGCTTTTTTTGGGGCAAGACAGAAAAGAAAAGAACTTGAAAGGATGCCAATATATAGCCAATAAAACCGGAGAAACATTGGTAGCAGGAGGAGCAGAAAAGAAAAAACCTTTGTTGAGTTTTCAAAAAGACAATACTATATACAAAGGAATGGTAGGGGGTGAAGATAAGCTTGAACTGCTACGACATAGTAAAGCTTTGTTGTTTCCAGTGCTCTGGGATGAGCCTTTTGGTTTGGCCATGATCGAAAGCTTGTATTTTGGTGCGCCTGTATTTGGCACTTGTTATGGGTCGTTGCCCGAAATTATCACTAAAGAAGTGGGCTTTTTATCTAATAGTAAGGATGAGTTGGTGGCTGCCGTTCAAAACTTACAGGACTTTAACGCTCAAACCTGCCACGAATATGTTTGCGACAATTTTTCGGCAAAACAAATGACAGACAAGTACTTGACGTACTATGAGAAGGTTCTAAATGGTGAAAGTATCAATGCTGCCAAGCCTCAATCAACGCTCACCAAAAAGTTTAAGCGATATCAATTTTAAACCATCAATATGAATGCTTTAGTTTTAATGACTGATTTTGGGTTACGAGACCGATTTGTGGCCAGTATGAAAGGGGTCGCTTTAGGAATAAACCCTGCGTTGCCTATCATAGATCTTACGCACGAAATTGCTCCTTTTAATATTTGGGAAGCTAGTCAAACACTGGCCCATACTATTCCTTACTGGAGCCCCGGAACTGTGTTTGTGGCAGTAATTGACCCAGGAGTAGGTACTAAACGCCGTTCAGTAGTGGCGCTTACCAATAATGACCATCTGATTGTCACTCCAGACAATGGCACTCTTACTCTGGTAGCTCAAGAGCAAGGCATTAAAAACGTATACCTTATTGACGAAGCAATACACCGACGTCCTGGTTCTGACTCTTTCCATACATTTCATGGCAGAGATGTATATGTGTATGTGGGGGCGTTACTTGCCAGTGGTAAACTAAGGCTTGATGATGTAGGAAAAAAACACATAAAACCTTTGATCCAACTACACATACCCGAAGCTGAAATATTGCCTGATGCAGGACTAAAAGGAATCATTACTAAGATAGAGCACCCTTATGGCAATATTGTTACTAATATTCCTTATTCCTGGATAGATGCTTTGGGAGCGAGTGTGGATCAAAAATCTATGCTTCAGGTAAGGGTTTGGCACAAAGAAACACCTGTATTTGCCGAAACACTTGGAATAGTGAAAAGCTTTGGGTTTAAAAGTGCAGGAACTCCTTTGTTATACCAAGATTCACAGGGTAACCTGGGGCTGGCAATTAACCAAGGTGATTTTGCCAAGGTATACGGTATGGGTTCGGGCACTGATTGGCGCATAGAAACACATCAGGTAATCTCTGGCTCTTAAACAACTTTTATCTTCTTTTTTGCTCATTGGCTTTGCTATCAGATATTAATCGATGGTAATCAAGTATTTTACCTTTACCATGGCATATTTGTTGTGAAATGATATACACATCTCAACAGGAGATCATGACCCCTTGCCACTATATTACGTAACTATTAAAAGGCATAGTAAGATTAAGGCTTAATGAGACAAACAGCATCTATGATAAATGCATCAAATAAATTATACTCTCCAATAGAATACCTGAAACTGAAGGGTACGCTGGATCTTAGCAAGGAACATTTCTACTCAGATTGGTTATCTGTAGCAAACACGACTAAAAATCATCAGTTGATTGCCTCCAACCTTGTCAATATTTTTGCTGAGCATTTGAAAAATAATGAGGCAGCTACTGTTACTGGGCAAGATGATGCCCCTCCTTATTTGCTCTACAGCGATGGAGTTCGTTTTGAAGCCATCAAAGATCGGTTTTACCCCAGTCCTGACTTGTTTATTACCCAATACCCCGATGAAGACTGTCCGGTGGGCTTTAAACGAGAGCCGTTGCTTGCGGTAGAAGTACTATCTAAAATCACTGATGAATTTGATCGCCATTGTAAGCTCAAAAAATACATGCAAGTACCCACCCTACAAGTATATTTGATGGTATCTCAATACACTTTCCGGGTGGAGCTGTACACACGTAGCCAAACGTCTGCCCCTTGGGGGTACGAAAATTTTGACGCTTTGGAAAGCCTGGTATCTATTCCTTTGATAAACCTTGAAACTACCGTAGCAGAAATATATCACAACACAGGTATTGCACCTAAGGCTTTTCCTCCTCCTAAAAAGTAAGCAAGTATTTGTTCAAGTTCTATCCTCTTCATTTCCCTGTTGCCTTCGTTGTTGAGAATATATCTAAGAATCTTGAATGCTTTTTCCAAAATAATTTGAAATGTTTTGTATATTTAAGAATGGTAATTGCTATACCTGATTTGAAAAAAGGCAAACATCAATCATATTAACTCGCGTGACTGAAAGTAAATACTTTATTCTATCCAATAACTTTCAGTTTTACATCCAAATTTTTTAAGGTCTTCTAAGATTTTTTACCCCTATGAAATTAGATGTCAGATTTATAAAATCGGTACTCACTATTTATGATGAACTCGTAACCAATGGGATTTCTTTGGTATACCTGGGTGAATTTAGTCATCAAATTACCAAAATGTTTACTTCTATGGCAGAAGATGACATGGATAAAAACCAAGAAGAACTGTCGGTGAAGCGTAAAGTGTATCATGTAATGGTAGAGACCTTACAAAACATGAATAAACACTCTGACGAAATTGCCGAACAAGGCTCTATAGGAAAAGGGTTGTTTATGATTGGTAAAAAAGATGATACATATTATGTAATAACCTCGAATAAGGTATCGAGAGAAAAACAACCGATTCTTGAAGATATGCTCCAGCGTATTAACGCAGCAAGCAAAACAGAGCTCAAAGAAATGTATCGCAAGCAAATCAAAGAAGGTAAATTGTCTACCAAAGGAGGGGCTGGCTTAGGTTTGATTGACATTGCCCGGAAAACTACGGGAAAACACGATTATCACTTTTTGCCCCATGACGACAACAATTCTTTTTTTATTCTGAAAGTAGAAATAAATACCGGAAAAATCAGAAAAGAAATAGAAGAGTTTCATGCGTTACAGAAAAAGAAAACAAAAAACTAACTCAAAGTTTACTCTGTCAGATGGTTAATTATTGACGTAACACAAGAATCAGTAATTAACTATCTGTGGCTAAAAAGGCAACTCATTTTCACAATCCCATACAAAATATTTGTTGCAGGCATTGGCAAACAAACTGTACAAATACTCTCCTTTGCTGGCAAGCACATAATACCAAGTTAAATTAAAATACCTCTCCCATTTTACGCATAAAAATATTGTAGCTGCCTGCTTCCTCTCTAAACACCTCTTTGTATTTGTCTATTGATTTAAGGTCACATAATACAGGTTTACTTCTCTTCTTTAATTCTCAATGATTTGACGTTTTTTAGTACTGTTGTATATCCCTTCTTTTTTATTCAAAATATCATTACACAACAGGTGTTAAAAGGGTGTTAAAGCCTTAGAGGTGACTATATGACCTTACTTCTTCTCCGTATTTTAGTATTGTAAAATTACTAACAATACAAAATCATGGATATACGTACTTCCCTCATTTTCATCTTAATTGCAGGTTGGCTTTTGACCGCCTGTGCTCCTCAACAACAAAAAAATACCTCCCAGGAAAAAGCCAATAACACATCTGAAAAAAACAGCCTATATCTTACCAAAGAGCAAAAGGTAGTGAATGCTGTGATTGCTCAACATGGGGGTGATTTGTACAAAAAAGCTCAGGTATCGTTCGACTTCCGAGACATTCATTACACCTATAAACGCAACGGAGGAAAGTATCAATACGAGCGTAGTTTCAAACATGATTCACTGGGGCAGGTACATGATGTGTTAACAAATGAAGGGTTTACAAGAAAAGTAGAAGGTAAGGAAGTAACAGTGAATAAAGAATGGGCAAATAAATATTCAAACTCCATCAACTCAGTAGTGTACTTTATGTTTTTGCCTTTTAATTTAAACGACAATGCAGTAATAAAAAAATATATGGGCGAAACCACCATCAAAGGGCAACCCTACCACCAAATACAGGTAACATTTAAACAAGAGGGGGGAGGAGAAGACCACTCAGATGTATATATGTATTGGATGCACAAAGAAAAAAACACGATGGATTACTTTGCTTACTCTTACAAAGTACACGAGGGTGGAGTAAGGTTTAGGGTTGCTTATAACCCACGTACCATTGAGGGCATTACATTTTTGGACTATGAAAATTATAAGGCTGAAAAAGGAGTTGATCTCACAACATTGGCCAAGATATTTGAAGCTGGCAACCTAAAACTTTTGTCTAAGATTGAAAATAAGAATATCAAGGTAAGCTTGATTAAGTAATATATAATATACGACCAACTCCTTGATTTTCAGATATAAATTAGGGACTTGGTTTTCATTCAAATGACTCTATAAGTCAAGGGGTTACGTTTTTGATCTAATAAAAATAAGTCCATGCTTCTGCTTATGCTTCAAGTTTTGTTGTTTTAAATTTGCCCTCCCCTTCACTTTCACCTTTGTTTTGGCTACGAAAAAGCCTAAATTTGCCCCCCATTGACATCGTTTATATAAAATGAATAATAAATTCGCATTTACTGCCGTACTAGAACCAGCCTCTACTGGCTTTCGTGCCAAAATAGAGGAGTTACCTGACATAACTACCACAGGACCTAAAATAGCGGGTATAAAAAAAGAGTTGCTCGAAAAATTGGCAACTCATCAAAATATTAGTCAAGATCAGATTATGCTTACTATTTCGGTGAGGGTAGAAATTGACTAATTATGCCGTAGCCCTCCCTCCTATCTTTTTTTGATCAATCCAAAACACGTAAAATAACACTTGATGCAAGCCATAGTCCAAAACAAGCGTTTTTTGTACCTGGTTATAGGTATTATTGTGCTCAATTTATTTATCAATAACTGGTCTATCTCTTTTTGGGATCAGGATGAATCGGCTTATGCCGGATTTGCCCACAATATGCGAAAAACCGGTAATTGGGTTGTACCTGAGTTTGATTGGTCGGAACCTCACCGAAAAACGCCACTTCACTTTTGGGCAATCGCCGGATCATTTTGGTTGTTTGGCGAAAATGAATTTGCCACACGTTTTTCCAGTGTACTAGCCCTGTTATTGGCAGGCTACATGCTGTTTGCCTTGGGCAAAAACCTATTTGGGCGCGAAACCTCACTACTGGCTACAGTCTTAATGCTGTCGTCTTTGTTTCTGCCCAGCCTTGCCAAAATAGGGGTCACTGATGCTACACTGATGTTTTTTGAAACAGGGGCAGCCCTTGCTTTGCTCAATTTTATGCATCGCCCTGCCTTGAAGTGGACTTTGTTGCTTTGGCTAATGGTAAGTGGAGGCATAATGGTTAAAGGACCTCCAGTGCTTATTTTAGTATTTGGCATGGTGGGTATGCTGTTCATATTTCATTCAAAGCGTTGGCGGCTGGTACACCTACACCCTTGGTTTTTTGTACCACTTACGTTGGTGCCTTTGTATGTATGGGGGCAAGCTGCCTGGCAAGCCGATGGGGGTAAATTTATCACTTGGTTAATTGATTGGTATATACTCAAAAGAGTAAGCGGTAATGTGTTTGGACAAACTGGCCCTCCAGGTTATTTTTTATTGGTATTTTGCATTGCTTTTTTACCTTGGCTTATGTACTTCCCCAAAGGCTTGGGAGACTTATTTAGCCGTTGGCGTAAAAAGAAAAACGACGATTATTATTGGTATATGCTTGCCTGGCTCAGTGCAGGTTGGTTTGTATATGAGTTAGTATCCAGCAAACTGCCTTCGTATGCGTTGGGGGCTTATCCGGCGGTAGCAGTCATTATTGCCCGACAAATACTACAGGTAAAAGCAACAGACTTTACCCAACTCAAGGTTTTGCGGGTGGGCCTTTATATTTATTTAGTATTGGCACTTATTGTTTCAGTGGGGCTTGTAGCAGGCAGCATTTTGTTTTTAGATACATTAGGCATTGTAGCAGCTGTGACACTGGCGGTACTTTGGGGTGGATTAAGCATTTATAATTTTATAAACTATAAAAAAGGGGCGGTAGACCAAGGGCTCAAGGGCAGTTTAGTCAGTGCATTGGGCTTTTTTCTTATTGCCTGGGGCCTGATTGTGCCTTCGTTGGATAAGTCACGTTCGGCCACTCGGCAAGTAGCCCAATTGATTGAAAAAACCACTCCAGCAAAAACCAAGGTAGTACTTGCCCATGAGTTTTTGCCTTCTATGCCTTTTTATATAATTTCGGTAGATCGCCCTTATCAAAAATTGAGTCCTTATAACCACTTAAAAGGGGAGCATTTTCTCCAACTCAAAAAATTATATGATGCTCAAGAGCCCATAGCCATTGTGCTCAACGAAGAGATGTATATGCAGTTTAGGGCATATATGCATCAAAAGCTTTGTTATTACTGCCCTTATAATTATAAGAGCCCCATTACTTACCAGTATTATATACACTTGTCTGACAAGGTGTTTGCCCAATCGCGTTCAGTAGACGGTTTCATTACAGACAAAACCCGTCCGGAGAGGTATTGGGTGGTATATAATCAGAAGTTTTAAAAACAGCGCAAACGTAAAGCCCCTGATAAACAAATATTTACCGGGGGTTTTATGATTTTCATACAATCTTATAATTCTTATACTCACCAATGCGCCACCCAGTAAGCTTTTCTACCATCGTAAGAAATGCCACCCTTGCCGAATAGTTCTTTTTGGCAATGTCGTGGTCAAACTTCCAGTTCATACGATCAATACGGGCTTGCATCACCTTGGGGTGAGTACCTTTAAACACGCTCAATGAGTCAATGTTAGAGTAATCGAACTCGCTGGCTTGTCCTACAAATTGGGCTACCTCATCGTCATTTTTCCACAGGCTATGAAAAGCCCTTTGTTTATCTTGTTGCTTGTCGGGCTCACGCACCCAACCATAATGATAAATGTAGGCATCAATCAATTTTACGCACAACTTATCGTTAGGTTGTTTACGAAAACCTTGAGCATCGCGGTAAGCAAAAATATCTTTGCGATTGCGCACCACTCTTATCTCACGCCGATACCACTTGCGCGAGTCTGCCACATAATCGTAAGAACCATAAAAATGCGCGTACTTAAACAAGAGCCCATCTATTTTGGGGTGGTCTTTGTACTTGAGCATTGCTTGCTTTACATTGTCGAGATATTGTTCATGTATCACTTCGTCACCTTGGATGTAAAACGCCCAGTCGGAGTCTTCGGCAAGTGCCGCAAAAGCTTTGTCGGTTTCTACAGCCAGCACCCTCCCTCCTTCTCTCAGGCGATCGTCCCACACGGTTTCTATAATTTTTATTTTAGGAGAATCAATAGATCGAATCAGTTCGAGTGTTTCATCCTCTGAGTCGCCTATAGCTATTACAAACTCATCGCATATAGGCAATACCGAAGTAATGGCCTCTACAATAGGATAGTCTAACTTGACTGCATTGCGCACAAAACTAAATCCTGACACCTTCATATAAATTACGAATTTGGAAATTACGAATTACGATTGTTTTCAATTGTGAGCGTTATAAAGCGCATTCTATGCTATTCATATAAATTACGATTGTTTTCAATTGTGAGCGTTATAAAGCGTATTCTATGCTATTCATATAAATTACGAATTACGATTGTTTTCAATTGTGAGCGTTATAAAGCGCATTCTATGCTATTCATATAAATTACGAACCGACCGTAGGGAGCTCTGCGTAAGCTAATTACGATTGTTTTCAATTGTGAGCGTTATAAAGCGCATTCTATGCTATTCATATAAATTACGCACCGACCGCAGGGAGCTCTGCGTACGCTAATTACGATTTTTCCGCAATAGCTACCTACTTACAATACTCGATTACTTTTCCATCTGCCTGAGGGTGATTCAGGTTGGCGGCTTGTTTGAGGTGCATACAAGCATCCTCTTTTTTGTCTGCCAACAGTTCGGCCATACCTAAAGCATACAAAGCCTTGGCAAAGCGAGCATCTAGTTGCACTGCCGTTCTAAAATCAGCAATGGCTTCTTTAAACTTTTTTTGAGTGTACAAAATATTACCTCGGTTGTAGTAGGCGTTTTTGTTCTGCTTGTTTCTTTTGATTACTTCATTAAAGTCCTTCAAAGCTGCATCGTAGTTTTGTAGCTGGGCATTTACTACTCCTCGGTTTAAGTACAAATCAGGCACATTACTATTCAGTTGAAGGGCTTGGGTATAGTCTGCCAAAGCACCTTTTAAGTCGTTGGTTTCACGTCTTACGTTGCCTCGATTCATAAATGCTTTATAATCTTTATCGTTTAACTTTATAGACTGGTTAAAGTCTAACAATGCATTGTCATAATCTTTCAGGCTAAAGTAAGCGGCACCTCTGGCATTAAAAGCAGCATAGCTTTGTGCATCTTTTTCTACTGCCCAATTAAAATAACGCACTGCTTCTTTAAAATTACCTTCTTGCATAAATGTGCGTCCTTTTTCTAAAAATGCTTCCGATGATTTGCTACATGCCTGACACATCAGCAGGGTAATAATAGTTATGTATTTGGCTAAATTTTGCATTTATATTGTCGTGTTTGGTCTATAGCATTTGTAGTTGTAAATCTCAAGCAACCAGTTTTAGGTATGCTAATAGTACTACCAATGACTATGTTATTCTTGTATTATTATTTTCAAAAAGTTCGAGGGCTTGTACAAAAAAAGCCTTGCCGAACTCAATTGTTCAGCAAAGCTTTTAATAAATTGCTTATGAAAAAAATATTTTTAAATTTTTCGAGTGTAAAGGCTTATTGAACTTTAACGCAAAGCCACCCACACATCCACCAACTTTATATTATCAACCTCCTTCTCCCTTAGAGATAGAGTCACGCATATCGGTATCGGCTTCTATATTTTTCATTCGGTAATAATCCATAATACCAAGGTTTCCGTTGTTGAATGCCGCAGAAATGGCTTTAGGAATTTCTGCCTCGGCTTCAATTACTTTGGCGCGGGCTTCCTGCGCTTTCGAGATCATTTCCTGCTCGCTGGCTACTGCCATTGCTCGTCGTTCTTCAGCTTTGGCATTGGCAATTTTCAGGTCTGCCTGGGCTTGTTCAGTTTGTAACTTTGCCCCAATGTTTTCTCCTATATCTATATCGGCAATATCAATCGATAAAATCTCAAAAGCAGTACCTGCATCTAAACCTTTTGCCAATACTAGTTTTGATATACCATCTGGATTTTCAAGTACTTCTTTGTGATTGCCCGAAGAACCAATAGAAGTTACAATACCCTCGCCTACCCTGGCTATGATGGTTTCTTCGCCTGCTCCACCTACCAACTGGGCAATGTTGGTTCTAACCGTTACCCTGGCTTTGGCAATGAGCTGAATACCATCTTGAGATACGGCAGCTACTGGGGGCGTATTGATTACTTTAGGGGTTACAGAGGTTTGTACTGCTTCAAACACATTACGACCAGCCAGATCAATGGCGGTAGCTTGTTTAAACGAAAGCTGAATATTGGCTTTATTTGCCGAAATCAAGGCACGGATTACTGAAGGTACATGCCCTCCAGCAAGGTAGTGAGTTTCAAGGTCATCAGCGGTAAGTTCCAATCCGGCTTTAGTGGCAGTAATCAACGAGTTGACTACAGTACTGGGAGGTACTCGGCGAATTCGCATAAAAACCAATTGGAAAAGATTTACTCTTACTCCCGAAAACACGGCAGTAATCCAGAGGTTAACGGGTACGAAGTACATAAAGGCAAAAAAGCCTATTATGGATGCCACCAAAATGGCAATAAATGTTGGTTCCATACTTGATCTATTTGTTTTTGTTAGCTATTTTATAATAATCTACAGCCCTGGCAAGGCTCCAGGTTTGCCCTGTTCCACCGATAACTAGCAAATTCATTTTCAATACATTATGAGTTTATTAGTTAAAATTGCCAGTATTTAGTCAAGACCAAACTTAAGGACACTTTTGCAAAAAGCTTTGTCTTTCTTTGTGACATAGTATTTAGTCAAGACCAAACTTAAGGACACTTTTGCAAAAAGCTTTGTCTTTCTTTGTGACATAGTATTCCACCAAGTTTCATTCCTAATTCAATGCTTGGCTAAGCACTAGTGAAGATGCCATAACTAAATTGTGATGAAGTGCTATGAGCCTGAATAAAGAAAACTATCAAACCGAAAAAACGGTGGAGTATTGATTTCAATGAGGCTATTCTTAAACATAAGAATTGTTGAGCATTTTTCAAACGAATGGTTTGAAAATAACCTACAAAAAACATTAGTTTGTGGTAGTATTCGCTTTATGGATCATAAAAGTAAAATAATGTACAATGACAGCCCCAACAGAAATACCGTATTGCAAAGTGATGAAGTGATATTGAGGGTATTGACAAACGCAGATGTGCCTGACATTGCCCGACTAATGAACAATAAAAATATTTGGGACAATGTACGTGACTATATTCCTCACCCCTATACTGAGCCAGATGGACAGCTATTTGTAGATTCTACTCAATCAGAAAATCCTCCCCTTACTTTTGCCATTACCTATCAAGGGGTATTTTGTGGAGTCATTGGTTTAGTGAAGTTAGTCAATGAGCAACGCCATGTAGCCGAGATTGGCTATTGGTTGGGAGAACCTTATTGGGGAAAAAATATTATGACTACAGCGCTTAAACTCTTGACTGATTATGCTTTTCAACAACTGGGCATTGTTCGTCTCCAAACTATAGTATTTGAGTATAATACAGGCTCTATGCGTGTGTTAGAAAAGTGTGGCTACACAAGGGAAGCTATTTGCAAAAAAGCCATTATCAAAAATGAAAAGATATGGGATGCGCATACCTTTGCTTTAATACAAGATGGCTAAAGTCGAGGGGGGTGCTCTGCTCTCCTAATTTTTAAGAAACCAACGACGCAACCAACCCATGTTCTCCACGTCATTGGCGCGGTACTTTAGCAAGGTGTCTATTTGCTTTTTTACTGAGCGTTCTACTTTTTCGCGTACTGCCATTTGAGCCGCTTTATCGTCTGCCTTTCCGGCAAATTCGCTCACATCTATAGGTTCGCCAAATGACAGGTAGAGGCGTTCGGGGCGAGGCAATAAAGTCCAGCCTAAACCTTTTACTATAGGAGGAAGCTCTTCACCGTCACGAATGTATTTGGCAATTCCTGTATATCTAAGAAAACGCCCCAACCAAGTATTCATCATGTCATCAGCGTCGTAAAGAATATCCATGGCATCTTCCAGACCTACTGACGCTAGTGGAATAATGGGATAATTATGCTCTATAGCCATGTAAGCAAAGCCACTGCGGTTTTGCCAGTTTACTTTGTATTGCTCATTTTTGCGTTTGAAAGCTTCTCTGGCTCCTCCTGGAAACACCAATACGTTTTCTCCAGCAGTCATCAATGCTGAGCAGTTTTCACGTGAAGCTTTGACCATTCCCATTTTTTCCCAAAACTGGTGCCAACCTGGTACTTTAAAGTGAAAGGAATCGGCAAGTGGGCGCAACATGATGTCTCTTTTGAGCAGTAGCTCAGTTACGTAAAAAATATCGGTAATGCTAAGTAGAGTATGGTAGCCTACAAAAAAATAAGGGCGGCTATTATCTATATTATCCAAACCCAAAAACCTGGGGGTGAAGTAACTATAGAACGGCGCCGAAATATTTGCAACAAACTCTTTGGATGGTGGTTGAAAGCTTGAAAAATCGTTCGTTGGTGTGTTCTCTTCGTTGTTAGTGGGTATATTGGCTGCACTAGGTATTAAAGGAACTCGTTTACTTTGCTCTATTTTTTTTGATTCGTTGCCTTCTTGGTCTTGATGCTCATTCATTGGGTATCGTGGTTACTAAACATAAAAGGGTGATCAAAACTACAACTTTCCTTTTATACCCCAAAATCTACCTACAACAAAGGAAGCGTTCTACTCAAGCGAACCTTTGCGATCAATATCATCGTCTTACATATATGCTTGATTTTCTACCTGTATGCTGTAGAAGAAAATAAAGATTCAGGCTAAAGAAATCAAAATTATACTATCTTTGCTATAAAAAAGACTATATGCGCAAACTATTTATAGTGTGGGTAGTGGGCTTGTTCTCTGTAAACATGGCATTGGCTCAAAACTCTACCCAATCCCCTTCTAAATTCTTGGGTTATCAAATGGGGCAACGTTTTACTTTTCATCATCGAGTAGTAGACTATGTTCAACACTTGGCGACCTACTCCCCCAGAGTTAACTACATAGAATATGGCAAAACCAATGAAGGACGCCCTTTGGTAGTCGCGGTTATTTCTTCGCCCGAAAACCTTCGTAAGCGGCGGCAAATTCAAGCAAATAACCTGATTGCTGCCGGGCTCAAATCAGGCACTGTGCAAGGCAAACACCTACCCTTTGTGTGGTTGAGTTACAACGTACACGGAGATGAAGCATCTTGTACTGAGGCGGCACTCATTACTTTGCATACCTTGGCTACTTCCAACGATTCTAATATAAAAGCCTGGCTAGATAACTTGATCATAATGATCGACCCTTGTGAAAACCCTGATGGGCGAGAACGTTATGTCAATTGGTTTAACCAAGTAGGTAGTCGTATCCCTAACCCATCGCTCAATGGCTGGGAACACCACCAAGGTTGGGCAAGAGGGCGTTTTAACCACTACATGTTTGACCTAAACCGCGACTGGGCGTGGCAAACCCAGATAGAGTCTCAGCAAAGGGTAAAACTATACCAACAATGGATGCCGCATATTCATGTCGATTTTCACGAAATGAACCATAACAATTCCTACTTTTTTGCTCCAGCAGCCAAGCCCTATCATCAAAATATTACCCCTTGGCAAAGAAAGTTTCAAGAGTACATAGGTGCCAATCATGCCAAGTATTTTAATCAAAAAAAATGGTTGTATTTTACTCAACAAGTGTATGATTTGTTGTACCCCAGCTATGGCGATACCTGGCCTATGTTTAATGGTGCCATGGGATTTACTTATGAACAGGCTGGCTCAGGGCGTGCTGGGGTAGCAGTTACCCAGAACACTGGCGACACGCTCACCCTTAGCAAGCGTTTTACCCGCCATGTAACTACAAGCTTATCGACTATTGAAATCGCCTATAAACACAAAGACAAAATTTTAGAAAAGTTCAAGAACTATTTTAAAGAAGCAGTAAAAAATCCACCAGGAAAATATAAAACTTATGTAGTTAAAAATCAGCAACAAAAAGCAAAAGTAAACGCCTTACTTCAGTTGCTCGACAAACAGCAAATAAGGTATCAGGTAGCCGAAGAAAGTAATAAAAAGTACACAGGTTTTGATTACCGCAATAAAAAAGCAAATCAAGGTTTTAAAGTAGAAAAAGACGATGTCATCATAAGCTCCTACCAACCTAAAGCTGTGTTAGTCAAAGTACTATTTGAACCTGAAACTTTTTTGGAGGATTCGCTTACCTATGACCTCACTGCTTGGTCTGTACCTTATATATATAATGTAGAAGCGTATGCTACCACGGCAAAAATAGAGGGTAAAAAGACTACAGAAGCAGCCAGTACATACCGTGCTGCAAGCCCTGAGGGTGATGCTTTACCTTATGCATATATCAGCAACTGGGAAGGGTTTAATCAAGTCAAGTTTTTATCTACATTGCTCAAGCAAAATATTCAGGTAAGGTTTAGCCGTGAACCATTTACCATTGCCCGACAAAGGTTTAACCGGGGCACCCTGGTCATTTTGTCTGCCGATAACAAACGTAATAAAAACCTTACTTACATATTGAACCAAGCAGCTGTAGAATTTCAGGTACAGTTGACTCCAGTAAATACAGCCATTGTAGAAAAAGGGCAAGACTTGGGCACAAGTGCTTATCGACGCATAAAAAAGCCTAACATTGCTTTACTTGCTGGCGAACATATTTACAATACTGCTTTTGGCGAAATATGGCACTTTCTTGAAAAAGACATACAATATCCAGTGACAGTGATCAATACCAAACATTTATCTGAAACCGATTTATATAAGTTTGATGTTTTAATATTACCTTCTGGCAATTATGAAGAAATAGACCAAAGGTTTACCAACTTTGTGCAACAGGGTGGTAAAGTAATTGCGATGGAACATGCGCTTAGGGAGTTTAGGCGAGACAAACACCTGTTGTTAAGTAAGGGATCTTTCAGAAAGCGTAGTTCTAAAAAAAGAAAACGTCAGCATATTACCCGATTCTATGGACAAAGTCGTCAAAGGTTGATGAACAGGGTTGCAGGGGCTATTTATAAGGTAAGCCTGGACAATACTCACCCGTTGGCTTATGGCGAAGATAAATTTACATTTTTGATTAAGCGCAATAACAGTTTGCTTCCTTATTTACCCAGAGGCGGCTGGAACGTAGGGCGTTATGGAAGTAATAGTCACGTCAGTGGTTTTGTAGGTACTCACCTTAAAGAACGCATCAACCAAACATTATCGCTTGGGGTAGAGTCGTATGGTAAAGGCAAGCTCGTCTATATGGCAGATTCCCCTATTTTTCGCGGTTTTTGGTATGGAGGCAAGTTACTATTTGGCAACGCCTTGTTTTTTGTAGGCAACTAAGATTTCTACTTATAGACCACTCAATAAAAAAGGGTTCCAGCCTGAAGTGCTAGAACCCTTTTTTATTGAAAAACTTTAATCAACACGGAAAAGTAGACACGATCTTTTCAGGCTAAGTGATATGCTTTGCAAAGCCAGAACATCAGACAATTGTTATATCTGAGATTTTCCATTAAACTTTACTCCCATAATCAATATATCGTCTACCTGTACCTTATCACCATCTTCCATCCAGGTAGTCAGGCTCTCATCTAACAATGCTCTTTGCTTTGTCAAAGGATAACGATGGATATCCATAATCAATTGACGTAAACGTCTGCTTCTAAACTTTTTGCCATCTTTCCCTCCAAACTGATCCTGATAGCCATCAGAAAACAGATATACTACAGTAGGCACGCTTATATCTATGGTATGCAGGGTATAACTACGAGCCATATCTATCTGTTCTTTGCCAATGGGCATGCGGTCGGCCTTGACCAAATTCATTTCTCCATTTTGGATACACAACATAGGGTTATTGGCTCCTGCATACTCAAGTATACCCTTGTCAAAGTCTACCATACACAAAGCCATGTCCATGCTATCAGAGTTTTGGGTTACGTGTTGCTGCAATATAAAATCTATTTCTTTGCTCAACTGATTGAGTATTTCATGGGGTTTGGTAATGCCTTGTTGTAGTACAATATTGGTAAGTGAAGTATTACCCAACATGCTCATAAATGCCCCTGGTACCCCGTGACCTGTACAATCAATCACACTGAAAAAAAACTTGTTTTGATACTCAACTACCCAATAAAAATCTCCACTTACAATATCTCGTGGTTTGTTATAAATAAAATATTCATCGGCTAATTTAGCTATTTGTTCGTCCAGTGGCAAAATGGCTTTTTGAATACGTTGGGCGTAGTTTATGCTGGAAGTAATAGCTTCATTTTGGGCATTGATTTGAATATTTTTACGATTAATTTCCTCATTCTTATTTTGCAACAATTGATTGTTCCGTTGCTTTTGCAAAATGTTTCGGTACATTATAAATGCAATGATAAGAATTACTATAAACCCTCCAATAAAAAGATTACGCACAATTTGAGCTCGTTGGTTTTTGGCTTCTTTTAGTGCATTGTCTTTGGTGAGCAAGTTAATCTCGGCTTGTTTCTTTTCCAGGTCAAACTCTGCCCTGATAGTAGCTATCTCACGGGCATTTTTATCCCCAAATAACTTATCTTTTTGCTTTACGTACGCTCTGTAATAATAATAAGATGAGTCTATGTTTCCCTGGGCTTTAAAAATTTCTGACAACGCTTCCAATCCTTTTTTTATTTCCTTGGCAGCTCCTATTTCCTGGGCTCTCTTAAGGCTTTTTCTGGCATACTCCAGGGCGGTCTCATACGCCTTCATTTCGCTGTGAATAAGGGCTATTTCACGCTCCATATTGCTGGTGCCTTGCTTGTCGTTTATCTCAATACTCATGTCACGCCCAATGCCATAGTATCTCAAAGCCTCACGGTACTGCTTTCTTTTGGTTTTTACCTGCCCTATTACTTTATAAGCAGTCACTAAGCCCATTTTATCAGTGATACGTTGTGCTATTTCCTTACTTTTTTGGGCATACTCAAGTGCTTTTGAGTACTTCCCTTCGTAAAAATAAAACTCCGCCAGATTACCTAAACAAATTACCTCCCCTACCTCGTTTTTCACTTTTGTTTTGAGTAAATGAAGGGCTTTTTGGGCATTTTCAATTGCCAGCTTCAGTTTTTGTTGTTGAAAGTATATCGTGCTTATATTGGTTAGCACGTCTACTTTTGATTTGTACTGTTGGTGAGCTTCTGCCACCTTTAGCCCCTTAAAGTAGCTTTTCAGGGCTTTAGGATAGTTTCCTTGCTCGTCATAAATTACACCTACGTTAGATGAAAATTTTCCGATGTATACATCATCCTTCAATTTTTCGGCTATAGCCAAACCAGCCAACAGGTTCTCTAACGACTTTTTATAGTTTGACATGGCATAATAATACACACCCAAGACATTGTACAAAACCATGGCTTGTCTTTCTGTGCCTTTTTTCTGTTTGATAAGGTCAAAGCCTTTGTTAATAATCTCGACTGATTTTTGTATTTTTCCTTGTGTCGAGAATAGTTTGGCTTCAGTAATAAGCGTGTTTATTTGTCCTTCCAAAAAATCAGCATTCTCTGCCAATACGCGGGCTTTATTAATATATTCTTGTGCTTGTTTCTGATCTGTTTTAATATAAGTCTTGGCTATCTTTAAGGCAATGAATGTTTTTGTAGTATCATGAGAAGCATTTGAGAAGGCAGTTTTTAAGCTATCAACAATAGAGAGTTGAGCAAACGATTTTACTGCAACGAGAAGACATAATGATATGATAAAAAAAAGGTGTTTCATTTAAGCTTTAAATTTTTCCCTCATGTCGAATGGACAAGCAAAAATACTGCACATTCAAATCACATCCATACAATTACACAAATTTATATTTTAGCTCCCCACACCAATATATCATCAGTTTGTTTAGTATTTCCTTCAATAATCCACTGATTAAGTGTATCATCCAAAATCTGTTTTTGTTGGAACAAGGGCATTTGGTGTATTTCTGTAATTAAAGATTTGAGTTGTCGAGTCATAAACTTTTTATCATTAGGTCCACCAAACTGATCTTGGTACCCATCGGAACACATATAAAATATTGTTTCTTTTGATATATCTATTACATTTTTCTTAAAGGTTTTATTCTCCTGATAGCCTCCAATAGACAGTTGAGTACCTTTTATTATATTTAGTTGCCCATCTTGAAAATAATATAAAGGATGATGAGCCCCGGCAAACTCCATTTGTTTTCCTTCATAGTTTATAACACAAATGCCGATGTCCATCCCGTCTCTGATCTCATTTTTATCTGCCCGTAAAATCGCCTCCACCACCTGACTCAATTTGTTTAAAACAACGTCTGCATTTAATATTTTTTTATTTAAAATAATATCTGACAAGGCTGTACTACCCAACATGCTCATCATAGCACCAGGAATACCATGTCCAGTACAATCTGCTATCACTACTATTATTTTTCCTTCTACTTCTTCTACCCAATAAAAGTCTCCGCTTACAATGTCACGAGGACGATAGAGTATAAAATGTTGAGAGAACAACTGCGAAACTCTTTTGCCATCAGGCAATACTCCTTTTTGCAACTTATGTGCATACCGCATGCTTGCGTGTAAATCTTCATTCTTGCTATTGAGTGTATCATTGAGTTGTTTTAGCTGTTCAGTCCGTTCTTGCACTTTGCTTTCGAGTTGTTTATTGGCGTTTTCCTGTACCAGAATAACCTCTTCTTGTGCTCTGCGTTTTTCTTTATCGTTTAAACGGATTCGGTAGCCTAACCCCAGAGAAAAACATAAAATTTCGAGCAAAGTACCCGCTTGAAAATACAAATTGCCGTTATAGGAGCCTTTAACAATGCTAATGCTCATCCCAATATATAAACAAAAAAAGCCTGCAATGATGTAAATCACCATTTTGGTTTTGGTGGTCGCCCATACCATTACCAACACTAAAAAGAAGGCAGATTCAACCAAAGCGTATTGACGATGAAAATTGTGAATAAAAGCAAAGTTGTCGCTGGTATGTAGCACTACTTCGAGTACTATGAACTCAACTACTCGCCCTATCATCCACCAACACATGACCTTGTCCCAAAAAGGAATATTTTTTTGCGTGTTTAAAAAAACACGGATAAACTGAATATAAAACACCTGTAGAAACACAGTAGAAAACAGGTAAACATCATAAAACAAATGAGGATGTTCCGGAAACAGGTACTCGGTAGAAAATCCAGCGTAATTGAAAAAATAGGCTCCTGTACAAAAGAGATAACCACTATAGTAGACATATATCTTGTTGCCACTCAACACGTATAAAAACAGGTTATACAATAATATAAGCCCTACTGCCCCCTGAAATATACCTTGTACCAGGTTACGACGTTGGATAAAACTGTCCCAGTATTCTTTAGTTTGGGCTTCAAGCCCGATACTCAAGTTTTTTTGGTTAACATTTTGGAAGCGAATATATAGGGTTTTGGCTTGCCCTGGCTTGAGGTACAACCTTACTTTGGGTATGGTACGGTTTATATTAAGGTCTTTTTCGCTGCCTCTTACATGCCCTCCTGTTTTCTTGAGCTCCACCTCTCCCTTATCATTTTGTTGATACACCTCTGCTATGTTAATATAACGTTTGCCCAGTATAAGGATACCATTAAAATCACGGCTTTGCTTGTTTTGAATTCTAATTTTCCCCCAAATTTTTAACGCTTTTTTAATATTTTCTGGGGCAGATATAAACAGTTGGAATTGAGTGTCAGGGAGGTTTTGTACTTGTGTAAAATCAATTGAAGCGGTGTTTTTCGACAGTACATATAAACAAGAATTCAGTTGTTTGTATTGACTACTATCTCCTTCGATATAAAAGACTTTTTGAGCTTTTGCATCATAAGCCAACAGCAGGTACAAACTAAAACACAAATATTTTAAGTACTGCATTGAAAAAATAATGGGTTGAAACATTTTATATCTAATACTACTGAAAAATGCCACTGTTTGATAAGATACTTGTTCAGGAAGATCATTGCTTACCTGGCCAGTGTGCCCCTACTACCATAATGTCATCTACTTGTTTTTCGTTGGCTTGAGCACACCAACTTTCAATAGTGTCATCCAATACCTGACGTTGTTCGGGCATAGGCTTTTGGTGTATACGCAACAACAGTTCACGCAAGTTTCGTCGCATAAACTTTTTTCCTTCTGGTCCTCCAAACTGATCCTGATAACCATCAGAGTAAAGATAAAAAGTAGTAGGTTTTGAGATGTCAATGACATGGCGGGTGTACTTTCGCTCTACTTCGAGTTGCTCACCCCCAATGGCAAGTTTATCTCCTTTGAGTTGATACAACTGATTGTCTTGAATATACAATAGAGGGTTTTTTGCCCCGGCAAATTCTATAATTTGTTTCTTTTTACACACCACTACCAACGCCATATCCATTCCATCGCGGTTGCGGCTATCTTGTTGCCGCAAAGCATAACGAACCCCTTCGTGTAAACCCTTCAATATGTAGTCGGGTTTGATTATCCCTCGCACATTTACAATCTCATCTAATAAGGAATGCCCAATCATGCTCATAAAAGCTCCTGGCACCCCATGCCCGGTACAGTCAACTGCTGCAATCATTAATTTATGTTTAGGTATACTGTTGCCACTTTCGTCGTATTGGTGGGGGGCAGCAAACCAGTAAAAGTCTCCGCTTACAATGTCTCTGGGCTTAAACAACACAAACAAGTCGGGTAACTCTTGCTTTACGGTATTAAGGTTGGGCAACATAGCAGCTTGTATTCTTTGCGCGTAGTTGATGCTTTCGGTAATACTTTGATTTTTGTCTTTGAGCTCATTGTTGGCATCTAACAACATTTCCTCCGCTTCTTTGCGCTTGGTAATATTAATAATAATGGCAACATAGTTTGTTAGATTAAGTGCATAGTCATAGGTGGGAGTCAAATTCATTAAAATCCACAAGTCTTCCCCTTGTCGGTTTTTTATTTTAAGTTCTTTGCTTACCGACTGACTAGAGGAGAGACTATCGACAAACTCATCATAATTTTTCAAGTCACCTTCACACAAAGCCAACACTTCTGGCAGATGCTTTCCTTGCAAATCGTCATAAGTATAGCCTGTCATCCGGGTATACCCATCGTTCATCCACTCAAGCTTTAGGTCTTTATCCAGAATAAATACGGCATTGGAGGTTTTGGCTGCTACCAACGACAAACGCTCAAGTTTTGCTTGTGACTCTTTACGTGCAGTAATGTCTTGTACTATGCCTAGTAATTTGGCTGGTTGGCTGGTTTGTTCATCAAACACCAGTTTTAGGGTAAGTTCTACAAACTTTAGTTGTTGGTTTGCCAACAAAAGACTGTGCTCAAAAGAGTAATTTTCACGGTTGATAAATACTTTTTGAATCGCTGCTCCTAACTTATCCCCATCTTCGTCGGTCATCATTTGCTTGTAAAGCTTCATATCAGGCTGTAGCTGTTTATCAGCACCTAAAATCTCTCTAAAACCGTCTGACCAATGTAATTCTTGATTCTGTAGATTGGTTTCCCAATAACCTATGTGAGCAAGTTTTTCTGATATGTCAAAACGCACCTCAAGTGCTCTTTTGTCCATCAGTATCCACTGGTTGATTTTTTCAGCTTCTTTGAGACGTTGCTCCAGTTTACGCACTTGTTCTTCGAGTAACTGAACCTGTTGGGGACTAATAGGTTGTTGGTCTGCCATTAGTTATGCATTAAGTTAAATATATGCCAGCAAATTTAAATCAAGTTTTAGAATGAGTTTAACCAAGACGCACTTACAAGTATTGATTTAGCACTCCTAAGTTGTCTATATTTTTGACAAATACCTACAACTTACTTACCAAAACTCGTTTGATATGTTAAGAATTGCCGCCATATCAGCAAGTGCAACATACCTGGTTTAGGCTGCCTGAGCATTGATTTCCATCAAACTTGCAATAATTGCTGCTGGTTCGGCACGTTTGGTATAATCAGCATCTACAAAACGGTATACAACTCTCCCCTCTGTATTGAGCACAAAAGTAGCCGGCACGGGCACATCTACTGAACTTTGGCTACCATTAATTGCCTTAAGGTCTACACCAAAAGCGCTAAAAGCATTGATCATTTGGTTGGGCATAGAAAACATCAATCCATAGCTATCAGCAATTTTATTTCCTTCGTCTGACAACACATTGTATTGTACATTTCTTTTATCGGCTACCATGTGTGAGTATGATACACTTTGAGGAGAGATTCCTATCAAACTTGCTCCTAGTTTTTTAAACTCTGCCAGCGACCTTTGCAAAGCCCTTAGTTCAAGGCTACAGAACACACACCAATCGCCTCTAAAAAACGAAATAATCAAAGGTCCTTTTTCCAACAATGTATTACTACTTACGATGTTTCCTTTATCATCAGGTAGCATAAAGGGTGGTGCAATATCGCCCAATTTGGGAACTTGCTCTAGCCTGCCCGAATTGTTAATATCTTGGACAAAGTCATGGTGACCTAATACCATTTCTCCTCCATTAACGCTCTGCGCTTTAGCTTTTAAAGTGTCTAATTCTTCTTGTAAAGTCATAACTCATACTTTATTGATGTTCATAAACGATGTGCAAGTTTATAAACTAACGCTATAAACAATGACATGGTTAGTCAGGCTCACAACAAAAATGATTCTTGAAAACAGTATACTTGCGCTCAACTAGACCAATCTGTCATATTAACATTTAAACGTTTTATTAAGTGCCATAAGTTGTACTTTATATCAAGAAACTTTGCCTATTTGTCATTCTTTGGCAAAGTTTCTGAACATTGGGTATTGGATGTAGTGCAAATTTTGGTATTTATTGTAGCACTGGTGCACTCCCCCCTCAACAAGTTTGTTAAGCGATATTAGCTTATTGACAATCAACCAGATATAATTTTAACTTTGACAAAAAGCTTTGGTATTGGGAGAAGTTTACCACCCAATAATGCTATAAGCAATATTTTATATAAAAAGAATGAAGATCAACATACGAATAAAGCTACTTTTAAACTTCTTGCTGGTAGGCATAGTGCCTCTGATCATTCTTATGTTTCTGGGATTTTGGTTTACAGGCAATTTATTGCGTAAAAAAAACTTTGATCAACTGAACGCCATTCGCGAATACAAAAAACAAACTATAGAAGAGTATTTTCAACTGGTACGCAATGAGATTCAGTACCTATCAAAAAACCACACTATTGTGAATGCAATGCGTGAATTTAAAGATTCCTTTCACGCTTCTGTACCAACACGTTTGAATGAAAATGACATAGCAAAGGTAAAAAGCTATTATAAAGATAAAATATTTAAAAAGTTAGGAAACAATCTTAGCAATTTTGAACTAAACCGCCTCATTCCTCAAGATTCTACCACACTTTTTTTTCAAAGGTATTATATGGCCGAAATGGCTGGTATAAAAAATGATCACCCCTATCATGCTGTTCACACCAAATACAACCAAGACATTAGCAATTTTCTAAAGAAATTTAAATACTATGACATTCTGTTGGTTGACAACGAAACTGGTCATATTATCTATTCGGTAGATAAAGAAATTGATTTTGCCACTAGCCTCAAAACAGGTCCTTACTCTCAAAGTAATATAGCCAAGGTGTTTCAGGAAGTTAAGCAAGCCCGTGAACCAGATTTTGTTAAAATATATGACTTTGAACAATACACTCCTTCCTTTATGTTTCCTGCAATGTTTATAGGTACACCAGTGTTTGACGGTAAAAGAAACATAGGGACTCTGGTATTTGAACTATCAACTAAAGAAATTGACCGCACAATGACCAATGAACATAAATGGGCAGAAGTGGGGTTAGGCAAAACGGGGGAAAGCTATATTGTAGGCAGAGACTCAAAAATGCGTAATGACGCCAGGGCAATGATAGAAGATCCTAAAGCATTTTTAAAATTATTGACCAAGCTTAAGCTCAATGCAGGTGACCTTGAAAAGATGAAGCAATTTCAATCTTCTATTCTTTTTCAGGAAATAAAAACTGAAGCAGTGAAAGACGCCTACTTGGGTAGAGTAGACGCTAAAATTGCTACTGATTACCGAAACCAAAGGGTACTTACTTCTTACACTCCCCTCAAAATCCCTGACCTTGAGTGGTTTTTGGTCACCCAAATAGACGAAAAAGAGGTAATGCAGCCTATGGATAGTTTTGCCCGAAAAGCATATCAAGGTGTATTGGTATTACTCATCATTATTTTGATAATTACGCTTTTGTTGTCCAAAAACCTGTCTTCTCCGATCAAGCAATTATTAGAAGGCACTAAAAATATTCAACAAGGGAAACTTGATACCGAAGTGCAAGTAACCTCCAAAGATGAGATTGGCGATCTGGCTCATTCATTTAACCAGATGGCACAAAATATCAAGGAAAAAAATGAATCGCTGGATGAGAAACGTCAAAAGCTAGAAACATCTAACACCGCACTGGAAGCTCGACAGTGGCTATCAAACGGGGTAATAGAGTTTTTACCTGTACTACAGCGCAACGACCATAACATTGAAGCAATGGCTGAGGATATTCTTAATCATTTGACTCAATATGTAGATGCAACGCAGGCAGCAATGTATGTAGCTGAGGCTGATGAACACACCACCTTTTTAAAGCTACTGGCACACCGAGGACATAATGAAAAGTTTGTAACCAACCACACAAAAATACCACTGGGTACTGGGCTGGCAGGTACTTGTGCCAAAGATAAAGAAGTAATGCGCTTGACTCCTAAAGAAGAAGAGTATGACATCATCACATCGGCCACATTTAACGCCAAACCAACCACCTTGCTGTTGGTGCCTTTACTCAATAACCAAAGGTTGGTAGGAGTATTGGAAATAAGTTATTTGAGAAAAATCACTGAAAATGAAGTAGCTTTTGTGAGACGTATTAGTGAACGTATCAGCTTGGCGGTATACAACATGAAAGCCGACATACTTACTCAAGAACTATTACAAGAGGTAAAAATCCAAAATGAACAGTTATCTGCTAAGGAAGATGCTTTACGCAAAAACTCTGAAGAGCTTCAAAATTTGAATGAATCGCTGGAAGAAAAAGTCGAAGCTGCCACGAAAAACATTCAGGAAAAAAATCAACAACTACTGGCACAAGAAGAAGAATTGAGACAAAACCTTGAAGAGCTCAATGCTATTAATGAGTCGCTTGACCAGAAGGTAGAAGAACGTACCAGAGAACTGAAAGAAAAAGAAAGAATACTGGTGCAAAACCTGGCCAAACTTAAGGTGAGCCAACGAGAGCAACACAAGTTGTCGTTGATGCTCAATAATTCTGATGACTTTATTGTACTTACTGGCATAGAAGGCAATGTAATATATATGAACAATGCCGCCAGAGCTATGAAAGGCGTTGCACAAGGCGCAGATATTAGCCATCTGACTTTGATGGACTTTAAGGTACCTGATGATACTCTTGACCTAATAGAGGATGTGATACCTATTGTTGCTAAAGAAGGGGTATGGAAAGGAGAGCTTCATCAACAGCACTTGGGCACTAACGCTATGTTGAATGTAGAGACTACTGTGTTTCCGGTAAAAGATTCTAATACCCAGGAGTGGATTTGTTTTACATTGATTCAAAGTGATATTACTGAGCGTAAAGAAGCCCAAAACAAACTTGTTCAACAAGAAGAGGAGCTTAGACAAAATGCAGAAGAACTTCAGACCTTAAATGAATCACTGGAAAAAAGAATACAAGAAGCTACTCAGGATATTCAGGAAAAAAACCAACGTTTGCTGGCGCAAGAAGAGGAGTTAAGACAAAATATAGAAGAGCTTAATAGCTTGAATGAGTCGCTAGACGACAAAGTAGCACAAAGAACCCAGGAACTGGTAGATAAGGAGAAATTGTTACAAAAAAACCTTCATAACCTGAAGGAGGCTCAAATAGAGCAGCAAAAGTTGGCTACTATGATTGATAATAGTGACGATATGATTGCTATGGCAGGTTTTGATGGTAAAATACTGTATATGAACCGTCAAGCGCGTAAAGTATGGGGCATTGCCGCTGATGCCAATGTGAGTACTTTAAAAATTGATGACCTGGAATTGAAAAATGCCAAAGGTAAAAAAGTAAGTATATTTAATAATATATTCCCAAAAGTAGCTGAGCAAGGTGTCTGGAAAGGAGAGTTTATTCAACGAAGTGTCATTAGTGATGAAGACATTAACATAGATTCTAAAATTTTCACGGTAATAGATGAAAATACCCAACAACCTATTTGTATTGCTACTATCCAAAGGGATATTACTGATCGGAAAAAATCACAAGCTAAAATGAAGGCCGCCTTTGAAGAGTCGAAACGTTCGAGGGAACTTATCCAGGCAGTAATAGACGCTACTCCAGATTGGATTTCAGTAAAAGACCGTAACTATCAATATATTTTGTGTAACCGTAGTTTTGCCCGTGCATTTAACCGCACCAAAAAACAAGTATTAGGCGAAGATGATTATAGCCTTGGATTTCCTAAGCACTTGATTGAAGGCGATGAAGCACAAGGAATTAAGGGTTTTAGAGAAGATGATAGACGAGTATTTGAATACGAGCACTTTATTCAAAATACCAATGACCCAGGGATTATGATACATGGCGAGCTTAGATTTTTTGATACCCAGAAACTCCCCTTGTTTGATTCAACTGGGCAAGTATATGCGGTGCTTTCTATTGCTCGTGATTTTACCGACCGTAAAATCTTTGAGGATAAGCTACAATCAAAGAACGTAGAAATTACTCAACAGCAGCAAAATATAAGAGCAAGTATAAGCTACGCCAAAAGAATTCAGAATGCACTGCTCCCTCACCGAAAACATATCGAAGAATCCTTGCCTGATTCCTTTATCTTGTTCAAACCACGCGACATTGTAAGTGGGGACTTTTATTGGTTTGCTCATACTGAAGCCAAACCTTTGTACGAGGAAGTGAGCAGTTTTCAAGGAATAGAAAAAGTACTGAAGGGTTTTAGAAACGAAAAGATTGTAATTGCTGCGGTAGATTGTACCGGGCATGGGGTACCAGGGGCATTTATGAGTTTGATTGGCAATGACATATTAAATAATGTGGTGATTCAGCATGAAACTACTGACCCAGATCAAATTTTAACGAAGCTAAATGAAGGAGTAAAAAAGTCACTGAAACAGCAAGAAAATGCTGATAGTCGCGATGGTATGGATATAGCCTTGTGTACCATTGATTTAGATGAACGCACAGTAGAGTTTGCAGGAGCAAAAAACCCCTTGGTATATATTCAAAATGGGCAAGTACACGAAATTAAAGGAAGTAAGTTTAGTATTGGCGGGCGAGAAAGAGGCACAGAACGCACATACAACAAACACACTATAGATGCCAACGAACCTACCACCTTGTATATCTACTCTGATGGTTACCAGGATCAGTTTGGAGGTCCTAATAAACAAAAGTTTATGAAAAAACGGTTGCGGGAGTTACTGTTGGAAATTCACCAAAAGCCTATGGAGGAGCAAAAACAGATTTTAGATGATACACTTGCCCAGTGGATGAAGGAAGGTAACGAACGTCAAATTGACGATGTATTGGTTATTGGCATAAGAATTTAGTATAGGGATGGGGCTAAAACAAACACGAGCATTACCCATTTGGACAATGCTCGCGTTTGTTGTTTCTGGTATATTCTGTCAATCTCGCACTTTGATAAATCTTTCTTCCTTCCTATTCCGTATATTGCCGTTAAAATACAATCCTACAGACTTAGAGTTCAACAGGTTTTGATATTCTTGTTTATCTACATTGGCATACTCATAAATACCTCCACGGCAAAAAACTATTTCAAGCACCTTACTAAAAGCATCGTAAGCAACTGAAGTAATCAAAGAAGAATGAATGTGAACACGCTTAAACCTTGTCATATTTTAATATTTAGTGTATATATTATTTAACGTATTTAAGCAGATAAAGTTGTTTTCAAACTCAACAAAACAAAGAGTTAAAACCTTTAAAATCAGTTTATTATAAAAAAAATCACGAATAAACTATCCGCGATTTTACTTCAATCACTCACGATTTGTGATTGTATTATTTAGCTTAAGAGAATAACCCTCTGCTTGTCAGAATAACAAGTAGAGTTAAAATTGCATAGTTGGTAATTACTCTGAAATATGGCCTATGGTTTGGTTTCTTTACAAGTTTTATTGGCTGGTAGCTTGTACACTTTGCAAGGTTTGAAACACCTTATGGTCAATTGCCCCTATTTGTTCTGCCCTGTCTTGTTGTCCTTTATTTTTAAGATAGGTTTTGTAGTAAATCAATGCCAACGAAATTTCCTGAAGTTCATCTACTGAAGAAACCATCAAAGGAATTTCATCTTTTGTTTCTCTTGTTTCATTGGTGTCGTTTATAGGTTCATGGTGTTGTGTTGTAATGATTGGTTGCAATTCTTCAGGTTTTTCTTTTTGAACAAAAGTTAATTGTGTACCATTGGGTAAGGGAATTCTAATTTCACTCATGATGCTAAAGAATTAGGTTTATTGTTAATAATATTAGCAAAAATAAAGTTAAAATTGAATTGAACAAACAATATTCGCTAATAAATTTAACATTTATTTATTTTGTTAATATAAACAGCAAAAACAGACTCCTTTATCACGAAAAACACCTCAAGAATTGGCTTATGCATACTTGTAAAACCCAACTATAGGATGTATTATACGACTACCTTTTACCTCTTTGCTCACAATGTTGGTATAACATTTGGCTGATCTTTAATCAATTTCTACGAACTTTGTCATTATCAATTTATGAGAGCTTTTTTCATTGCTTTAGTACTATCTATCCCCATTATTGGACATGCTCAAACTCCTGAAATAGACAGTTTAGAAAGAATTTTACCAGCTATGTCTGACGATACCTTGAAGGTTCAGGTACTGAACAGACTTACCTGGAAACTCAGGGATGTAGACTTAAACAGAGCATTGCAATATGGCAAACGCAGCTTGGATATTGTACACGCACTTCAGTACAAGACTAAACACGCTGAAATACTTAGTTTTTTAGGAATTATATACCGTAACCTTGGTGATTATGCCAGTGCATTTGAGTATTATCATCGTGCCCTCAAAATAGCAAAAAAACACCAGCAAGGTATTCAAATTGGCTATAGCTACAACAACATAGGTGAGGTTTTTAAATTTCAAAAACGGTACGACGAGGCTGTGGAGAACATGAAAAATGCCATTAAAGTATTTGTAAAACTGGGGAATAAAAGTGGAGAGGCTTATGGATACTTACGCATGGGAGAAACTTTTCAAGAACAAAAAAAGTATGATGAAGCACTGAAAGCATTTTTTAAAGTAAAACAAATAAGGGAGTCTACCAAAAAGAAAAAATCGTTGGATGTTGCCCTGAATCGGATTGGAGTAGTATACAACCTTCAGGCAAAGTATGAAAAAGCACTTGATTACCTCAATCAAGCGCTGGAGATGAATATCAAGGATAAGAATTTGAGAGGTATTAGTGACATGCAAAATGACATTGCTGCAGTATATCTTAACCAAAAAAACTATACAAAAGCCATTGAATATGCTCAGAAAGGCTTAAAGGGTGCTACAAGTATACCTGCCCACCCTATTATGCAACATAGTACTAAAATACTCAATGAAGCCTATGCTAATCAAAATGATTTTATCAAAGCCTACAGGTACCAAAAACAATACATAGACATTACACAAAGTTTACTAAACGAAGAAAATGCTCGGCGAATTCAAGCATTACAAACCAATTATCAAATAGAGAAAAAACAAACAGAACTTGATCTAAAAAGTAAAGAAAATAGATTATTGAAAATAGAGCAGAAAGAAAATGAGTTAAGAAAAGAGCTCATATATCTACTGGTTGGTGGTCTAATACTTACCTTGGGTTTAGTGGTGGCAGTCATTATAGGTATATTTCAGAAACAAAAGGCTAACAAGTTATTACATATAAAAAATGAGCAATTGATAGAATCAGAGCAAATAGAACGTGCTCAAGCCGCACAAATGAAAGCGACCAACAATGAGTTAAAAACTGCTCAACAAGAGTTACAGATTGCATTGGAAAAAGAACAACAGAGCCACATTGAGCTCGAAAATGCTCACGAAGAACTCAAGGCGACTCAGTCACAAATGATTCAATCCGAAAAAATGGCTGCATTAGGTCAACTTATTGCAGGGGTGGCTCACGAAATAAATACGCCCTTGGGAGCCATTCGCTCTTCTATCGAAAGTGTAGCTTCTGCTTTAAAAGACACCTTACAAAAGCTTCCAGATTTGCTCACAGTGCTTACCCCACAAGAACAAGCACTCTTTATGGGTTTGTTAGATACATCTATGAACCAAACGAATGTAATTACACTCAAAGAAAAAAAACAACTACGCAAAGTACTTATTGAAAAACTGAAAACCCATGAGGTACCTGATGCTCGTAAGGCAGCAGATATTCTTGTAAACCTAAGAGCGGAAGAGTCTTATGAAGACTTCCTGAGTTTGCTAAAACATGCTCATAGCAACCTTATCTTACACACATCGAATAAACTGTCTAATATATTAAGAGGCACAAGTAATATAGAACTGGCTATACGAAAAGCACACAAGATCGTATTTGCACTAAAAAATTATGCTTATCGCAACCCACAGGAAGTAAAAGTACAAAGTGACATAAAACAAGGCATAGAAACTGTACTTACACTTTATCATAATCACCTAAAACAGGGCATACATCTTGAGCGTGATTATCACGAAAATATACCGCAAATTTGGTGTTACCCTGATGAATTGAATCAAGTATGGACAAATCTTATTCATAACGCACTACAGGCAATGGATTTTAAGGGTGATCTAACAGTGAGTATACATAATCAAAATAATCGTTTGGAGGTAATCATAGCCGATACAGGCAGTGGTATACCCGCAGACATTATTGATAAAATATTTGATCCTTTCTTTACTACCAAACCAGCTGGCGAAGGAAGTGGCTTAGGACTGGATATCGTTCGTAAAATTGTGCAAAAACATGATGGCGATATTCAAGTACAGAGTACGGCAGGTGTGGGTACTGCTTTTACTGTGTGGCTACCTCTACCAGATACTACCACCTAAACCAAGCGTAATAGTAATATTGCATTTAAGACGAATTCCTTCTATATTCAACAGCTTAAAATAATACAAAAGCCAACGCGTAAATAAACAGGAAGATATGAATAATAAAGTGATACTTTGTGTAGATGATGATGAGATTATTCTCAATAGTCTTGAAATGCAACTCAAAGAACATTTAGGCGATCACTACATGTATGAGTTTGCTGAAAACGCAGATGATGCAATGGAGATTTTAGACGAATTGGAAAACGATGGTTACCAAACTTTGTTGGTAGTTTCAGATTGGCTCATGCCTGGATTAAAAGGAGATAATCTCCTTATAAAAATCCATGAAAGGTTTCCTAATGTAGTAAAAATTATGCTTACCGGACAAGCCGATGAAGAAGCAGTAGAACGTAGCAGGAAAGAAGCTAATTTATTTGCCTGCCTAGGCAAACCTTGGGAAACTAATGATTTGATAAGTACAATTAAACGTGGTTTACAAGCAGCAGTATGACAGAACCTGTAATATTATGTGTAGATGATGAAGAGATTGTTTTGGAAAGCCTGGAAATCGAGCTTTCTGAAAAATTCGGGGATGACTATGTTATAGAGATAGCACAAGGAGCCGATGAAGCCCTTGAGATTGTAGAAGAACTCATTGACGAAGGAAGGGAGATTACTGTAGTTATTTCAGACTATATTATGCCTGAAGTAAAGGGAGATGAACTACTACGTAAAATTCATGAAATGTCTCCTCGTACCATTAAAATTATGCTTACCGGACAAGCTAGTATGGAGGGTGTAACCAACGCCATTAACAATGCTCGCCTCTATAGATACATTACAAAACCATGGCAAAAAGAAGATTTATCTCTTACTATTTCAGAAGCTAATCGCACTTTTTTTCAAGATAAATTGCTCGAAGAGCAAAACAAGAGGCTTGTAGAAAAAAATGATCAACTCAAAGAACTCAACAGCACTTTAGAACAAAAAGTAGAAGAAAGGACAACAGAAATTGTCCACCAAAAAGCTGAATTAGAGAAAAAAAATAATAATATAACAGCAAGCATCCGGTATGCACAACGTATCCAAAATGCCATATTACCTAATATCAGTGAGATACAAAGGGAATACCTTAAACCCTTTATTTTTTTTCGTCCTCGTGATATTGTCAGCGGTGATTTCTATTGGTTTTCACATAACAAAGAAACAAATCAATTGATTATAGCAGCAGCTGATTGTACTGGGCATGGGGTACCAGGGGCTTTTATGAGCTTTATAGGCATAGAACAGCTTACAGAAATAGTAACTATAAAGAAAGTTACTCAGGCAGATGAAATACTGAATCAACTACATCAAGGGGTACTCAAAGTTCTTCAACATGGAGATGGTTCAGTCAAAGATGGAATGGATATAGCTTTGTGTGTCATCAACCTTGATTCTAAAACGATGGATTTTGCTGGCGCAAAAAACCCTTTAATATACGTACAAGATGGTCATCTAAAGCAGATAACAGGTGACAAACTTGCCATTGGAGGTAATTACCTAGACCAAACAACTTTTACGAAACAAACTATAGATGTATCAACCTTCACTACTTGCTATCTATTCTCAGATGGTTTTCAAGACCAGTTTGGGGGACCAAAGGGTAGAAAGTTTATGAAACATAATTTTCGTGAATTACTTTACATTATTCATCATCATCCAGTAGAAAATCAGGAACAAATTCTAAACGACACCCTTAATCACTGGATTAGTTTTCCTGTGAAGTATGGAGAAGCACACAAACAAATAGATGATATAATGGTAGTAGGATTTCAAATTGACCTTTAAATTAATCTTTTTCGTTAACCCCCCCCCTTGCAAAAGTTTAGCACATATTACAAAGAAATGTATATTAACAACATAATATCCATGCTATATTATAAATCCTTCATGGCAATCGCAAGAAACTTATTAGCAGATTTCTAGCATATACATAAAATGTAGTAACCTTATCATTATGTATAAAAAACCGCCTTATGCTCTTAAGCCATTAACACTTTTACTAGATACTCTTCATCCCAACCTGCTTTTTTCCTTTTTACCTTGATGCCCTTTTTTACTGAACTTTCTGCTTTCAATTTATTAAGAGCAATCCTTCTAAGAATGGACAAATTTTCAGGAGCATTACTTTTTCTAACTCTGGAATCATCTTCTCCAAATGCCACATCCAAAACCCAGTGTAGTTTAGTTTCTACTCCCCAATGTTTACGAATACTGTT
>NZ_CANLRP010000036.1 GCF_947493425.1 uncultured Microscilla sp. | reverse complement strand
CAAAACAGCATATTTTGAAGCTTTCATGCTACAAAGATAACTTTTTAACCAATATTAATATTTTCGCAAGAAGTCTAATTAAATGAATTGAATAATATTTGTATTCAGTTTTTAATTGAAGAAACAAATATTACCAGAGAGTATAGCTTAGGTGGGGAGTTGATACACGAAACAGAAAACAGAAACAATGATTTTGTGAAGACTAAGGCAGACAGGTTAGAAATACAGGACTTTATTGTAAAGGATAGAGTGTACTTTGATTATAATGGTATGACTAATTATCAGGTTTGTCACAATATTAAGTTTTCAAATAAAATAGAGTCTATAAGTAATATTGTGGTTGATAGTGTCAAGCAAGATTTGTATATCGAAAGACCCGTTTTTCCTCAATCTGGGAAATATTACTTACCTATTGAAAAATGGTTGAAAAATAAAAGGAAAGAACACCTTAAATTGATTCTTCCAGATAACTTAAATACTGGAGAGGATGCTTTGAAAAGGCAAGAATATATAGCTTATTTTTCTGAGATAAACCTGATCAGTTATGATGAATTAAGTACTTATAAATGGAGGTTGGTTCATGTCGATGAAAATGGTTACCTGTATGTTTTTGGTTATGATAGCAGCGGCATCATTATGTTAAGAGTATTGTATAATGTGCAGGGAGACATTGTCAATATTTATAAAGGAGAGAAATGTGTTTCTACTGAGCTAGGTTATACAAACAAAAACTATGAGTTAAATAGAAAACTTTCCTGCATTGAAAAGTCGCCACATTTTACAATTTTTCCAGATCAGAATATTTGTCTAGTAAATGAACTGCAATCAAGTAATACCTGGGGAGGAAATACTGAGGAAGGGTTGTTAATGCCAGTAATGGGAGATGATTTTTTTTACATCATCAAATGCTCTCCCCCTCAGATTTAAGGTGTGCTGAGATACGGCATAACCCAAAGTTACTCTTGCTGGGTCAAATCTTCCGCAAGGCGGCTTGGCACGATTAATTAGTAGAAGTCCTCAGCCTGCCCCAAAAGCAAGCCTGGAAACTTGCCTTCATAAAAAGCTTTCAAGTCTCCTTTGGAAGACACTCTTAACAACCGACCCAGATTCCAGCATCTGAGGGTGCTTTTCAGTATCTGTCTGGTTGCTTGTGAAGACACAAGCAACGGCGTAAAAGTAGCGCCAAAACCCATTCAAATGCCTTTTGTAGGGGCAATCCTTTATGGTTGCCCTAGCCTGGTAAATTTCATCGCTTGGCGCCCCTTAGTATTTGGAGAGGTTTTGCTACTCAAGTAAGTTGGAGACTTCCATTCACCCAAGCCTTCTACGGAAAGGGTTTTAACTGTCTGATTGCTTGTGAAGACACAAGCAACGGCGTAGATATTCAATGGCTACAGTCATCTGGTAACAAGTTTCGGGTACAAGAACCTTTTATGGGAAATCTAACCGAAACGGTGACCTCAACATTACCGAGTTCTTTTGAAGTTGCGGCTCACTTGATTACAGAAGCTGTCCTACCAATGCAAGTAAAAGAAGGTAGGTGATAATACCCAAATACTTTTGATGGTTCGTTGCCCTTTCTTGAATGATGAAATCTGCATACTAGATTCAGTTGAAGTAACATTAAAATCAGTTACAAAAACGCACTTTCCTTCTACAAGGCTCTATGAAATAATGTTTTTTAAAAACAATAACCAACAAGTGTTCTTGGGAGATATTCCTTGTAAGTTTGCCTCTAATTTTCTACTCAAACTTAAGGAAGTTCAACTTGAAAGAATGGAGTATACAAATGTTATTGATTCAGAAGAAGATTTGCAATTACAAACAATAGAGGTATTGAGTATGACAAATGAGGGTGGCATGGACATATTTTAAAAAAGAAAGGTGGTAAAAAAACTAGACAATAAAAACAGTGAATAAAATCAGAAAAACCGAAATCCCCCTCAGAAACATGCTTGGGCTAAAGTTTAACTTATACCAGACCGAAAGCTTGGAAAACGATTTTAAAGACTTGTACCAACGCTATTACAATGAAGATATAACACTCTTTGTACCTGATTACCCTCCCATTGAATTGGTTGTTGTAAAAATGGGCTATTTGGACTTGGTATTTGAGCGAAAAAACAATACTGAAGATAAATACCTGCACGTGTTGATGACAAGCGAAAATGCGGGCATTCACTTCTTTGATGGAGAGCAATCGATCTATAATTTTAGAGATGCACTTGCCAATTGGGAAAAGGCTTTTGATTCACTCAAAAAACCAGTTGAATTTATAATCAAAGATATTTGTCATACCAATACCAGGCACATCTGGAAAGACAAGTACTTTTATTTGTAATACCCCCTCCTTCCCCACTAATTAACGGCAAAAGTGATTGAAGGTAAAATGTAACAAGCAATGACAGACAATGAGTTTATGATTATAGGTATCACCGCTCACGAAGAGGGAGTCATATTAAATATCCCTTTTTATGTGACCAGAAATATACGCGTATTGTATCCATTTGCGTTGGTTGATGCTGTAATTGAGGAAGTGTTAACTGAAAATAGTCTAGTAAGCCCTCAAAAAAGATTGGAAAAAAGGCAAAAACAAATGCTTGATTATGACTACTACAGCATTTATTACTCATTTATCGAAGACTCGGTAGTGAACTACTTCAGAGTAAGCCACACCACTGCAGAAAATATAAGTACCATATCGCCAGGAAATCACTGGCGAGAACAATTTGAAGAATGGTACACAACACAGAAGCAAAATAACCTATTGGTGAAAGCTGGGCAAAAGAATAATTATTTGATTGCTGCCATTGACGATTTTAATTGCGTGACCATCCCTGATGTGATGATGTCTGTGGCATTGAAAAATAGTCTGGGTATAGAATACTGGTATCTTCCTACTACATTTGAACATATACATTGGAGCGTTGCTATTACCCATGCCTTTAGAACTGGAGAAGCACTTGCCTTTAAAATTGATGAAACAACTAGGGAAGTTATAGCTATAAAGGAGCTAAGGCAAAGACAACGTGATGAGTTGTTGGTAAAAACCAATATTACCCACTTTATTGGGCAAGAGTCGCTAAGCCATGATTATTTCTCTAAAGAACTACAAATATCTGCCATTGATGACTCTTCCAGGTTTGGGACAATAGACCTAAACACTCCAGCATTTTATAGCATCATAACGTTTTTGCTGGAAGCATTTTTTGAAGAAAAAGTTTTTACTGTTTATTTCTTGCCTCCTGTCAAAGAAATAGATGAATTGACCTTTAGTCGGGAAGAATGCAGACAACATGCTAGGGATTATTTTTTATATTATATCAAAGATGAGTTTCACCTATATTGCTCTTGGGAGGACTATACCCATCTAAGTATACAAGAAAAAATAGATTTTTGGCAATTTTTGTTAGGAAACACAGGAAGCATTTTAGATGATTGGGGTTACGATTTTTATGACATGTTTTCTCCTGAAACTTATGCCTTTAGCCTTTCCAAAGAGCCTAAAATTGATTATTATTATCATCAGGTAGCAGAAAGCTATGACTGGGACTTGTCTCGGATAGAGCAAAACATCAACGGAAGGTCAGTAATAAACAAATTGTCTGCCGTTGAAAACAACACTAGAGACCGTATAAATGCTTCATTCATGGCAATGGAAAATGTACTAGTAAAAACCTTTAGCCTAAAAAAGTTTCCCGAAATAAAACTTGAAGTCACATTAATGGGTTGCCAAGATGTATATTACTTTATCCCCAAATACCCTGAGTCTAAGCCTTGGATAATGAAACTCATCCGCGGTTGGCGCGAAAAAGAAACAGTTTCGTTTAGTTATAATGAAGCTACCAGCGAGGTGATGGAGATTTGGTGAGTATCTTTACAAGCAGCTAATCACAAACCAAAATGAGCCTAGACAAAATAGATTTTTTGCATCACAAAGATACCCCCAGGCATTTTGGTGCCCACCAATACAAGGTATTTGCAGAGAAACTGCTCAAACACGTAAAACACACTAAAGACTTTGTGATTGTTGCAGACTGGAAAGATATTCGAGAAAACAGTTTAATTATAACGTATGCACACAAACACCTTCACGACGAATTGGCAAATTTACCCCAACAAAATACTCATGAGTTTTATAGGAGAATATTTGTAATCAATTGGAGTAATACTCTCCCAGAAACACCGCGTGGTTATCAAAATAAAGCTTTTGCAGGACACTTAATCAGTCTTGCCTATCAAATAATTATGGATGAGCGGAAAGCCTTCATACAATATGCAGATTTTTTTGGAGATAGTGCTGCCTTAAATAACTTAAAAGCAGCAGCAAAAAATACAAAGCAACAATGGGGAGTAAAGACGATACGCGAAGCGGGCTTGTATGAGGCTGTTCACTGTGCAATCAATGTATTAAAAGTGTTGGGCATGTACCTTGATGAGTACATGGAAAAATATGATTGGTTGAAAAAGTTAGACCCCTGTGCTACCAATCATGCAAGAACACAACAATCAGCCATTGACATACTCGATGAACATAGCTTAGAAGTGGAAAAACCCAGTAGTTTTGCCCTTAAAATATTGGGCTTGGCTAGTAATGTATTGGCAAAAGGTGGAGTAAGTAATCTGTCAGATGATGATACGTCTAAGATTTTAATGCATTATACCTCAGAAGAAATAGCACTTTGCATAGCTCAATACCAAGAAGACTTACGGAGTCATATCCCTTTGGAAGAAAAGTTATACCTAGATCAAGAAGCATCACTTGTCAAACTCATGGCGTATGCTTACAACACCAACAAAAACCTCATTTTGAGCGAGTACCCTGAGTATATCGCCAAAATGAAAAAACATATAAAAACGCCCGAAGACCTCAAAGAAATAAAGTTTGGGTATCCCAAAATATATTCGTTTATGGCACAAAAAGCATACAAGTTGGGCAAGAGATTGGAGAAGGATTTATTGGGCGAGTAGGGGGTTGTTTTGCCTTCTTTACTGGGTCAAGAAGCTTGGCATAATGAAAGGCAAGTAGCGTTAAAACAACCCTATTATAGTCTCACCCCAATCACCAAAATATCATCACGTTGGTCTACACCTGCTATATGAGTTTCCAGGGCGTACTCCAGGGCTTGTTGTTGTTGGGGCAGTGGCTGGTGCGCCTGTGAAGCCAATAATTCTTGAAAACGTTGTGAACCCAACCTCTTTCTTGCCGCATCGTTCTGATCACAGTATCCATCGGTACTTAAAAATATTAAATCACCGGGTTGTAAAATCAAGCAGTGCTCCTCAAAGTTTCGTGGCTTTGTTCGACGTACCCCAATAGATATTCGGCTACCTTTTAACTCACACAATTCCTGAGACGCATTTCTAAAGTAATACATAGGGCGCTTGGCACCCGCAAACGCCACCTCGGCAGTGTCGTTGGGCAGGTATTGAATGCTGCACACCCCCATGTCCATTCCTGATTGATTGCCGGTTTTTTCTCTTTTCAAGGCGTGTTTTAAATTGGTGCGAAGGCACTCTAATATTGAAGCAGGTCGGGTAATATTTTTTTGATGCACAATTTCGTTGAGCAAAGTGTAGCCCATCATGCTCATAAAAGCCCCTGGTACCCCATGCCCAGTACAATCCACTGCGGCCACTAATTTTATATCCCTTCCATCGTTGGTTTTGTCTACCCAATAAAAGTCACCTGATACAATGTCGCGAGGGCGGAAAAGGACAAAGTAATGCCGAAATATTTCTTGCATTCTGTCTTCAAAGGGTAATATGGCGTCTTGGATAAGTTTGGCGGCTTCAATGCTCTTTCTTACTTGGATATTTTTTTGCTCTATGGCATCACGTTGAGCCGTAATTTCCTCTTGCTGTTGCTGAAGCTCTTTGTTTTGCATAGAAATTTCTTCTTGCTGTTGTTGAAGTTCTTCGTTTTGTTGGGCCACTTTTTCTTGCTTCTGCCTGAGCGCTATAGTACGTTCTTGTACCTTATCTTCCAATCGTTCTTTTTGTTTGATCAACCTCCGGGAGTTAAGGCGCAAAACAACCCACATGAATAGTATAGTACCGCTCACATACAACACATACGCCCACCAGGTGCGATACCAGGGTGGCTCAATCTGAAAACTAAAGCGGGCGGTTTGGCTTAAATCACCATACACGTTTTTACCCCTTACTTCAAACAGGTATTTGCCTTCGGGCAAATTGGTAAAGTTGGCATGGCGCTCTCTACTCCAGGACGACCACTTGTCCTGAAAGCCTTTGAGTCTAAACTGGTATTGATTTTTATGGCTATGCGCATAAAACAGCGCCACATAGTCGAACCGAAGCGTGTTGAAATCATAAGGAAGCGAAACCGCCCGCAGATTGTTTTCATTGAACAGCAAAGAATCGTTATTAATGATTACTTTGCGAATAATGGCAGAGTAAGCAGGTGCTTGTTGCTTAGGCCACAAGGCATTGTATACTACCAAACTTGTACCTTTGTTTATGACAAACTGTCCATCTTTTTCTATAATGGCTAAATATTCTTTATCAGAGGAGATTTGAACATCCATAAATGTTTTTTTTACGAATACATACTCCTTCTTTTTAGTCATTTTTAACATCACCAGTTCAATCGTACTTTTGTCTCCCATTTGTACAAAAATGTGCCCTTGTTGGGTTTCATAGAGGTGATATACCTGTTTGCCTTTTACATAAGGGTTCAATACAGGGTGAGGGTAAAAATACTCTTTTACCTGATCAAAGGCGTATATGCCATTGCTTGTACCAAAAAGTAACTGACCATTTCGAAGTTGAAAAATAAAATTGAGCGTATTAGAAGGCAACCCATTCTGGATGGTATAATGCTCTTGTTTGACTACACTGTCTTTGGCAGCATTGAGCCATACCCTAAAAACCCCAAAACGCGTGTCGGCTGTCCAAAGGCTTTCATCTTTGCCTTCTTTAATCGTGTATATTCTTGGCGATATTTTATAGCCTTTCACCTTTTGTTTTGTCCACCGCCCCTGTTGGTGAGTCATCAAAAACAATCCTTGCTGATAGGTGCCTAATAATAGTTTAGAAGAGTCACTTTTAAAGGCAGTCAATGTGGTGGCTTGAAATTGTTTGACCAGTGGCTTGACTTGTCCGTTATGCACTTCATAAACATCTTCTAACCCTACTGCATACAATTGCCCCTGATGTTTCAAAAAACTTGAAACCCACCCCTGTCTATTAGTCACCTCTTTTATTTTTTCAAAACGCCCTTGTTTGTTTAAATGTAAAAGTTTCTTACTGGTTCCTACATAAAGAGTTTGGTGGCCATACATTATACTAAAGATAGTCTCAGAAGAAACGCCCTGCCTTGTGTCCCAAAACGTACATGGGCTCTGGTTATGCACTTGCCCAATTCCCTGCTCACCCACAGTCCATAAGTTACCTTGTTTGTCTTCCATAAAACTATAAATAGAAATAGTAGGGATGTCTTGGCGGGCTTTGATCATACGTTGTATTTGACCATTTTTATCCAATACTCGAAGGTTATGATAGTCTGATAAGGCAATCATTCCACTTTCTAACACCTTAAAATGCCTATCCTTGAGGTGTTTTTTTGCAAACATCGTGTCCAGTTGAGTCTGAAATACTTTTGTTGCCTTAAACTTCCCTTTTTGCAAATAGAGCCAGCGCATCTGCCTGGTTTTACGATCGTACGCCAATAAGGTATCTTTCCTATAGTTTTTTATAATTGCGATGTTTGCAAGGTGCTTCAAGCCTTGCAACTCGTTGGTCTTCGTAAACCTCGCTCCATTCCACACAAACAGGGACTGCCCAACGACTACATATAAATGTTGGTTAAAGTATAACAAGCGCTTAGGGCTTTTGGCAACCAGTGTAGCTTGTTCTTGCTCATACATAGTCAAGTCCCGATAGTTCACATAAGTGCATTTACCCTGTTGATAAACCCAAACAAACCCACGTGAATTCATAAAAGCGACTCCTTTGTCTAAGGGTAAAATATCGTCAACCCTTCCATTTTTTCTTTGTTTGGGTGGGATCAAATGCATCAGCGATACATACCGACGGTTTTTCCGGGTAGAATCATACCCCAAATAACCAATACTGTTGTGTGTCCCCACAAAAAGAGTATCATTATGAGACCTAACCGCAGTAGCCTGCTCATTAATATTTAACGAGAACTTACGCCATTGTACCCCATCATATTGTAATACACCTACATTGTCGGCTATGTATATCAGCCCTCGCTGATCTTGTGTTGCTCTCCAGCTTTGACCTCCTCCTCCATAATGTTTGGGTAAGTGTTTGGTCACATAAGGGGTTTGTGCCCAAAGGGGGGCAATAATGCTCACAAATAAAATGATTGCCAGTAAGAAGTATTTCATCATAGTAATGTTGCCGAAATAATGTCAGCAAATTTAAGTAAATATTTTTTCGCCTTGTCTAGCGACTAAAATATACAGTTAAAATGGGGAAGTTATTTTGACTGCATTACATAGTAGTAAACCGGTAAGATTTTTTCAAAGAATACTTACACAAAGGATTTATCCATCATCGTCTTCATTGACGACCTTACAAGCTGGTAGAAATCTGGAAACAAATTGTCGTTCAATCTTTACAATTAGAGCTTGTTTAAACAAGCTCTTAGCGGTAAAGTACTTAGCATCAAGTAATTAGCTATAAGCTACAAGTAAAGATAACTCTTTCATAATATGATAGTTACACTTGCATATTAGGTATATTTAATTTTGTCTTGGTACATAATATACAAAATAAACACTTATTAAAAGGCTATCCTGGCTAAATATCTAAAACCACCATATCATCGTGTGGGTCTCCTCCACCTGGCACCCGTTTTAATGCCACCATTTTAGCAACACCAAGCATATATTGACAACATACAAAGCCTAAACTATGTTGTTAAAAAAGACTGCACCACACAAAATAGGCGCATTTTCATTCTTTACACCGCCTGTTCTAAGTAGCAGCAAGCAATCAGCTACAAGCAAAAATAACTCTCTCATAATATGATAGTTATACTTGCATATTAGGTATATTTAATTTTGTCTTGGTACATATCTATAAATATTGGTTTGTCAGTTTCACAGAGTTTGTTCCTTTAAGTGTTCATATATTATCCCGCTACTTTAGATCTTCTGTAGGGCTTTCTTATAAAAAGTGAGAAACCTCTCTGATGCTTGCAAAGCACAAGGTTTCGATCGGGCGTGGAGGCATTGCCCTCCGAGGACAAGCTCGGAGCAGGTGAGGCGGAGTATTTTTCAATAAATGCGGTTCAATAAACATTACCCAGGTACACCAAAAAAAATGGTCACGCAATTTCTTACGTGACCATTTCAAGTTAAGCAGTTAGCAACAAATATAACTTACTTCCGGGGGTTTTGCTTATTGTCCAACATGAACTTACCTTTCGAAGATTGCACAATCTTGTCCCAGGCAACCACCTTAAAATTTTGATTGGCTTTGCCGTCTACCTCGTCGTTGGTGCCATCTTGGGCAATAAAAAAGCCATTGGGAAACTGCTTACCCAAACCAAAGCTCACTACGTCTATACCATCAGTGTCAGAAGTACCATCAATCTTGTCGCCGTTGCCAATGCGAAAGCTGCCCAAGTAAGCGTTGCCTTCACCCCGGTCAAACACCGCATAACTATTGTTGCCCTGGCTTGAAGCAATCAAGTAGCCTTTTTTGTCAGCAGCATAATAAATAGTCAACCCTTCGAGGTCTTCGGCAAGTTGGGATTGGTTGGCAAGATCGACAATCAATTTTCCTTTAGAAGCACTCGGTTCGGCGTTGTACTTCCAAATACCCTTGGTTTCTTCGGCAACGTACAAAAAACCCAACTCATCATCTGCCACCATTCCTTCGGCTTGAGTTTCCAGCTTAAAAGAGCGGACAATTTTACCGTCTATTTTGCCCGCCTTGTCAAACAACTCCCATTGTTCTACTTGTCCGGTTTTGCTCACCACAAAGGCGTAAAACTTTTGGGTTTGGGCGCTTTTATACAAACAAAAGCCATACACTTCTTCTACCTTAGAGGGCAGTTCACGTGCCAGTACTTCTTCCAGTTCCTTGGTTTCAGGGTTTACCTTCCAAACTCCTACACTGTTTTTGCTGCGATTGCTGCCCGCCACAATGTCTACTTTTTTTCCTGCCAAAGGAAACCCATAGCGTACATCTACATTATTGATTTTACCCATTGGGTAAAAGAATAATTCTTTGCCGCTAAGGTCATACACCGCCAAACCCTTTTTTTTGTTGGTGCCTATAATGGTGCTCTCACCACTGTTGTTGGGGTGCACCCATATAGCAGGATCATCAGCAGCATCTTTTGCCGAACTCACGGGTTGAGTTTCCAGGTCTGCCAACACTGTAGGTATGTTGTTGGTTGTTGTTTCTGGCGCATTGTGCACCTTTTGTACATTGTTTTCTGTATCAGGGTTGCTTGCCTCTTGTTGCTGGTTTTGGGTGGTACTGTTGCAAGCATTGAGCGTGAGCATAGCCCCGGCAATGCAGGCGAGGTAAATGTTTTTGGTTACTTTCATATCTAAAAAAGGAGGTAGGTATAAGCCACAAGCGCTTACTTTACTTGTCGCTTGTGGCTTATTACTTGTTGCTTTTCAAATTATTTATACAAATCAAACTTAAGTCCGGCGTTGAAGCGTACATTGTACCACTCGGCTTGCATGGTGCGGTCGCTTCTTCCCTGGAAGTAACGCAACGGTTGGTTGGTCAGGTTGTTTACTTCAAAGAAAAAACGCAGCTTTTTGGTAAACGCATAGGAACCATTCAAGTCTACAAACATTTGGCGGTCGTAGTAGCGATCATAATAAGCGCTCTTACCCAACTCATCTATATATGAATCGGCAAAGTTGAACGAAGCCCGCAATACCAACCTTTTGGTTTCAAACGAAAGAGAGGCATTTACCATGTGAGGTGAGGTACCTGGCAGCCTTACATCGGCAGTGCGGTTGTCACCGCCAAAACCTTCGGTAGTAGACTGGTTATAAGTATAGTTTACATACACTCCCAAGCCTTTGAGCACACCCGGCAAAAAGTCAAGCTGACGCTGAAAACTTACCTCAAAGCCCAACAAGGTAGCACTGTTGCCGTTCAATGGCTTGGTAAAATCCTCAAATGTTTGCCCGCTTACCGGGTCGTTGTAGTTGCTTAGCTCTTGAGTATAAATAAAGTTTTTGATGTCTTTGTAAAACACCCCACCCGATACCAAACCAATAGACTTGAAGTAGTGCTCTGCCATAAAGTCAAAGTTCATAGATGTAGTAGGGTTAAGCAATGGGTTGCCAATAGTCAAGGCATTGTCGTCTGAGTTAATCTCACGGTAAGGCACCAGGTCAAAGAAGTTAGGACGGGCAATGGTATTGGTCCAGGCAGCCCTGAAAATGGTGTTTTTAGATAAGTTATAACGCAAGTGCAATGCAGGCATGTAGTTGGTATAGTTTTGCGAACCGTTTACCTCTCTGATGTCTGCCTCTGACGAAGCGGTTTCTACATCAATCTCAAAACCTTTGCTGATAAGGCTCGTGTTTTCTACCCTTAACCCGGCAATGAAAGAAAATTTGCGCCCAATGTTTTGGGTATACATCAAGTAACCCGCCGTAATGTTTTCGGTAGAGCGGTAATTGCCTGGTACATACTCGTCCAGTTTATCAGTACGATCAAACAAAGCTGTGTTATACAGGTTTAAGCTCCCCAAATACTCAGGCGAAGTATACAAGCCCGCCTTGTATTGCTCACCCGCCAAAAAATCACGGGTCACATCAATCACATGAGCGTCGCTCATTGTTTCAAAACCTGCCACCCTTGCTTCATACTCATCAAAACGGTTGTCCCTTACTTTTTCTTTGTTGCGAAACCTTGCCCCTACCTTCAAGCTGCTTTGGTTGGCTCCCGATAATATAGGCAACTCAAGATCTATTCTACCTGCTACATCGTTTTGGTAAGTAAACTGGTTTTCTTCCAGCATTTCGTTAAACTGATAACGACCAGGGGTTAAGTCGCCCGCATTCATTGGAGTGCTAATCGGAAAACGAGGGTTGGTCACATCTACATTTACCATTACGTCTTCTACCTCATAGCGAATGTAACGTTCGTGGGGGCGTTGCTCCGAAGCCCTCGATACAGAGGCATCCCAGGTAAGCTTTACCTTGCTGCCCAATAGGTGTTGCCCTGACAACATAAGGCTTGCCTGACGCTGGTCTTCCAAACGACGGTTTTGCACCCGGTCGTTGTTGATTCCCCCTTTGGTTTGTTTTCTAAACCTGGCGGTATACATTCCCGTCATGTTGCCGTTAGCGTCTAGCTCAGGGTCAATGGTTACATCAGCGCGGTAGCGGTTTTCCCAGTCATCGCGCCAGTTGTAAATTCCTTTAAGAAAAATGGTATGGTTAGGGGCAATCTTATAGTCCAGCGCCAACGAAGTACTGCGGCGAATGCGTTGTACATCATAAGTTCTTTGTTGAAACTCAGCAAGGTAGTCTTCACCATTGTCCGTTTTTTCCCACTCTGCCTCTATATTGTCTGAACCAAAATTGTGGTTATTGTACGAAGCACTCAATATCACCCCTAATTTATTGTTGAAGAAACGGTTGCCCACAATCAAAGAACCTGTCCAGATAGGTTTTTCAGACAAAAAATTATAGCCACTTGCCACTGTACCCGAAATACGCAGTCCATTAGGCGCCGCGCGGGTTACCAGGTTTACGGCTCCCCCAATGGCATCACCGTCCATATCAGGCGTTACGGCTTTGCTTACCTCAATGGTTTGAATCATATCTGCCGGAATCAAGTCCATTTGTACCCGGCGGTTGTTGCCCTCTGCCGAAGGAATACGTACCCCATTGAGCATTACTGAGTTGAGCTGAGGCGCTAAACCACGAATGATGATATCGCGCGCTTCACCCTGATCGTTTTGCATGGTTATTCCAGGAATACGCTTCATAGCATCGCCAATATTGGCATCAGGAAAACGCCCAATCTGGTCGGCAGCCACTATATTAGTAATGTTATAGTTGGTGCGTTGCTGATTCAAGGCTTTGGCTTGCCCCTTGAGGCGGTCGCCCATAATCACCACCTCTTGCCCAACGCTTACCCTGGCTTTCATTGATAGGCGCCCCAGCGACGCAGTTTGTCCGGCAGTTACGTTTATTTGTTGGGTAACGGACTCATAACCTATATAAGACACTGTTACGGTGTGGTTGCCTGCTGGCACATTGAGCAATACAAAGTGCCCTGCATTGTCAGAGGCTGTACCCAGCATCAAAGACTCTATATAAATACTTGCCCCCGGCAAAGACAAATTGTCTTCATCAGTAATTTTACCGCTTATGGCACCTTTTTGCGCCCAGGCATGACCGCAAAAAAGTGTAGCTATCAGTAATAGCACATTTAGTAAAAATAGCTTTTTCATTTCCTTGTTTTCGGGTTTTATATTTTTGTATCAAAAAAAATGATGCACAAATAAAGGAGGAGATGTAGGCAAATTGCAATTTTTGAAAGGCAGCAAAAAGGCAACAACGGAGAAAACCACCGTATACAGAAAGGCAACAATAACAATTAATTAATATTATAAAGCATTGTTTGTGAACAGCTTATGAACTAGAGCGTCGTATATCAATGCAGTATTTTATATAATTGTGTAGTAAGGGAAGCTTCAGTGATTTGATGGCTCAAAAAGTAATTAGGCAAACGTTGGAGGGACTTTTTGTGGGTGGTTAGCTTTGGTTGTTTGCCCTCTGTTGCGTATGCCAACGTAACGAATCACAAGTAAACAATGTCAGCTATTAAAATAAACAAAACCCACTGAACAAATAATTGGGTACTTGTTCAGTGGGTTGTATGATTGATTGTTATACCAAGCGCTGGAGTTTATGATTGCGAAAATTCGTCCATTCCGCCCAATAGATTGCGTACTTTGCTAAAGCCCTGCCCTGTCATATATTGCTTGGCACGTCCGCTGCGTCCACCCGACTTGCAATGTACAATTACCTCTTCACCCTTCAGGTTATCCAACTCGCTCAAACGGGTAGGCAAGTCACCCAGGGGAATCAAAGTACTACCTTCGATGTTGGCTTCCTCATGTTCCCAGTCTTCGCGTACATCTACAATGTGTAAGCTTTCGCCTTTGGCTATACGCTCTTTCAGTTCGTCTACTCTGATATCATCCATAATCTTTTGTCTGTTTAAAAGGTGTGGACAAAAAATAACGCTTTACTTGTGAAACGAATGCTTTACCCTTGAACCAAAACTAACTTATCGCAAGGGCAATCTCCCATCCAAAGCAAGTAGTTTATTTTTAAACCACCCCTCATTTACTAAGTCTTATTAAAAATCAAAAATAGACGGATTACTTCAAAATCACAACCCTTTTTGCCACTGCCCGGTTTTGGCGATCACGGCAATGCAACAAATAAGTGCCTGGGGGCAAATCGTCAATATCCATTACATACCTTTGCGAAGCATTTTGTTTGAGTAAAAGTGTTTTCACTACTTGCCCTTGTAGCGTAAGCACGTGTATTTGCTTAAGCACCAAACCCTCTATGTGCAACCTCCCCTCATGGTTGGGGTTAGGGTAAATATTTACTTGTTTGGGGTCTATTTTGGGGGCAAGTCCTACCACCTCTACTTTACCAAATACCGGGCGCACCATCAAGCTACCCAGCGTATCGGTATTTTGAATCCATTCGCCTGATAGGTTAGAGTAAATCTGATTTGACGATTCAGTATTTTTATCCAGCCCTACCGTTAACATATCGTCGTTGGTTTGTTGCCAGCCCACAAACACCGTATCAGTCACCTTAATTGGTATAAACTTATCAAAGGCTTTTTCAAGGGCTGCTTTTACGCTTACAAACTCATTGATATTAGGCGCATAAATATCAGTAACGCTTACAATTTTTTGTAACAAAACCGAGTCAGGTTCGCCATTTTTGTTGCTCCACACCTTAAAAATGAACGTTTGTCCAGTAAGATCTTTGTTCAAGCGTGCCACATACATTTGTACATCGGTCAGCGTATCTGGCTCATTTACCACATAACGGTAAGCTACTTGCCCCCGGTTTTGGTTTACTCCCGCCAAAAACTCCGCCGAGCCGTCATCATACGCATAATAGTCTGTTAAAACCGTTACCCGCGAAATTGTATCATTTTGGTCAATGTCGTTGCGATTGCTCGCCTCCAGGTAAGATCTAAAGGTATATTTAAGTTTTACCCCGGCAGCATTATTTTTAAAAGGATCGAGCAACGTAGGGCTAATACTAGCCTCCATTTGTTGCGAAGCTCCTGCATTGAGCAATGGAGCAGGTACTACGCTTACCAAAGTACTGATAAAAGTATTGGATTGGGTATCTTCTAAAACACAGTCGTAGTTGTGCAGGGTAAACCCCGAACCATTGAGGTTGGTGGCTTTAGTGCTGATAGTAGCGGCTGTTTCATCCGCTGCATTTGCCAGGTATTGGCTAAACGGCATCGCACTATAGCGTTTTAAAAACGAATTTGGTATTTCACTGATTACAATATCGCTTTGCCCAAAGTCGTTAATGTGTCGGTTTTTGTCCAAAAACACATAGTCAAGGTTCCAGGTATCATAGCTGCCCGACGTACGGGCAAAGGCTATAAACCTGAACTGGAAATTATTATGAAAATATTTGGGGTCGCTTATCGCGAAAATTTCTTGTTTAAACTGCTTGGTATAATCAGTAGGTAGGTTGGTGAGATTATCGCCCCCCATTTGCGACCAAATACTTACCCAATCGCCGTTTACGTCCTTTAATTGTAGTTGTAGCGAATCTTCATTGTCAGGAAACTCGCCCAAGCCTTGAGCCTGCCAATAAAAACTCAGGTAAATATTGTCAGTGGGGGTTTGTATTGATAAATCTATAGGGCACGACACCAACGTATCGGCTCCACCCTGACTGGTACTGCTGCTAATGTCGTAAGGAATGCCGCTACCGTCTACCCCGTCAAAACTTGCCACTCCTATAGTAGGAGGTTTAATTCCCAGGGTGTTATTAATGAATACTCCCACATTTTTCTGCCATACCGTATCGGTTTTTTTGCTACTGGTAAAATCATCCAGAAAGGGCAAAGTTAAGGTGGTGGTTTGGGTAGTGCGCAGGTTTGCCCTGGATAATTGGGTTTTGCTTGCTCTTGAGGCATAATGGGGCTTTACCGTAAGCTGGCTCCAGCCATTGGCAATACAGCTCATACTTAGTAACAATACTATCCACAGGCGATGTATTTGTATATTTTGGGTGTTTTTTTTCATTGGTGGTCGTTTTTTCAACTGCCAAATATAATTGAATTTTGTCTTGCATACAGGCTTTGACACTTTTCATCTATACGGGCAAAGGCAAGCTAAAATGGAGAAATGAGGTAAAGGAATAGGTAGGCACAAGGATGGCTTTAAGCCTAAAAACCATCCTTGTAAAACCAACACAATGACGTTGGTTTAGCTCTTCGACAACTTCATGCCCCCACCTTTGCCGCTCATGCTAAATATGTTGGTTTCTTCGTAGCTAAACGTTAAGTTGTTCTTTTCGCGGTAGTTTTTAAAGGCCGTATCAATCAAGTCATTCACCAATTGTCCGAAGTTTTTATCGGTGGCTTCCCACAAATAAAAAGACAACGACCCTGGAATGGTATTGATCTCGTTTACATACACCTCGTTGGTGGCTTGGTCTAGCAAAAAGTCGATGCGTGATACCCCAGCACAGCCCAAAACCTGAAAAGTATCTACTGCCAATTGTTGTATCTTGTCTGACATTTCGGTAGGTATTTCGGCAGGCAATTTGCGTTTGGTGCCGCTCATTCCTTTGTTGCCGCCTTTGGTGACATACTTGTCCTGGTAGCTCAATATCTCGCCACTCATGAGGGGCTCTTCGCAGGTAGACGCCTGCGCATTTTCATAATTGCCCAATACCGAACAGTTAATCTCCTTAAGATCTACTATAGTTTGTTCTACCAGTAACTTATGCGAAAAACCCGCCGCATAGTCAATGGCTTCTTCCAGCTCTTCGCGGTTGGCGGCTTTTTTTATCCCCACACTAGAGCCCAGGTTGGCAGGTTTTACTATTACCGGGTAACCCAGGGTTTGCTCTACCTTGTCTATATGACTGGCAGTATCTTGTTGCCAGTTTTTGCTATAAAACCAAACATATTTTACTACAGGCAAGCCCGATTCTTTAAGCACCATTTTCATCATAATTTTGTCCATGCCCACAGCCGAAGACAACACATCGCAACCAATGTAAGGAATACCCATCAGTTCAAACAAACCTTGCATAGCACCATCTTCGCCAAACGACCCGTGCAATACTGGAAAAGCAATGTCTATTTTACCCTTCAATGGCTTTTTGAACAAACCCTTGGCTCCACTTTCTACAAAAGAGTAATCTTCAAAGTTGGGAGACATCATAATTTTGGTGCTATTGTTTAGCAACTCATCCAGTTTGCGGTAATTCTCCACATCCAACAATTGCTCTCCAGTATACCATTGCCCCGCTTTGCTTATATATATAGGCGTTACGTCATAACGGCTATGGTCTATAGCCTGAATTGCCTGCAAAGCAGAAATAACCGATATTTCGTGCTCTACCGAGCGTCCGCCAAAAAAAACACCAATGTTTGCTTTCATTTCTCTATATCTAAAAAATCAGGTTGCTAATTCAATCCAGCAAAATTAAAAACTTTTGGGAGTTTTCTTGAGTGGGCAGTCCGTAGTTTTTTATGTGGGTATCTATCCATCAGTCAAAACTTCAGAACCAGATACCTTGCCATCGTCTTGTGTCACCGATCAATTCCATTGTTCTTTCAACTGTTTATAATAGGTACGCCCAATCGGAATAATGACTTCGTTGCCAAGCACAGCTTCATATTTGCTGCCTTGATGAATGAGAATATTTTTTATTTGATGAATGTCTACCATATACGATTTATGAATACGAATAAACTCTGGTGGTAGTATCATTTGCAACTTGTCTAATGATTTGTCGTGTAACTCTTGTTCACCGTTTTTCAAATGCAACGTAGCATACACGTTGGCGGCTTTTATGTACAATACCTCGTTTATGTCTACCAGTTTGATTTTCCCCTTTGACCGGATCGCCAGCTTTTTGGTGGGATGAGGCGCTCGTTTTTCTGATAAGTTCCAACGTTCAAAAGCCTTTTGGAGCCTTTCTTTGGTAAACGGTTTGGGGATAAAATCAAGCACGCCGTGTTCAAATGCTTCAATAGCCCGGTGCTTATTGGCAGATATAATAATGGTATGAAAAGAGGTGGCTACCAACTCCTGTAAAATACCAAAACCATCTTCCCCGTTCAGGTTCAAATCTAGCAAGAGCAAGTCTATAGTGTGGGTGTCGAGGTAGTATAAAGCACTGACCAAGTCTGGAATAATCTTAGTGGCGGTTACTTTATCGCCCAATATGGCTGTTGTAACCTTTTCTATGTATTGGGCTATTTTAGCCTCGTCTTCTACAATGAGTATTTTCATATATTATTTGGTAGTACTTCACAGGGGCAAGCTTTAAGCAACAAGTCACAAGCTTTCTACCTGTTCTGCGGGTAGTTGTCAAGGTTGTAAGGTTGTTTATTTTCAACTGCCTGCAACTTTGATAGTTAGGAAGAACTTGCGACTTGTCGTTTGTTACTTGAGGCTATTAAAGCTACCGACTGCCCACCCCTGTCTCCCGATTATAAATAAAAAACTCGGTTTGCCACCCTCCTTCAATCGGTTTCGACAACAGTTGCCAACGGTTTGGAAAACTTTCCTGCAAACGAGCCTCCATATACTTTAGTCCGGTACCCCCGGTTTTTTTAGCCACAGTTTTTCGGTGTACCCCTACCGACATCAGCGTGTAATGCCTTTGGTAGCGGTTTTGTGCAAAGCTCAAATAAAACGCCATTTTACCATCTTTATCGTGGTTGTGGGTAATGCCGTTTTCTATAGCCGTATGGATCAATGCTGGAGGGATCAAATCATCGGGCTTGACCCCTACTGTATATAAGGTATAATTTACCTCTTTGCGCAAACTCATTACCTCAAGGTAAGATTCACAAAGTTCTACTTCCCGCTGTAGTGGAATGAGTTTTTTGCTCGATACATCAATCAAAATCTCTAACTCTTCGGCAAGTGCTGCAATAAAACGTGTACCTACTGCCGGGTCGTCATCGATCCAGGCAATGATAGACGTCAGCGAGTTCATCAGAAAATGAGGCTGGATATTTTTTTTTAGAATCTCCAGCTCTAGCCGGCTCGAATGCACCAACGATGCTTCATACTCTTGACGCTGTTTGCGCATTTGAATAGACAATGACAAAAGCATAAAAATAATGAGGAAACCAAACCCCAAAAATAACTTCAGATCATAATTATCTAACCATACAAACGCAATGAAAAATACCACAATACCCAACAACGCCTCGGCGCTGCCCTCGATGCGTTGCTGCATGGCACGCAACACCAAAAACAACGACACCCCAAACGACACCAACATAGTATAACTTGTCTTGGGGTCTATGCCCTGGGCAAAAATCCAGATAGGTAAGATCATTGCCAGCATTGCTCCAATCACCCGCAGCTTGTACTTAAACGGAAACCGATGCATAAAAAACAAGGGCAACAATACTGATATACTCAGGGTAAGTAAGGCAATGATAACCAGGCGGGTGTAATGAAAGGTAAAGTGATAATAGTAATAAAAACGCAAATGCTCTACGATAAGTAAGGCAAAAAACGACATACAGATAATGGCAAATAACAAAAAACGAAGATGCCGATTGCTTACTATAAATATAAAAAAATAATATAAGCCAATGACCAGAAAAACCCCCGCTATAATATGAACATACGCCGTACTGATGAGGTTGTCTTGTGCCAAAGCCAGGTAGTTGCCCACGTTCAAGTCGGTATAGTCGCTCTCTAACAAGTGAGGGCTTTTGCCATAATTTTTAAAATATCTGACCCGCAAAGCCACTTCATGCCTGCCTGCTTTGCCCAACGAATCGGGAATAAGAAACAAACCGTGTAAAGGGGCATATTGCACTGTTCGTGTTGTCTTGCGTGGGTTGTAGTTACGCCCCAACAGTTGCCCATCCCAATATACCTCATACACTCCCGTAAAATCTACAGTGATGCCCTGTGGCTCGAAACGTTGGGGTTTTTGGGCAATATTTACCACCAACCTGATCCAAAATACCCCGCTAGAGTCATAAAAGTTACGTTGCCAGTGTGCAGTAGAGTAGGTGGGATTTTTCCACTCAAGCGAATCTCCATAACAAAACCGCACCTCAGTAGCTTTGTAGGTAGCTGGTGCTTGGTTAAGCGTTGACAATAGCGTAATAATGACAACACCTGCTACAAACATACCCAGCGAGAGGTAAGAAAAGCGGTAGTTCATGTTTTTAACATTCTTTGGTCAATGGTCCTTATTTACTAGACTACACAGGCAAATCAAGCGGTTTTTTCTCTAAGTAGCGTGCTGAAGCAGCCAGCTGTTTGAAAAACGACACCCCATAAGCCCTCACATTGATGGCCTTGACATGGGCAAGTATATCCATTTCAGTAACCCCATTTTTGCTGGCTTTGCGCAAAGCAATTAAAGCATTGGCACATCGCTGGTAATTGCTTTCGTTGATCGCAACATCGTACGCCTTAAAAGCTTCATCTACTTGTTGTTGAATGTAGGCAAGGCGGTGGTTGCCTTTAAACTCTTTGGCCATTTGAGCAAGAGCCGCTGATTTTGACACACGCGCTTGCTTTTGGGGCTTCGACGAACAGGCAACGAGACCCAAATACAAAAAAATTACCCAGAAGCCGTAGCTCCTGAGTAATGTTGATATCATTGAATAATTTTGCATGCCTCATTAATTTAATGCCAGCTCTCCTTTATGAATGGTTTGCTTACGGTCGGGCCCGGTAGACACCAAAGTAATAGGTACTCCAGTTTGTTCCTCTATGTAAGCTACATACTCCAGTACCGCTGCAGGCAAGGCATCAAAAGTAGTAATCCCCTCAAGGCTTTGGTTCCAGCCTTTGAAAGTTTTGTATACTGGTGCTGCCACTTCTTCGGTCAGGTCATAAGGCAGTTGATCGGTCAATTCGCCATTTTTGAGTTTGTAATGGGTACAAACTTTTATTTCGTCAAAATCGTTCAACACGTCTGCCTTCATCATAAGCAATTGGGTTACCCCATTGATCATGACGGTGTATTTGAGGGCAGGAAGGTCTAACCAACCACAACGACGGGGTCTGCCAGTAGTAGCGCCAAACTCGTTGCCTACTTTAGCCAATTGTTTGCCGTCTTCGTCAAACAATTCGGTAGGGAAAGGGCCACTGCCTACCCTGGTACAGTAAGCTTTAAAAATACCGTATACTTCGCCAATATGCTTGGGGGCTACTCCCAAGCCAGTACAAGCCCCTGCTACCATCGTATGCGAGCTCGTAACAAAAGGGTAAGACCCAAAGTCAATGTCAAGTAATGAACCTTGCGCACCTTCGGCAAGAATGGGTTCGTTGGCTGCAATAGATGCATTGATCATATACTCGCTATCAACAAAAGTAAATTGCTTGAGGTATTCTACCGCTTCAAAAAACTCTTTTTCCATCTCCGACGGGTCACACTCATACTCAAGAAACTCAAGCAACTTGACGTGTCGGGCGAGGTGTTCTCTGTATTTTTCTTCAAAATTACCGCTTACCAAATCTCCTATCCTTAACCCGTTGCGTCCGGTTTTATCTTGGTAAGTAGGTCCAATGCCACGCAAGGTAGAACCAATTTTTTTGTCCCCTTTGGCTTGCTCATAAGCCGCGTCGAGCAACTTATGGGCGGGTAAAATAATATGCGCTTTTTTAGATATAAAAAGATTGCTCTTTAAATCGAGGTTGTATTTTGCCAACGCTTCAATCTCTTTTTTTAGTACAATAGGGTCAAGCACCAGACCATTGCCAATAATATTTTTGGTTTCAGCCCTGAAAATACCCGAAGGAATCTGGTGTAACACATGCTTGATTCCGTCAAACTCCAAAGTATGCCCGGCATTGGGTCCTCCCTGAAAGCGTGCCACTACATTATACTGAGGAGCCAGAAAATCTACGACCTTTCCTTTACCTTCATCGCCCCACTGTAATCCTAATAAGATATTTACACTCATGTTTATATATTTGAAATCATAGACAATTTTCAGTTTATCAATTTATACACGAGGCTTACCTCGTGCAATAGTTGTACATACCACGTGTGTATGTTGTCAGGCAGAGGCTTCCTCTTCGAGCAGTCTTATGGCCTCTTCTTTGGTTTTGGTAATCGTAAATATGGCCGATAACTTAGTGATAATCAAAAGCTTTTTGATTTGCTCAGAGGGGTTAATCAGTACTACCTCGCCGCCTCGGTTACGAAACTTGGTAAGTACCAGTATCAGCGTATTGATTCCGGTGCTGTTCATGTAACGCAACTTTGAAATTTCGATGGCACATAGTTTAATATCCTGCTCGAGGGCATCTTCTATTACCTCTATCAACTTGGTATCGCGAGGAATTTCAATCAGGTCACCCTCAAAATTCAGGATCAGTATATTGTTTTCAATCGAATGGCTAAAATTCATGGTAAAAATGTTTAATCCAAAGACAGTAAGCACTTAGCAAGTAGCAGCAAGCAATTAGCTATAAGCCACAAGTAAAGATAACTCTCTCATAATATGATAGTTACACTTGCATATTAGGTATATTTAATTTTGTCTTGGTACATAAAATGGAAAAAATAAAGTAATCCAAAAGAAGGCAGTACCTGTTTGCTGAACTAGTTTTTTGGAGAAGCACAACGATCAGAGACAACGTTCGGTGGAGTAGGTTATTTTTGTAGTTTTAAGTAGCAGCAAGCAATTAGCTATAAGCTACAAGTAAAGATAACTCTCTCACAATATGATAGTTATACTTGCATATTAGGTATATTTAATTTTGTCTTGGTACTTACTTACCCCGCCTTTTTAATTTCTAACTCTTCTTTATTTTTACAGTCGGGTTTATTGCATTTGCCATAAAACACCAACGAATGATGCATAATATCAAACTTCAGAAGGTCGCCTACCATGTTCTGAATATTCTGAATGCGAGGGTCACAAAACTCTACTACAGTATGGCAGTCGGTACAAATCAAATGATCGTGCTGTTTGTACCCATAGGCTTTTTCGTATTGTGCCAGGTTTTTACCAAATTGGTGCTTAATCACCAGGTCACAGTCTACCAAAATATCCAGCGTATTGTACACTGTAGCCCGGCTTACCCGGTAATTTTTGTTTTTCATGCTTATATAAAGCGACTCTACGTCAAAATGCCCACCTCTTGTATAAATTTCTTCAAGTATAGCAAAACGTTCGGGGGTTTTTCGCAAAGACTTATTTTCCAGATAAGCAACAAAAATACTTTTTACCTTATCAAATTCTTCATTATTCAATGCCATAATTTCTGCTTTTTGTTTTGTAGTGGTAGCACCTCTTCTCCGCTTTTTTGCACAACGTTTTTCTGCGCAAAGATAGAATAAATTTATTAGTCCAAAAGCTTTATTATAATTGTTACATTTAAACAAAAATGGTTTTGGGGACAGGTTTTGATCAATTGCCTGAATACCAACATTAATCAACCGAAGCTACAGCTTGCTGTGCTCTGCTTCAGCTAATCCTGTAAATCCTAAAACCGAGTCTGCAGCTTGCTGTGACGAGCTCACCGCAGGTAATCACTTTCATCTTAGTATACATTATAACATCGCTCGATTATTAACTGGCTTTATTGTTTTGGCAAGGCTACCTGTATAACAAAGCCGTTGATATTACTCGTCAGTATCACACCTTTTGGTACCTACAATACCCTCTACCTGCATGAGTTCCTCTTTGAGCATTTCTAAATGCTGAGTATCGTATACAAAAACCTTGATAGTACCCTCAAAAATGCCCTCATCAGTCAATCCTATATTCAACGACTTGATGTTTACCTGCAAGTCTCCCGAAATTACCTGAGTGACATCTTTTACCAGTCCTATACGGTCAGTGCCCTTGACCTTTAGAATAGCCAAAAACGCTGATTCGCGTTGCGACTTCCACTGAGCCCGTATAATACGGTCGCCGTGTTGTGCCATCGCCTTGACCATTTGTGGGCAGTCGGTACGATGTATTTTTATACCATCATGAATAGTAATAAACCCAAACACATCATCGCCCGGCAGAGGGTTGCAACACTTGGCCAAAGTATATTCGATCTGAGATTCTCCACCAATAAACAGGGTTTCTATTTTCGATTTTTTCTTCCCAACTGCTTCTTTTTGAGGAGCTTCAGCCATTCTTTTTTGCTCTTCATCACGTTTTTTCTTCCATCCTTTAAACTTGTTGATATGCTGAGGAGTAATATACCCCTTGCCTATAGCATGCAACAAGTCATACGACTTTTTTAGTTCGAGAAATATTTTGATCTGGTCGAGCAAAGTTTCGTTGTAAGTAAGCCCCAGGTCTGCCAATTTCTTTTTCAAAATATTCAGCCCTTTGTTTACCGTGATTTCTTTTTGCCCCTTGAGATAATCTTTGATACCCGCTTTGGCTTTAGAGGTTTGTACAAAACGTAACCAGTCAGCACTTGGCTTTTGCTTTTTCGAGGTGATAATTTCTACCTGATCGCCGTTTGTCAATTGGTAGTTTAGTGGTACCAGCTTTTGATTTACTTTGGCTCCCAGGCAACGATAGCCTATTTCGGTGTGTACATGAAAGGCAAAATCAAGGGCAGTGGCTCCATTTGCCAAAGTGAGCAATTCGCCTTTGGGTGTAAACACAAAAACCTCTTTCTCAAAGAAGTTTTGCCTAAAATCATTGATAAACTCGGTGGCGGTTAGCTCACCATTCTGACTTTTTTCGCGCAAATCTCTGATCAGACTCAACCAGGCATCTAAGCCTGAATTATCGCTGCGTTTTCCGTTTTTCTTAGACGATTTCTTACCGTTTTTGCCTTGCTCTTTGTATTTCCAGTGGGCAGCAAACCCTTTCTCGGCAATTTCGTCCATTCTTTCTGTCCTAATCTGCACCTCTACCCACTTACCATCGGGCCCCATTACGGTAGTGTGCAACGACTCGTATCCATTGGCACGTGGGGTACTTATCCAATCGCGCAGACGGTCGGGGTTGGGATTGTAAGAGTCGGTTACCAGCGAGTATACCCGCCAACAATCCGGTTTTTCGTTTTCGTAGTCTACATCTATGATTATTCTAATGGCAAACAAATCGTACACCTTCTCGAAGGGGATATTTTGTACCTTCATTTTGCTCCAGATAGAATAAATAGACTTGGGGCGTCCCAAAATACGCGCCTTAAAACCCGCGCTTGTAATAGAAGCACGCAAAGGCGCAATAAAGTCTTCGATAAAAGCATCACGCTTTACCTTGGTTTCGTTCAGTTTTTGGGCAATGTCACGGTAAGCTTCCTGATGAGTGTATTTAAGGTAGAGGTCTTCCAGCTCCGACTTGATCTTGTACAAGCCCAGGCGGTGCGCCAAAGGAGCATAAATGTAGATGGTTTCAGAGGCAATTTTGAGTTGTTTGTGGCGAGCCATACTATCCAGGGTGCGCATATTGTGCAGCCGGTCGGCAATCTTCACCATAATCACCCTTACATCGTCTGAAAGGGTCAACAACATTTTACGAAAGTTTTCTGCCTGCTGTGAGATGTTTCGGTCAAACTCAAAGTCGTTGACATCGGTAGACGATATTTTGGTCACTCCGTCTACAATTTTGGCAATCTTCTCGCCAAACTCCCTTTCAATTTCTTCAATGGTTACCTCAGTATCTTCTACCACGTCGTGTAGCAGTGCCGCTGCAATGGCGGTGGGTCCCAAATTAATTTCTCCTACTACAATCTGTGCCACCGCTATAGGATGATAGATATAAGGTTCTCCCGTTTTGCGGCGCATTTCTATGTGCCCGTCTGCCGCAGTTTTAAATGCCTTTTTAATTAGTTTAGCGTCCCCGTCTTTCAGAAAAGGACTAGCCGTTTTTAGCAAGTGGCGATATCTTCTTAAAATTTCTCTTTTTTCTTCTTCAGTCTGGTTATCAATCTTGTGCGCCATTTTTTCTAACATTGATGATCTTAATGGTTATTTACTTACCATTGGGTATATTATAAATTTAAAAATCACAAGTGATTTATTAAAATCCTGATGCTTAAAATGCTGCTTCAAACCTTGTATTGTCTGATAGCGTATGCATAACATAAACCTGCTATGCAATTGGTATTGATTGTCTGACAATGATACAATGCCAGGTATAAAGCTTTTGAACTATGATATACATTTACAAATTGTTGATTATAAAACACTTAGTCACATTTATAAGGCTACTAATTTAAGTTGTAAAACAGATGATTTGATAACTTACCTGAGCAGTATTTTGTAATGATCCTAAAAATTCAATATACTCATTTTTTAAGAAAAAAGGAAATGATTTAAGTAAGATTAAAAAAATCAATCCAGGCAATTTTATAAACAACTTGTTTGTTTTGTCACTGTTACACCAAATATCAATGAGTTTTGTGGCTCATTGCACCAACTAATTGAAAAAAATCAAGTACCCAACAACTATGATGTCAACAAAACCGTTCTCACGCCTACTACACTGGCAGGTAGTAGCCGTTTTTATTTTTTTATTATTGTACACTTTCCCTACCCAAGCCCAAAATAAGTGGGCATTGGTCATGTCAAAATACACACGGTACTCACAACAAGTCTGGTTTCATAAATCCTACTTCCCGCGTGAGTCTATCAAAAAATACTGGAAAATGGGCTACAAAATTACCAGTGTGTCGTATGGAGAGCGCAAGTGGGCAGTGGTGATGTCAAAGGGTGCCAACTACGGGCAACAGTCATGGGCAACCCGCACCTCGTTTCCACGCGAAAAAATCAACGACTATTGGCGTCGGGGTTATACTGTTACAAGCCTGGCTTATGGCAATGGTTTGTGGGCAATAGTAGGCACCAAAAGCAGTGGGCTTACCCGCCAATACTGGACACTCAATGCCAGTTTTCCTGGCAACCGCATCAGCGAATACTGGCGCAAGGGTTATGCAGTCACCAACATGTTTTATGGACAAGGCAAGTGGGCAGTGGTTATGTCGCGAAGTTCAGGCTATGGTAGTCAAACCTGGATCAAAAGCAGTAGTTTTCCTGCCACCCGCATTCGCCAAAAGTGGAGCCAGGGCTACTCAGTCACCAACCTGGGTTATGGCAATGGCGAATGGGTAGTGATGCTGACCAAAAACACCGGATACATTCAATCTTGGGCATTGCGCGACTATTATCCCAAGCAAAGAATTAGCACCTATTGGAACAAAAGATATGCGGTTACCAGCCTGACATACGGTGCAAGCAAGGTAAAAAACAATAACTCGGTAGTGACTACGATCAAACCCAAACCCGTCATTCGCTGGAACGCCCCCCTAAGGTCACTCACCAGCTCCCGCCAACAACTTTACCCTATTGATGTATGCATCAAGTCTTCGTCTGCCCTGCGCAGTGTCAAAGTATATGTAAACGGCCAGTTGCAAATTAACCGTGGATTTGAGGTAGTGGCTACTGGAGGTTGTGCCCAAACCATTCGCAAATCGGTAGCGCTGTCAGAGGGTACCAACAATGTAAAGGTAGTGGCTATCAATGCTGGCGGCTCGGTGAGTTCCAGCCGCAGCATACGCTATACTGCCCGACAGGTAGAAAATACAGTAGTAAAGGCTACAGTAAACTGGAATGCACCCAGCAACTTTTCTGTCAATACCACCGACAAAAATTACACACTCAATGCCTGTATCAAGTCACCTTCAAGGGTGCGGTTTGTCAAGGTATACGTCAACGGCATTGCCCAAAACACCCGAGGGTTTGAGGTAGTGACTGCCGAAAACTGCACCAAAAGTTTAAGAAAGACCGTTGCCTTACGAAAAGGCGCCAATAATATATCGGTAGTAGTAAGCAATGCGGCGGGTACTGTTACATCGCGTCGTACTGTTACCTACCAAAGCCCAGTGGCAAATAATACTGTAGCAGGCAAGCGGGTAGCGTTAATTATTGGCAATGCTGACTATACCAATGCTCCGTTAAAAAATCCAGCAAACGACGCCAGGGCAATGGCCAAGTCTTTACGTGACTTAGGCTTTGATGTAATGGAGCACATCAATGTAAACCAGGAAACGATGGAAACCGCCATTACTCAATTTGGCAATAAGATTAAAAGCGGAAGTGTAGGGCTTTTTTATTTTGCCGGACACGGGCTACAGGTAAAAGGTGAAAATTACCTCATTCCGGTAAAAGCAAAAATAGATAAAGAACAACAAGTGAGGTACCGCTCAGTAAACCTGGGGCTGGTACTTGCCGAAATGGACGCCGCAAGCAATCCAATGAATATTGTTATTTTAGATGCTTGCCGCAATAACCCTTTCAAAACCAGTTCACGTTCAAGTACCCGTGGATTGGCCAGCACTACTGCCCCTACCGGAACTTTTATAGCCTATGCTACAGCACCAGGCTCGGTAGCTGCCGACGGTGAGGGAGCCAATGGTTTGTACACTCAAGAGTTGCTCAAAATGCTGCAAGTACCTGGGCTTACTATAGAGCAAGTGTTTAAGAAAGTAAGAGCAAAGGTGTTGCAATACACAGGTGGCAAACAAACGCCTTGGGAGAACTCATCTATTATCGGAGATTTTTACTTCAGAAAACGATAAGGTAGCCAGCTGGTAAAGACACACAGCCAAGGCGATGATGGTATTTAACTCGACAAAGTGATGCTAAGAACTTGCCCCCTGTCGGGGCTTCTAACTATCAAAGTTGTAAACAGTTGAAGATAAGTGTTTTACAAACTTGATAGTTACCTGTGGAACAGGGTGTACCTAACACCTTGCACCTAGAACCTTGTCGGGGCTTCTAACTATGAAAAACTAAACAAAAATTTACATACCTAATAATTAAAATATGAAACACTATTCTCACTATTGGTTTACATTTTTGCTGGCAATGATGAGTGTTGCCGGATTTGCTCAGGAATATAGCCTGGGTATGGAAATGGATGATGAAAAATACAAAGCCACTCCGATGAAAGCCATGCTCATGACCCGCGACTATGTAAGCGTACCAGCCAAATCGTCGCTCAAAAAATGGTGTCCTACCCCCAAAAGCCAGGGAAGGTATGGCACCTGTGTAGGTTGGTCATCGGCGTATGCTGCCCGTACCATTGTAGAGGCAAAAAGCAATGGTTGGACGAATAAACAAAAAATTACCAGTAATACGTATTCTCCTGGTTTTTTGTACAAACTAATTAAATACAAAACCGATGCGGGTTGCAAACGTGGCTCACACATTTCAGATGCCATGCAAGTAATGGTAAACCGGGGAGTGCCCAAGTATGCCGAGTTTCCTATTAGCTGTGTTACCAGTATACCAAGCAATATTTTTAGCAAAGCAAAACCTCATAAAATACAAGATTACGCCCGTTTGTTTGACCGAAAATATGGCAAAAATTTCAAGATCAGGGCAATGAAAAAATCGTTGGCATCGGGGCACCCGGTAGTAATAGGTATGAAATGCCCTCGATCGTTTTTTAAGGCAAAGGGTTTCTGGAAACCCAGCGAAAACCCCAACATGCGTTATGGAGGACACGCCATGTGTGTAATTGGCTATGATGACAACAAGTATGGTGGGGCATTTGAGATTATGAACAGTTGGGGCACCAAGTGGGGCAATGAGGGGTTTATCTGGATCAAATACGACGACTTTGCCAACTTTACCAAGTATGCTTATGAGGTCATTGCTTTTCCTAAGACGCTGCCACACGAAGCCGACCTATCGGGGGAGCTTAAGTTTATACTGGCATCGGGCAATCAAATGGAAGCCGACTATGTGCGTAAAACCAACAAAGTGGGCTATTATAAAATGAAAAAACCTTATGCATCGGGCACCCAGTTTCGTATCCATATCTCTAACAATGAGCCCGCTTTTGTGTATGCCATTGGCTCCGACCTGAGCGAAAAAACTTTCATGATTTTCCCACACAAACGCAGCATTAGTCCTGCGCTCAACTATAAGTCGAACAATGTGGCCATTCCAAATGAGGATTATTATATCAAAATGGATAATAACATTGGTACTGACTACATGTGCGTGCTATATTCTAAGAAAAAACTCAATATTCGGTCTATACGCAAGCAACTAAGCAGGTACAAAGGTTCGTTTGTAGACCGCATAGAAAAGGTAATGGCAGCAGACTTGGTAAGCAGTAAAAATGCCCAGTTTAGCAGCGACAAAATCAACTTTAAGGCGGCAAGTTCGGGCAAATCGGTCGTAGCAATGGTGGTGGAAATTACACACGTGCGGTAAGCTTTTAGTAGTAATACCAAATAAAAACGACAAGTAGGACTTTATTTATCAAGTACTTATTTGTCGTTTTTTTATGCGTTGTTTTGCAAACATTAAGTAGCTACAAGCATGGCTATATTTCATGCTGCCTCACGGCTGGCGCACGCATCCCGTGTGTGTTCCTAACACATCAAGATCAAGTAACTTTAAAAGGAGCTTATTTTTAATTGAAGGTATTGTTTAGTAAAGCGGAAAAAATAAGGTGTGCCAATAAAACAAAATATTTGTTGAGTGGGCGAGTCAAAAAAACTTTGCATAGCCTAAGCTATGGAACTGTTTTTTGAGGAAGTCCATTCGGCAAAGATACCGTTTTATGGCTCAGATTATTTTTGTAGATTTACTTATCAGTAATTTAAATACTAAAAATCCAGCCCTTGGCTCAAACCAATATTTTGGATGGCACCTGGTGCTATGCTTTCGCAAAAAAACAAGTGTAGGCGGTGGGCTCCTTTTACTCCCTCTTCTTTGGCAGCAGTCAAGTCATTACAAATCGCGGCTTTGTGGTAAGGGTTTACATAATATTGGGCTTGAGCCCGAAAAAAATGAGCTTGAGCTGAATACTGATTTCCTTCGGGATTGTCTGAAATGGTTTGGCTAAAGTCATTGATTGCCCGGCGGTATTTTTGAGCCTTAAAAGCCGCCATTCCCCTCAAAAAAAACACATTGGGCGGCAATGCCTCTTCACTGTATTTGATTGCCTCGCTATAGCCTACGTATGCTTCTGCATAGTGCTTAAAAATCCGGTAGCTCAAGTCTGCCCGCAGCATTTGAGCCTCTACCAGCTGAGGGTAAAATATAACCGCATGGTTGAGTTTTTTGAGGGCTTCTTTGTACTTGTGTGCTGCCACCAACACCACGGCTTCTTCGTAACTGTGCCTTGCCGATATGCGGGGAGCCACTTCGTATAGGTATACTCCAAATGCCAACACAGCAACGCCAATCACCACGCTGGCCAACTGTAGCATACGCCTTACCCTGAGCGGAATATGCTCGTATTTATGTCGGGAAGATGCTTGATAATAGGTGCCAGAGGCGCGATAAGTAGTAGATTTTTTTTGGCGAACGGTGGTAGGTTCCGAAGTACGGTAATGAGTAGATTTGGGGTGGGTAGTTGGGTGATCGTAATCGTATTTTTTGGTTTTGTCAGACAATACCTGATAGGCGGCATTGATGCGTTTAAATACTTCTTCGGCGTGGGGATCATTGTTGTTTTTATCAGGGTGATAACGCTTCGCCATATCCTTATAAGCAATTCTTATCTGCTCGGCCGAAGCGGTTCTCTTCAATCCCAATATTTGATAATGATCCAACATCTATGCTTTTACTATATAACTAAATCAAGGTAAACTTTTTGCCGGGCAGAGACTTAAGGTAACCTTGAATTTCGAGGTTGAGTAAGCAAGCGCTTATTTTAGACAAGGGCATTTTAAGTTGCCAGCTTATTTCGTCCAGGCTTAAGGTTTTTTGAGGTTGCTTTTGCAGCAAAACCACTATTTCTTTTTCCTCAGCGTTTTTGGGTAGCTCATTAAATAACAACGATTGCTGTACCGATTTGTTTTTGCCGTTTAACTCCCAGTTCATAATATATGCCACATCTTTAGCCTTGGTCATGAGGTGGGCTTTGTGTTGTTTAATCAGGTTGTTGCAACCCTCCGATGTTTTTCGATGAATATCGCCAGGCACGGCAAACACATCTTTGTGGTAGTCGTTGGCAATATTTGCTGTAATAAGTGCCCCGCCACTGGCTTTGGCTTCTACCACTACTACCGCGTCGGCCAGTGCTGCAATGATCCGATTACGTGCCGGAAACTTTCGTGCGTCAGGTTGTGTACCAAAGCGGGCTTCGGTCATTACTCCCCCTTGTTGCTGCACCATTTGGCGTGCCGTACCCAGGTGGGGGGCAGGGTACACCACATCTATGCCACTGGCCATTACTCCTATAGTAGGCAAACCATACTTGAGGCTTGCCTGGTGAGCGGCAATGTCTATACCATACGCCAAACCACTTACTATCAGGGGTTGGTAGGGTGTAAGCTCTTTGACTAACTCTTCGGTAAAGGCTTTGCCATATTCAGTGGCCGCCCGTGTACCCACAATTGCCACCGCACGCTCGGCATTGAGGTTAACATTCCCTTTGATATAAAATACAAAAGGGGCATCAGCGTATTGCTTAAGTCTGGCGGGGTAGTAAGCATCGGTATAGGCCACAATCTGTACATCTTGTTTTTGGGCTTTTTCCAGCTCAGCTTCGGCTTGCTGCAGAATGTCTTTTTGCATGATCAAAGACACAATCTTATTGCCCACCATGGGTATTTTCAGCAATTTTGCTTTAGGTGTTTTAAATACGGCTTCGGCAGAACCACAATAGCTCAACAGTTGGCGTGCTTTTACCCCTCCTACCTTGTCTATCAGGTTGAGGGCAATGCTATACAAGGAAGAATTGTTCATGCAAAGAGTTGGATTTGAGTAGACAAATATACTTGTTTTTGGGTAAACCAGGGTAATGAAACGAGGGCTTTTGGTAACCTTTGTACAAAGGTGCATTTAACAATACAACCTAAATTAAATGATTAAAAGATTTATAGTATTATTTTGAAAATTTATTTTTGTACTTATTACACAATATAAAGAAACAAATGCAACAAAAAAAGACACAAAACCCATCCTCTATACAAACGACAAATGGCCAGGACAAAAAGAATAAGAAAAAAAAAGCGGCAATTATCCAAGCCAAAGGTTCTGAAGGAAAGCCTCTTCAACCTATTCAAAGCAAACAAGGAAAATTACCAGTCATTCAAGCAAAACAACGCCCAATACAACGCAGCAATGCTGCTAAAAATAACACCCCTATACAAGCTAAATTTGATGATTCTAAGCTTAATACAACCGATAAGCAAGCATTTACAGACAAGATAGATAGTGTAAAACAGAAAAACGCTTATTTTGAAGTTATTCACGATAGATTATCTACTTCTGGCTTTACTTACTACCTACAAATGGGTGGTATCAAGTCAAGAGGTGGGTTTATTCCAGGAAAACAAGGCGGCGGTACTATCGCATTTTATTCAACAGCTGCCCTCAATGATGACTATGCATTCATGGAAGAGTTTTTTCATGCCTACCAATCTGAGCATTATGGCTATGAAAACATGCTTAAAAAACCAGGGGCACAAAATATTCCGGGGGCATCTAATAAAGAATTTGAGGCACGCTTTTTCAAAGCACTCATCAGCATATTAGATGAAACAGGTGCTGGAGAACTACCAGGACAAGAAGGTTTAATGAAGTTTATTTATGGCTTGTTAGATGATGGTCCAGACTTTTCACTTGTTATGAACAAAACTAGTTTTACCCCTGAACAAAAGGCTGAGTATTTGCAACTAGTCGAAAACTTCAGAAAGTATTGGGAAACCCTTAATAAAAAGGATGGAAAAAATAATGTATATGATGACCCAAAAACTAATGAAGGGCCTGAAGCAACTTTTGATATTATTAGAAAAGTTTTAGAAAAGAAAAAATAACCCATGCGTCTACTCATTTTAGCTATCTTCTGCATCCAGTTTGTTAGGGCTACCAGCTTTGCCCAAACAACATCAGTAGGGAGCGAAAACCTGCCCGAAATACGCTTAAAGAACCCAACAAAAGTAGATCAAATCATTCACAAAGTATTGCCTAAAGATGTGTTCGAGCAACTACAGCCAGGTACCTTGTTGCTTGTTACGTTTAAGCTAAAGCCCAAAGGGACAGTGCAATCTCTGCGTTTTATAGCCTTACCCACCAAACTTAAGGCACGCGATGCCTCCCAAACCATTGCTGGTGAATACTTAAAGAAGCTCCGCACTTGCTTTCGCAAAAAATTGCGTTTTGTGATAGATGCAGCTTATAAAGATGACCGAGTAATGAGCAGATCTTTTGTTATAAAACCTCGCAAATAAACTTTACTGTGATTATTGCTCTAAAATACCTTTATATGCTTAAACCTTCCCTTGTATACCAGCACACCGTTGCTATATACCTTAAATACCAACGGAAACTTTACTCCTTTGCCTATATTTACATACTCCAGTTCATCGGCCAGCACCTCATATTCACCATTTTTTGGGTTGGGCATACCAGTAGTTAATATTTTACCACTGGCTGCTACAAATAAGTCCAGGCGATGAGTAGCATCTGACGCTTTTACAATGGCCACCTTTTGGTTTTGGTAAGTAGTTTCTTTGCGCCACTGCCACTGTACTTTTGGATTGGTGAGCATTCCCAAAAAATTGTAAAAAAACACATTGCTGAGCTTATCCGTCTCATCTTCCGACAACAAACGCTTGTGCTTGCCCCTTCCCTCCCACGCTTTGCCCTTTTTATAGTACTGTGTCACCTTTTTTCCTTGGCGGGTAAATGTTTTCTTAAGTCGCTTTCGCTTAAAATGTATCCATACCTCTTCGCTCAACCTGGCTTGCCCTGGCACCCCCATTTCTAAAGTATAACTCAACTTTCGCACTTTTTTTAAGGCTTTTTTACCCCCTAAAAACTGGATGATTTGTTGTTTTATTACCTGTCCTTTTGGTAGGTTTTGAGCAATCGTTACGTTTGCCCATAACAAGCATAGCCATACTACCAAAGTTGTTTTTTTAATTGCCTGCGTCATTATTTCTTCTGTTTACATTAACAATAGTCCATAGCCCCGACAAGGTTCTAGGTATACCTTGTTTAACTCCGTTGAGCTCATCACAGCAAGCTGTAGATTCGGTTCACAAGTAACCACACTTTTATATCACGTTGATTTTTAGCAACTTATAAAAAGCGTAGTTAATAGTATTTATCGATAATCGTTCACCTTGTTAAATACTGTAAACCAGTGGCGTATATTCAAATTGCGTACTCACTTTATTTTTAAAAGTGTTTCGGCTTTACGCCTAAACACCCCATTAAATAGTTTTTAAATTCATCAATAACTGATCACCAGCAAACAACTTTGACTAAAATCACTACGGAGCATTGCATTAAGGAACGTGATCGTTGGTGACAGTGAGAAAGCCACCATCGGATATTAAAATAATTATATCTTTTTTTATATGCCTAAAACCATTAAATTCACACAAATCATCAACATTATCGGGGCAGCTTCACTATGGAACACAAAAAACGCTATAGCCACCTGACGGGCAAAGAAAAAAAGAAAAACGAGCAAGAAGAAATTTCACCCGAAGAGTTTTGGCAACGTTTTGATTTTTATAAGAAAAAGTACGAAGACGAGCAAAAAAATACACCACCCGACACGCCTGAGCAAGCCCCTACCTCCAAGCAAAACGAAACCAGTACCACGCCCAAAGACAAGCCCAAAAATGAGCAGGAAAATCAAGGCAATTGGTATACCCAACGCCTGGCTTGGTACCAAAAACGCTACGAGGACGAACAAAAACAACGACAATTGGACAAGGAGGCTAAAGAGCCAGCCCCGGAAAAAGACCCAAAGAAAGACATAGAAAAAACGCTCGAACAAGACCTTAAACAACCAAATAAGACTACTGAAACCTCTGAAGTGTCAAGGCTAAAAGACACTGGCTCGGACAAGGAGACGGTGGATACCCCCTCTAAAAAAACCAAACCTGAGAAAAAAGACCGCGAGGTTACTATCAAATCTGCGACTCAGGCTTCGCCCAATGGCGGCACTGTGCCTCGTTTGCCCAATGGCGATCAACCAAAAGAAAAAGAGGTGCCTACCCAAGGCTCAAACCAAGAACTAAAAGGCGAAGGTGGCAAACGCACCATAGACATTAGTCGCCCCGAACTCTACGGCAAAGAGCAGCTTGTGATAGGTAAGATGACCGAGGAAATGAGTACCTTTAAGGGCGAAAAAGAAGGAGCAACCCAAGCCGGGCTCACCGCCAACGAAAAAAAGACGGTACGAACCCGCGAAGCCGCCAAAAAGAAGGAAGCCGCAGGCACCAAGTCGCGCAAGGCACGCCAAGCCAAACAAGAAACACCCCAAGACAAACTCAACGACGGACGCAAAGCAGGCATAAAAACCCAGATGAACGCCCGCCCTAAAGAAAACTACCGCCAAGACATAGGCGGGGCACAGCAAAAGCTGGCGGAAGAAACCCAGAAAAACATACCAAGCACCAAAGAACAGCTCGAAGATGAGGCGTACATGGAAAAGTTTAACCAAAGTACCATCAAAAGTTTGGAGGGCTTTGGGCAAACCATAGAGGGTGCCGTGGGCGAGGTACGCAACAACCACCTGGTGCAAGAACCTACCGATGTAGACAGTCCTGACCCTGGCACGCCGCTGCGCAACGAAGCCCCTATACAAGCAACCCCCGTGGTAGACCCCAAGGCAATGGAAGTAAAAATCAACGATCAGGACATTGCCTCGATCAAACAGACCAAAGCCGATAGTGTCAATGTATGGAAGGCAGAAGGCATAGGCGAAGGCGAGGAAATTAGCCGAAAGGATGTAGAAGGCGCCGAACCTCTAAAAGCAGCCGAGGCCGCTGACAAAGGCATAGAACAAGGTGCCACCCAAGGACCCGCCAATATAGAAAAAGCCGTCCAAAGCCACAATGCTACGATGGGGCGCCGCCTAAAAAGCAAGGAACAAACCAAGCGAGGCGAAATGCGCAAAAACCGCGACGAGCAACTCAAGGCGAGCCGTGGGCTGCAAGACCGTGCCAAGTCGCAATACGAAATGGAGCGCGCCAGGCTCACCACCGAAATGGACGCGGTGTATACCCGCACCCGCGACACGGTAAACAAAAAGCTGAGCGACCTCGACACCGAAATAAAGCTGCGCTTTAAACGGGTAAAAGACAAGGCAATTGCGGCATTTTCGGAAAATGTAAATACCCGCTTGAGCAAGTTTCATAACGACCGCTACCTCAATACGGGTTGGAACCTGATACCGGGGGCGTTGGTGGTAAACCTGGTGCGCTATGCCTTTGAAGACACCAGCAATTTGCCCGAAGTAATTGCCATTTTTGAGGACGAACGTAAGAAATTTATTGCCACTATAGACCGCGAGGTAAAGCATATCTTGGGCTATGTAAAACGCGAGGTAACGGCGTGCAAGGCGTTGATCAAACAAGCCCACAAAGACTTAGAAAAAATAGTGGCAAAGCAAGGCCCTGCCTTCAAGAAGGTAGCCGAACGTGCCTACGCCGACATTAGCAAAAAACTACAACAGCTCGACCAAAAGGTAAACAAAAAAGCGGCGGAGCTGAAAAAATACCTGGACACTGCCCGCAAAAAGGCCATTGAGGAGGTAGACAAAAAAATAGCCGAAATAAAGGAACGCCTGAAGGGTTTGCTGCACAACCTGGCGAAGTTTCTGGTAGATGCCGCCTACAAGTTCTTTAAGTGGGTACTCTCCAGCAGTGGGTTTAGCACCGAGCAAATCGACCAAATTATTAACCAAGGCAAACAGGTGCTCACCAAGATAGTGACCGATCCGATGGGCTTTTTCCAAAATATGGTCGATGCCGTGGGGCAGGGATTCAACAACTTTGTGGGCAACATTGGCAAGCACCTCAAAAACGGTTTCTTTGCCTGGCTCACGGGGGCAATGGCAGGCACCGGCTTGAACCTGCCCCAACAATGGGATTTGAAGGGCATTTTTTCGGTGGTGTTACAGGTCATGGGGCTCGACTGGACGGTGCTGCGCGCCCGCATTGCCAAAGAGGTGGGCGAAGAAAACCTGGCGCGCGCCGAAGAAGCCGGAGGCGCCGGACTGGAGCTGTTGCAAGCCATCAAGGAGAAGGGTTTTGTGGAGGCAGTATGGGATATGTTGGCAGAAAAAGCCGAGGAGATCAAAACCATGGTGATCAACGAGATTCAGAATTGGTTGATTGTGTCGGTAGTAAAGCAAGCCACCATTAAAATACTCTCGATGCTGAACCCCGCCGGGGCCATTGTGCAAGCCATTTTGATGATTTATGATTTTGCCATGTGGCTCATCAACAACTGGGAACGCATTGTGCAGATTATCCAAAATATTGTATCGTCGGTGGGTAAAATAGCCCTGGGGATGCTGGGCGAAGCCGCCAAGTTTATAGAAGACACCTTAGCCAACTTTGTGCCCCTGTTGCTCGACTTTATGGCGCGCATGATGCGCCTGGGCAATGTAAGCGCCCGCATCAAAAAGATATTGATGCGATTGAAAAAGCCAGTGGATGAGTTGATGGCGAAGGTAATGGCTTGGATTAAGAAGAAGTTGAGAGGGTTTAAGAAGAAAAAGAAGGGTGATAAGGGGAAAGAGAAGGAAGACGTCAAAAAAGACAAAAATAATAAGAATCAAAAAGATCAAGCTCCACCTGCTTCTATCAAAGTGCCCTTCTCAATGAATGGAGAGTCGCATCATGTTCGTGCTATTACTCAAAATAAAGGAGTAAAAATTGTAATGGCGAGTAAAATTGAACGTGAAATTTTCTCAAAAATTCAAGGGCAAATAAAAACCTTAGAGAAAATAGCCAAAAATATTAAGAACTCCCAGGCAGATAGAGATTTGGCAAACCTTGTAAAAGGTAAAATTCAAGATTTAAGGACAAAATTCTTTGATGACGTTCAAGTGGCTCATGGTCAATGGCGTTCTGGGCAGATTGATAAAAAAGCTTACAAAGCCAAGACAGAAAAGTTTTTAAGAACACTGGTAAAACAAATAGTAAAACGTGCTGAACAATATAACCTGAAAGATTTAGCCGAACTTAAAATTCATGAAAACTTCTTGAAGATAGAGCTAAATATAAAAGAACTATACAAAAATGTAGGTAGCTCCACTGCTACAGGTGACGGGCACTCTAACTCAGCGGCGGCAGCAGAAAGGTTTGGCTGGACTTATACAGGCTCTTCAACAAGCCCTTATCATTATGAACGAGCAATAAGAATTCGCGAAGAACTGTCTAAACATACACGAGAAATAGAAATACTGAGTAAAAAATATGGCAAACACTATCTTAAGTATGAAGCATACAAAGAAGGGGTACTGGCAATGAAAGATTGTGGGTTAGCAGTGGATAATCCAAGGCAGTATTTACTAAATATACCTTACAGAAAAGGAGGAACGAGTAAAAAAGATCTTTGGAAAGCATTTTTCCCTGGTATATCCAAGGCACAATTTATGCAAATGCCAGTAGACCCTGGTAATACAAGGCAAAACATTATTAGTAACATACCTTCTGATAAATATGGAGGGTAATTATGCAATAAAACATGTCAAATATTTTTTTTATAGCATTCAAAACTTGGAAGCAAAAAAATCGTGTGGAAGCTTTGAAGCTAATTAACGATCACTTTAAAAACAAATTTGGGAAAAAAGCTTTTCTTGATGAAGATATTACATCTGTTTGTGAGTGGTTTGATGAAAGTGATCCTGCAGATAACCTAGATAGATTTGATGTTGAAGTACGAAACTTCGCCCCTGATAAACTAGAATTACCTTTTGGTATTGTTTTTTGTGAGTTATGGGAATTAAGTCTTGATACTCAGTTACTATTTAAATTAATATATTGTGACCCCTATGACTTAGTGTATGAGCCATTTGCCGAAGATCTAGAAGATGTAATGGAAGGACATCAATTGCACTTAATACCTCCTTTGCTTGTTAAATATGCCCAAAAAGGTTTGATCTCTTGTGAACTAGGGGCAAACGTAGGTGTGGCAACTCTTCATAGAAGAAACATAGAGGAGATGGATGAAGACTTTGAGCCACTTAAGAGTATGCTGCTTGAGCAATTGGCTCCTGTGTTGGAAGCTCGTCCTGCCAATGCCTGGCAATTATTAGTAGACGAAAATCCTTTGCAAGTTTTACAAATCTTTTTGAGAGATCACTTTTTATTGGCGTATGATAATATACCTACAGAAAGATGGGCTATTCAACATAAACAGCATCCAGATTATGTAAAAGCAGTTCTTGATTCTTTAGTGTATGCCATTGAGAAGCACAAGAATAACACCCAATTAACAGAAATGGTACAATTAGATGGAGGATTTTATGGTGTAACTGATGGTAGGACTTGGCTCAAAGGTTTACATAAAGACTTATCTAACGAGGCATTTACTCAGAATTTATAAGGCGAATTTTATCCCAACCAAAAGGTACCTTAGCGTAGGCGAAAGCTTACGCTATCATCTGCTGAAGAAGACCATATTGGTAAATCAAACAAAAGCTGATTTTTCTCAACTCACGGAAGAATCTGCAGGTTCACAAGTTTTACTTAGTGATTTAATAAGTACCCATATGGCTAGTCGTAATATTAGGGTATTACTAGAATTTAAGGATGGAAGTAATATGATATTCTAATGGTAATAGATAAAAAAAATAAGGCAATAGGAGAGTGGTATCTTGAAGGCAGTGATACCTTTTTAAATGTTGATATTTCATTATATGAAAGCATGCTATCAAAGCTTGTAAGCATACTTAACATATTTTATAATGAAAAATTACTTTATCTTGATCATTTAGTTTTGCATGATTGGGTAAAGAATACTCAGCAAGAAACTCTGCCTACATCAAGTACTCAAGAAAGGGTTGTAATAGATGTAAAAAAACTACCTTTTGACCAGGTGAAGTCCACTTTTTTAGATACTTTAAAAATAGAATGCCAAAAAACACAAGCATATCCAATGATGATCGACTGTTTTGGCGATGGCTTGATTGAGGACATAACCAAGCCATATTTTGCCAAAAATCTGATATGGATAAGCATAGATATTATTATGGGGTATGTTTTTACTATTCGTACACAATCTGATGTATCTGGTCTTTCGCACCATTTTCACGAAATATTATTTTTTCAAATTAAAAAATAAGATACTTTATTTTGTGAATTTTCTTTTTAGTACATACTGTTTAATAATGAAGTCTAAAAAATTAGCCTAACCACGTAAAAGTACGACAAAACAGTGTGAATTATGAATTTTCGTTTTTAACCTGAAATAATGTTTTATTGTAGTTGATTGATTTTCAGATACTTATTAAATGCAAGTTTTTAAATAAAGGTGCGAAAGATCAGATGTATGGTTGCCTTATGACATTGAAAGTAATGAACAGTTTGAAGTTTATGAGTTAAACGCCCCTAGATTAGAAAAAGCACTTAGAACTATAGAAGATAATATTGGTTTAGAGATAGAAGTTGATGAGACATCAACAAAGTATGCTATACCTACACATTACGGATTGGAAAATTTTACAAACTCAGACAATGAACCATTAAATGTAGTTCGTTCATTTAATATCAATCTATTGTAAGATACATTTGCTAGTTTATATAAAAAGGGCTTTATGCCCTTTTTTTATTCGATAACTTGCTTGATCCTTATCAAAAACAAGATCAAGGGCTTTGGGAAGAAGGGCAAGAAGAAGAAGGAGACCAAAGACCAGACGAAAAAGGACATGAAGAAGGACCAGGGCAAAGATGGGGTAACGGACGTGGATAGGAAGAGGCATAGGGAAATTTTTGAGGAGATAAAAAAAGAACTTCAAAAACCCGAAAAGAAAAACAATACCTTTAGTAAATTTTATAAGTCTAAAACTCGTCGTGCTAAATTACTGGAAAAGAAGTATCAAAAGAGACTAAAGAAGGGTATAAAACTTAAAATAAGCTTTGGTACACTCGAGAAAGAGAAAAAAGATCAAGATATTGACTTTAGGGTAAAAATTGCTCCTAATAATATCGATGAGGAGTTCCCTGCCAACAATAATGGCAAAGGGGGAGGTAAGGGGATTAAATCTCCTGAAAAACTTCTTGAAGATTTTAAAAAGAAGTTTAAGGAAGAGCTTAAGAAAGATTATAAAGGTGCCGTTCAAGTGTTTGGGGGGGTAACTAGACGTGAAGTGAAGAACAAGTATCGTCCAATATTTGATAAAGCTGAACCAAAGAAAAAGAAAAAAGTAGTTGTAATTACTTGGACTATTGACGAAAGTGATCCTTACTGGGTAAAACACCGAGCATCATTGAGTTCGGCACGAGAGAAAGAGAAGATTTTTGGTAAATTAACTGGAGAAAACTCAGGAAAAAACCTTGGCTTAGGTTTAGAAGCTGAAATGCGCACTTTACCTACTGATATTAGCCAAGTAGAGTTTGCTCGTGTGATAGATTCTCTTAATAAAGATACGAACATAGGAGCTGTTATTGTACAATCTCCTCCCCCTAAGGGATTAGAGAATATTGTAAAAAAATTAAATCCTAAAAAAGATTTAGATGCACTTTCAGGAGACAAGGATAAGCGAATGTTTAAATATCCAGCTACTTCTGAAGGTATCGTACGAATTGTTGAGCCTTTTGCAGAAGCTGGCAAAAAGATCGTAGTATTAGGAGGGGGAGGTTTTATTGGTGAAGGTGTAATTACTATGTTGAGAGAAAAAGGAGTAGAACCTCATATAATAGACCCACGGGTAGTAGATGATTCTGGTTATCAAGGAAAAGATTTGGCATTGATGAAAAAATATGACATCATCATTTCTACCGTAGGCAAAGAGGGCTTAATAAAAGGAAAGGATTTGAAAGGTGATCATACACTCATTGTTGATACAGGGTTTGTTCCTCTAGAAAATGTAGATAAGCTCACCTCCAAAAATGTAAAAGGAGATGTAGACCCTACGGCAAAAAGCAAAACAAAATTTGTAACACCAGTGCCTGGGGGGACAGGTCCTGTAGAAATGGCAGTGTTAATGGAGCGGGTAGCCAAGTTGTTTGGAATTGAAGTACCTTCTTGGAAGGTAGAGGCTGACAATATAGAAAGCAAAGAGGATGGAGCAAGATTGAAACTTAAAGTTGTTTTTGATAAATAAAGTATTGATGGAAAATAAAAAAGTCATAATCTCTGAACAGGATGGTGTTCAGCACCTGAAAACTATTTTCAGATGGATGAACTCTGAGAGTATTCAGGAGCATTGCCTTTTACGACTATTTATCTGGAAAGACACACCAAAAGTGATTGTGGTAATATCAGAGCTCAAGAGTAACGCTGATGGTTCAGGGGTAGCATTAGGTTTTTATGGATTAAGCGAGATGATTATTGAAAGGTTTAGACGATATTTAGCAATAGATAAATGTGAAATAGAGTGGTTTCTACATTATGGTGGTTTTTCGGCTCATGAAAGTCTGGGCAATGAAATTTTGGAGAAAGTGATCCCTGAGATAGTACATGAGTTTGGTTTTGGAAAGCTTCCCGAAACAATCCGTATAAAATCAAACTTCTCAGAGTATTTGTCTGGAATAGAACTTGGCAAAATGCGTCCTATACTCAAAGAACTCAACTGGGAGTTACAAGATGGTTTTGGTGATCCTGAATGGGAATGAGTTTACCACCAAAATAAAAACCATGTTCATTAACTTGGGCAAGGTTTTATTTTATGCCCAAGGTAATAACTTTGCCATGTGGCTCATCAACAATTGGGAACGCATTGTGCAGATTATCCAAAATATTGTATCGTCGGTGGGTAAAATAGCCATGGGGATGCTGGGCGAAGCCGCCAAGTTTATTGAAAACACCCTCGCCAACTTTGTGCCCCTGTTGCTCGACTTTATGGCGCGCATGATGCGCCTGGGCAATGTAAGCGCCCGCATCAAAAAGATATTGATGCGATTGAAGAAGCCTGTGGATGAGTTGATGGCGAAGGTAATGGCTTGGATTAAGAAGAAGTTGAGAGGGTTTAAGAAGAAAAAGAAGGGGGGTAAAGAGAAGGAGAAGAACAAACAGGATGGGAAGGATACTCCTCAGAGTAAAAAGGTTAAAGAAAAAGCCAAACAAGAACTTACTCGTCATCATAATCTAAAAAATGAAGATCAATTTGAAAATATAGCACACAATGTAGAAAAAAAATTAAAACCTGAAGGGCTAAAAGATGTAGCCATAAGAGGAGGAAAGGATAAATGGGAAAAAAAGGTCTATGTAAAAGCCAGTCCAGAACACTTTGCAGCATTGTTATGGGATATTCATGAGCATTTTAATAATCGTGTCAAAGGGATTGTATGGATTGCTTGGGAGTTTGATAATAATCCTCTTTCAATAGATTACGTTCGAAATGTACCTAAAGGTGATCATGCAGAAGAAGTCCTTGCAAAACAATTTCCTGTTTTGCTTGATGAATACAAAAAACAAAATAACGGACAAGACCCAAAAGAGGTAGAGCTTGCCGTAAGAAAGGTTCCTTGCTTAAACAGATGTAACGGAGTGCTTACCAAACTTGCTAGACAATATCCTAATATTGACTTTAGTTTGTATTATTTAGATATTTATGAAGGTAGAGAAGGTGGACAGCTTGAGAACTCTGTGAATTCATTAAAGAAGTTCAAAAAACAAACTGTTTTTCTTAACTTAGATATGTTAGAAAGTGCAGTAAAAGATCCTTTACTCAAAAAAGCAGTAAAGGATTTTTATGCCAAAACGATACAACCTTACCAAAGCCTGTAATACATTTATGAAGGAGCAAGATTTAAGCAATCAATTTTTAAATACATTTCCCCCAGTAAAAGAACTTGTAGGATGGGAATCCATTAAATTAAGTAATAATGACATAAACTCCATACCTAACGATATTGCAGACTTATCCTCTCTTAAAGTACTGCATTTGGATGGAAACGAAATTAAGGAACTTCCTGAGAGTTTTGCTAACCTAACAAACCTAGAAGAATTGATTCTAGGGAGTGTGGTTGGTGGCAATATGTTTATGATATTTCCTTTAGCAATTACTCAACTCGCTAAACTCACTAAGTTATCTTTAGTTGATAATCAACTACAAGAAATCCCAGAGGAAATCAATCAACTGACCCAGTTATGTTTTTTGGATTTGGAAACAAATGAACTAAGTAATATTCCTTTGTCTTTGTCCGAGCTTGGCCTGCTTACTCATTTGAATCTGGGTTACAATAAGTTTACTAGTTTTCCTGAAGAAGTTTTACCTCTTTCTTGCCTTGAGGAACTATACCTGATGCAAAATCAAATAAAAGAAATTCCCAGTAATATTGGGAAACTGACCTCTTTAAAGGTTCTTAATTTAAATAATAATGAGCTAACCATATTACCAGACTCTATAGGGAAGATGGTTAATCTTGAAAAGTTGTACTTGACAAGTAACAATATAAAGGCAATACCTGATGGTGTGGTTTCCTTAAAAAAACTAAAAGAACTTACCCTATTCAAAAATTCATTAAAAAATTGCCCTAAAACAATTGCAACACTTACTAGTTTAGAGGTGCTCGATTTGGCAGCTAACCAAATTGAGGAGCTACCAAATGAATTAGCGCAGCTCCATCGTCTAAAGTTATTAGATTTAAGTAATAATCAACTTAGTCAGTTCCCTGAGTTTATTGGGAACTGTAAATCAATTGAGGAGTTAAACTTGCATCATAACCAAATAGAAAAATTAACAGAAAGCATTGGCAATCTAAAATTATTAAAAAGGTTGTATATGTCTGATAATAAACTTTTAGATATTTCATTAACTTGCGCTTACCTAGACGAGCTTCAAGAAGTGGATTTTTCAGGTAACCTTCTTACTAATTTTCCTGATCACCTTATAGCACTACAAAAGCTTACAAAGCTTAACCTCTCCCGAAATCAACTTAGTAAATTAGATAGCTATACTCAGCTTCCTCCCAATTTGAAAGATTTAACTGTTATGGGAAACAAACTCAAGGAAGTAAAAGGCTTAGGTCAAATAGTTTATCAGTCAATGGAGTCACTTTATTTAAGCTTTAACGAAATATCTTTTTTCCAGATTTCTCCCACACAATTTCCTCATTTACAAATTATAGATTTATCCAATAACAATCTGACAGATATTGACTTTGAAATCCCTCCTAGTATAGAGTATATTAAGTTGAGCAATAACCCCATACATCCTCAAAAACAAAAAAAAATATTAGAGCAATACTCTCAAGTAATTATTGATTTTTAGAAAATATGACTTCCTCGCGCGCATGATGCGCCTGGGCAATGTAAGCGCCCGCATCAAAAAGATATTGATGCGATTGAAGAAGCCTGTGGATGAGTTGATGGCTAAAATCATGCGCTTTATCAAAAACAAGATCAAGGGCTTTGGGAAGAAGGGCAAGGGTAAGCTTTTTACCTACAACTGGGAACACATTGTGCAAATCATCCAAAACATTGTACCATCAGTGGGCAAAATAGCCAGGGGCATGCTGGGTGAAGTCGCCTTCGTTGATAGCAAGCATACATTTAAAACCTCAAGCCGATTACCAAAATATCGTCCATTTGGCGATGCTCGCCTTGCCACTGGCGTAGCTCATGGTACAACATCTCTTTTTGACGCTCCAGGTCAAATTGTTGAATAGTGAGTAAAAAACGTTTAAAGTTTTTGGTCATATACTTTCTGTTATGCGGTCCGCCAAACTGATCGGCGTAACCATCAGAAGCAATGTAAATGGTGTCACCGTTTTGCAATTCTATATCAATTTGGGTAAACTGCTTTTTCTTCTTTTTAGATTTAAAGTTTCCACCAATCGAAAAAGAGTTGCCCTTGTACTCAAGCAATTCGCCTTGGCGCACCAAATACATCGGACGGTAGGCTCCGGCAAAGCTCAGTTTTTTCTCATAAATATTAAGCGCAATCAACCCCAGGTCCATCCCATCGCGTGACTTAGACTTCCCTTCTTGTTGGCGCAAAGCCTCGCTTACTCCAGCATCGAGCTTGGTCAAAATCTCATCGGGTCGTACTGCCCCTTGCTCAATAATGATTTTATTAAGCTGAGAATACCCAATCAACGACATAAAAGCGCCTGGCACCCCGTGCCCGGTACAGTCTACAGCTGCTACAAAGGTATGCTCGTTTTTTTCAGTCATCCAATAGAAATCTCCCGAAACAATGTCTTTGGGGTGGTACAATACAAAATGCTGCAAAAACCCTTTCAACATATCGCTGTTAGGTAAAATAGCTTCTTGAATGCGCTGGGCGTATTCTATACTTGCCGTAATGTCTTTATTTTTCTTTTCGAGTTCTTTTACCAGGCTGGCAATACGGTTGGCTTCTTCGAGCTCTTTTTCGGTTTTTTTACGTTCAGTAATGTCCCTTACCGACAACACCACCATAGTATCTTCATTGTAAGTTACCCGGCGTGCCTGTAGTTCAATCGGAAACGTGTCACCATCTTTACGCAACGCCATCGTTTCGTGCACTGCACGTTTGTCTATAATAGACACTTGCTCTATTTCTACCCGGTACTCTGGGGCAATAAACATCAAATAGTTTTTGCCTTGCAGATCGCTTACCTTATTATAGCCCAACATACGCGACAACACCGGATTGGCATCTTTTACGTCCAGGCTTTCTTCATTCAAAAACAATAAACCTTCTTGGGTTACTTCGGCAAGCTTACGAAAACGCTCTTCAGTCTGCTGAATTGTCAACAAGCTATTTTCGAGTTCTTTTTGGGCTTTTTGCGACTCTAGCAACAAGTGGTTGATTTGAGTCTGGCTACGCAAAGCATTGAGATTTGCCCCAATGGTTTCGCTCAGACGACGTAGCACCTCCAGGTGACGCTCTTCAAAAGCCTCAATACTGGTAAGTTCCAGCACGCCACAAAGTACTTCGTTGTAGATCAACGGCAGAATAAAAATATTTTTCGGATAAATTTCAGAAGTTCCCGAAAGGGTCTCAAAATGACTACTTTCTATGTTTTGTACATAAATGGCTTCACGGCTTTTGGCTACCTGTCCCACCATTGTTTCGCCCAGTTCGAGCTGTTGCCTTACTTCATAAAAATCCTTGGCTACCGCATGTCCTCCCGTAGCAAGCAAGCGTTGTTGCTCTTCGTCAAAGGCATAAATAACCGCCTGAAGCCCATTCACAAAAGGCACCAGGTGAGTAAGCAAGTGGTCGCTCCAACTATACAAATCCTGGTTGTTTTTCCAGTTCATCACCGCCGAAAAATGACTCACTGAATTATCGAAAAAACGGGCAGTTTCCAGCTTTTCGTTCAAACTTATAATTTCTGAGGCTTCTTCTAGCTCTCGGTTTTTCAGCTTTAGTTCGTCGTGCGCCGAGGTCAGTTCCATTTGAGTACGCAACAAGTTGTTGTTAATCTCGGTCAACACCTCCGAGTTTTGCCGAGTACGCTCTTCTTCTTCTTTGAGCGAGTCGTAGGCTTGTTCCAGTTCCTGATTTTTTTGCTGCGATTGACTGGTGGCTTTTTGAATGCCATCGAGGTACAACTGCAAGCGACGCACTACAGGTTGAAATATTTGAAACTCTTGCAAAATAAGGGTAAGAAAGGCAATCAAGAGCAAGCCTATTTGAATGTTGTGCAAACGACGGATAGATGTTTTAGCCTCTTGGTCGTATTGATTGGCTATAGCATCCATTTGTCTGATGTAGTCGTCTTCGTTGAGCAAAATAAACTGTACAGCACGTTTGATGAGCAATCGGTTGATTCGTTTTTTTAAGATGAGGGCATCCAAACGATCGCAGGCGTGGCGCAAGGGCTGGTAATACTTATCGGTTTGTTGATACATTGCCCGTATACTATCACTGTTTTGCACCATTGCCCCTTTGGTAGAGTCGCCATAGTGTAGCTCTGCCTGACGCACCTTCCATACCTTGAGCATTTTCTGAAATAACGCTACCTTGTCTTTACAGTCGCGGGCGCTATTGCAATGTTGAATGAGCAATGCTGTTTTGGCAATTTGTTCACTCAGTAAACGCTGCTTGCCCACATCATTGATCTGTTGGGTATATTTCGATTGATCTCTCAATTCATAACTAATCAACAAATAACTGGTAAGAAACATGAGGGCAGTAATGGTAAGGGCAAAACGATAGCGCTGGGTAAAATGCTGGGTGGGTTTAGGGTCGGTTTTTATTACATCCGATACTGCGTTTATTTGGGTATGTTCCCCATTAGAAGGCAAGGTATTTTGCGTGGAACCATTGGCTTGCACTGGCTTTTCGTGCTTGTCCACTTCACTGTTTATTTTATTCGAGGAAGAGTTCTCCAAAAGACTTTGCTATTAGTTGGGCGATATATTGTGATAAATAGCTACACGCCATTGGATGCCAATATACATCGGAGCAATGAGCTACAAGAAATAGTATGCTTAAAATCTGTCACACCTGTTTGTCAGATGTAGGTTACCTACGCAAAAATAAATGCAGTAGGTGCTAAAATCAAATATAGCCAGCTATCCTTTTATTCACAAGTGAGCGGTTTTATATTTTTGGGTAGTCAACAGCGGGCTACTCACCATACCAGCACTTAGTCTTGTAGATGGGCTGGCAACAAGTCGCTCATATCTTCCCCCTTAAGGCGCATAGCTACTTTGCATTTGTACACGCCCTCTTGTGCTTGTGACTTTAACACCACAAATTGCCCTCCGGCAGCTTTGGCAATTGTTCGGTCAAAACTCATCATTTTATAACAAGCTTCTACGTCGCCCGACCCCTGCAAAGGGCAAGGGGTATGAATTTCGGCATATACCGTACGGGCATCTATTTTGGTAATGGGCACATGCTTCATGCTCGGAAAACCTTGTTGCCACTTTACCCCCAGTTTGCCGGGCGAATCGGTTTTTTGAATATTTTTGGCAATAATGCGGCTCCAAGCCAGTAAATGGTTGAGGGTGTACCCCAAGAAGTTAAGAAATTTATATCGAAACAAAAACGCCTGTACAACAAGCATTGTTTTAACAGTGTATTTGGTGAGTGTTTTTTTGAACTGGGTCATAATGCCGGGAAAATGGATGGTGTTTAAATCATCTGAGTTACAATATACACAATCTGTGGTTTTATCAAAACACTAAACAAACATCCACTTTATAATTCAACACACATGATTTTAACTATATATACCGATGGGGCTTGTCATCCTCCTAGCCAAACGGGTGCCTGGGCAGCTATAATATTTGCTGCCAACAACGAAGAAGACACAGTATTACAGGGCATTGCAACTCATACTACCCACCAACGCATGGAACTAACTGCCGTAATAGAGGCTTTGTGTTATACGGAGAAAAAAGCAACACCTCTCTCTAAAGTAGCTTTGTATACCGATAGCCAGTATGTAGCAGACTTGCCTACCCGACGCAAGAAAATTGTGCAAGAAAATTTTATTACTAAAAAAGGTACTGTGAGACAAAATGCCGATTTACTCAAAGTTTTTTTTGGTCTACTGGATCGGCTTGAGGTAGAATTCTACAAAGTAAAAGCCCACCAAAAGCAGGGCGATTTGCCCAACCACAACCGCAGGGTTGACAAGTGGGTGCGTAAAGTGTTAAGAGAGTATTTGAGAAGCTAACCAACATACTTCATAAACTTACAGCTGGTTTAAAATTAGCCGAAAGGCAAGGGTTGACTCATAACATACGCTAAAAAATTACAACTTTTAACAACCTCGCTTTAGAACCACCCTTAAAAAACAACAAACCGCTCAATAAACTAAAGTTATTGAACGGTTCTGATTTTCTTTCTTCTTTGATAAACTAAATTATTATTTACTAGCGATACTCAGGGCGTGGCGGTGGATTTAGCGGATCGTCTACCCTACCCCTTTTCAATTTACTTTCTTGTAACATTTTACTTTGTGATTTTAATTAATAATTAAACTACGTCTGCTGGTTAAGACAGATCGCAAGCTTCTGAAGCGTGCTCATTGCACTTGATTTGCCTCAGTGAAAGAAAAGATTTTAATATATAGTAATACGAGCTTGTTTAAGGTTTAGCTTCGCTGAGCTTGCCCTAAAGGGCTGCGGTTTTCCAAATGATTCAAAACTAGCTTTTTGATTACATGCTTCGTTGTGTAAATACTGATTTAGCCCTGCTAAACTCCGTCTTACACGCCTCGCCTGAAATCAAAAATTAAAATTTTGCGCTCAAAGCATAAACATTAAACAATGTTCTATACATTAAAAGGGTTGAACAAGAAGTTTTGTAATGATTTATAGAATTATTTTTATAAAGTGCGGGGTTGAAAAAGCTTTGATCACTGCACAACAATTGTTTTTTGATAAGGCAAAGATAAGACATTTGTACCGTAGAAACGGAGATATGTAAGTTTAACTGGTTTATTCTATACAAGAGCTTTTTAGAGTGGTTTTCTTGCATCAAATGCGTATGTTTAGCCCAATGACTGGATTATATGAAGGCAAAGTGTTACTTTTACCATTGCATTTTATGCTTTTTTTATGTTAAATCCTATGTGTTATCACAGTGGGTGACAACAAACCAATCATCAAACATAGCAGTGGGTATGAAAAAACACTTAATAGTTGTGTGTCTGTTGGGAATGTATTGCTATGCATTTGCTCAGCAAAAAGCCAAGGTTGACTCATTGAAAAGGGTACTTATCACCAAGTTGCCGCATAAACAACGAGTAGATACTTATAACCAGCTTGCCCGCCATCTGCAAAAATCTGACACCACTCAAGCTGCCCTTTATTACACCAAAGCGGTTCGCCTGGCCACCCAACACACCTATGCCAAAGGCTTGGCAAACGCCCATTACCTTAGAGGTTGGGCACACCTTGTAAAGCAACGCTATACCCAAGCCGAGGTACTCATGAACAAAGCCCTGCAAGTAGCCCGCAAAGCCCAAAACAAAGCCAGCGAAATGAAAGCATACCAGGGTTTGGCGGCTGTGTATTTTTACAAAGAATCGCCCAAAGAGGCTGAAGCATACTGCCAACAAGTAATTGCACTTGCTCAAGAACTCAAAAAACCTCAGGTAATCCTGTCTACCCGATTTAATATGGCGTTGCTTTACGACCAACTGAAAATTTATGACAAAGCTTTGAGCTATTATACCCAATGCCTAAAGCTAAGCCAACAGTTAAAAGATACCCAAACCACCATGGAGGTGTATGCTTGCCTCGCCGAAATGTACCAAACCAAAAGTGACTATGACAAAGCATTGAAGAGCTATCAAAAGGCATTAGCAATACAGCAAAAGTCCAGAGATAGTATGGGAGTGGCCAATACGTATAACAATGTAGGGATGGTGTACAGCAGTAAAGGCAACTACAAACAGGCTTTTACCATGTATTTTAAAGCATTGGCTATTCAGGAAAAGCTTAAGCCAACCCGCGACAACAAAGAAAGACTCGCCAATACAATCAACAATATAGGGGTGTTGTATTATGAACAAAAAGATTATCCAAAGGCTAAAGAGTATTATGAACGCAACCTAAAGATTAGTCTGGATACCAAAAATGAGGAATCTATAGCGACTGCTTATAATAACCTGGCGTTGATTTTTGAGCATACCCATCAACACTCACAAGCCGAAGCTTATTACAAAAAGTGTATACAGTTGGGCAAAAAAATTGACTACCAACAAATTTTAGGGTGGGCTTACAACGGAATGGCTATCATACGGCAAAAAGCCGGGCAATATACCAAAGCCGAAAAATGGGTCAATCAAGCGATTGATATACGAAAAAAACTGGGAATGAGCGAAGACCTGACCCAGAGTTATAATACCTTGGGCAAAAATTATTTGCTGCAAAAGCAATACAATGAAGCAATGACTTATTACCAAAAAGCGGCTGATATTGGCAAAAAAACAGGCAATCTTCTCAATTACAAAGATGCGCTCAAAGGACTGAGTATTTGTCTGGAAGCAGTGGGCAAACCCACCAAGGCACTGACCAACTACAAGCTATACCACCAAATATCAGATAGTTTGATTAATACAGAAAATATAAGAAAAATGGCTTATCTGGCAGCTACGATTGATTTTAAGAAAGAAAAAACAGCGTTAACGCTTGCCCAACAAAAAGAACGGGCAGCGTTTGCCAAAGATACCAGACAAAGAAAGTATACCCAGCGTGTTACTTATATGGGCTTGGGCGTAGCCCTCATGCTGGTAGTGGTGTTATGGCTGTTTTACTTTAGCAAACAAAAAAGTAACCGTGCACTGACCCTGCTTAATGAACAAATATCGGATGCCAATGAAAGAATTGTACAAGAAACCAATGCTCGCAGGGATACTGAAAAAGAGAAGTTGCAAAGCGAGGTAAAACTCAAAAACCAGCAATTGGCTTCACAAACATTGCATATGCTACAGAAAAACCAGATTCTTAACGATTTGAAAACGCTGGTGGGTGAAGTACGCAAACAGAAAGATTTGAATGATGCCAAGGCTAAGTTTTCACGCCTGGCAAACCTGATTGATCACGGCATTAACCTGGACAAAGACTGGGAGGGTTTTCAACGTATATTTGAGCAACTTCACCCTGAGTTTTACGCCAACCTAAAAAACAGCTATCCAGTGCTTACCTCCAACGACCTGCACTTGTGTGCTTTGCTTAAACTCAACCTGAGTTCGCGCGAAATTTCTGACTTGCTGGGCATTGCCCAGGAAAGCCTCAAGGTAAAACGGTACCGCTTGCGCCAAAAAATGGGGTTAGACTCTGATAAAAATCTCAATGAGTTTATTCTGACTTTTGACGCGGTTTAGCGACATTTTCAACCCAATGTTTTTTAAGCACAACTACCCATCTACTTGTAACAAAGGTAATACTACCTGACTTTGTTTTTTTTGAGTGTGTTCTTGTACTTTTTGTGGGGTATAAAACTGATAAATCTGGTTGAGCTCAACCAACCAATCCTGGGTAATATACTCAGGGGCATGCAGTTTTTTGAGCCCACTATACGTCACTATCAGATTTGCTTCATGGTTGGTGCTTAATATAAGCGTCAGTGGCCGAATAGCATCGTACAGGTGGGTTTCTAAAACCTGCTCAAATACTTTTTGCAATGCTTTGGAAGGTAACAAATACTGAAGCGTATCAGGTGCCAATTGCTGATGCCACTTGAGCATTGCAGGTTTTTTAATATTTATAAGATCAATGTAAATATTGACAAACTCAAGTTCTTCGGCCAGCGTAATTAATTCTTTTTCGCTGTTGGTAATATTGTATCGATAAAACAAGGAGAGTTTTTTGATAAACTTTTCTGACAAATCAGGGTCTTGGTGTACCAGCTGAATCAAAGTTTCAAGGCTGGCAAACCAAAAGCGGGGATGAATCTGGTTTTTGAGAGTTTGTAGTTGGTTCGCCACTGTTTCTTTGTGCAGTTGCTCTGCCTTGAGTTGTGCCACGTGAAAATCCCGGAAAAAACGCCAGCCAAAATACACAATGTTCAACAATACCACCGTAAACCCAAAAGTAGAGTACACCCTTACCTTTTTAATCACTACCGAATGTGCTACATCTTCAAGCTCTTGAAAATGCCTCAAGGTATTGAGCGTAAAACTAGGCATTACTGCATCGACCAAGGCAATCAACCCCACCATTACCCCCAAACTAAACAAACCTTGAATAATTGCCCGTTGCTTAAATTGATGCTTAACAGGCAACCATTGGTCTAACCAGGCTGCTACTGCCCACAAAGTTTCTACAAAAATCCCCATTATAAGCAGGGCATACAAATGATCGGGAATGTGGTAGTTTTGTTGAATAAAATCAAAACTATCGTGAATAAATATGCTGACAAAGTAAGCCAGGTTACCCGCCAATAAAGCCAACAGCAAGCGGTGCTTACGCAAGTATGGGTTCAAACGATTCATGAGGCAACAGGCTTTAAAAGTGGCAACTTGACCATAAACAAGGCTGGAGTTTTGGATACTTCTACTTTTATATCGGTAAAAAAAACATAACGACTCAAAATATTGTTGAGCCCTATATGCAACGAAGCTTCGGGCTGCTGCCGAACCTGTAGGTTATTTTGTACCAACAAAAAATCGCTTTGAGTAGCAATATGTACCCTCAGAGGACGATCTTTAGAAATTTCGTTGTGTTTAATGGCATTTTCTACCAACATTTGCAGCGTAAGCGGAGGAATCATACCAGGAGCTTTGGCAGGGTCTATGGTCATATTCACCTCCAGGTTGCGCCCATAACGTACTTTTAACAAGTAACAATAAGCCTTGGTAAACTCTAGCTCTTGCTGAAGCGAAATCAAATCGCGGTGGCTGTTTTGTAGTACATAATGAAAGATGTCTGAAAGCTTACGGATAAAAACCTCCGATTGTTGGGCATCTTTATGCACCATTGTAGACAAGGCATTGAGGCTATTAAACAAAAAATGAGGACTAATCTGGCTCTTAAGCACCGAAAACTGAGACTGTAGCTGTTGTCGTTCAATACGTTCTGTTTCCAGTAGGGTTTGCTGAAGGCGGGTAAAATAATAGGCGGCCAAACCTCCGGTGTTGTAAGTACTCACAATGAGCAAAATGGCTATAGCCCCCGAAGTACCCCGGTTGTTGTACCAATCGGTAAAAATAGGCCGTAAGGCAAGTCCTTCGGTTTGGGCAAAATGACCAAACATGGCGACATAAACAATAAAGACAGGTATCAACAACGCAAATACAATGAGTAAATGGCTGACAAACTGTACACAAAAAAAACGAATCAAATGATTCTTTCGATCAATGCGCTGCATCAGGTATTGGTTACAATAAACCAAAAGCGGATAAAAAAATGCGCCCAATAAAACGCTCAACAAGGTAATGTCCCACTCTTTTATGATATCTGGCATACGCCCTTCGTTGTTGAACAAAATATATGCCCTCACGATCAACCCCAAAACAGCTCCTATGCTTATATAATAAACTTTCTTTTTCACCTGTTATCCTTTTCTTATAAATATAATAAAGCCTTGGGCTTTTGCCAATAGTTAACCCCTGAGCAAGGATTTTGACCACTCGAGCAGGTATAATCAAGGGTCCAAAGAAAACTAAAAGCAAAGGGTGTTTTGTAGAATAAGGAATGATATAGCAATAGCACTTTATCTTTACACCATCTCATTCTTAAGTAGGTGACATACGCAAAAAGCCCGATCATCTTCACAATGATCAGGCTTTTTATTTGTGTATTGTTATCACAGTTTATTGTTTCTTTACAGGTATGTTTACCTTTAACTTGTCCCAATAAAGGTGAATAACTGCTCCTTGCTTTTCGCCATCTTTTATGTCAATTGTAAAACGCTCAGTCACACTGTCAGTATTATTGGCAGACACTTTTACCCTGGTTACATCCTTTTCTTTGTCATATTGGGTGCCCCAGCTTCGTTGTCCCCAGAAAGTACGGTTGCCACTATTTAAAATAATGGTCCACTCGTTTTCGGTAGGTATAGAAAACAACGCATAAGACCCCGCTTCTACTTTGGCATTGCCTACAGTTACGTCTTGGTTAAAGGTTACTTCGGTTATTTCGTTAGCTCCGGTTCTCCATACTTTGCCATAAGGCACAATATTTCCAAAAATCACTCGGTTCTTTTTAGACGGCTGGCAATATTTTATGTCAATTTTAAGCCCATTCTTGCTGTAGTTTGCGGTAGCATCAGGACTATAACGTTTGGTATAACTGCGTATACCCCAAAAAGCCATCACGAGTACTACTACAATGCCTAAAAGAATAATGAGTACTTTCTTCATAAGTAAAATTTGGTATATATAAAAAAGCTTGTTTTTTTCACAAGATTACTTAATGTCTTGGAAACCTGCTATTTATTTGACTGATTTGTCGTAACTAGAACATTCAAAATTAGTGAAAAGTTTAATAAAAAGAGCAATTATTGTATGTTATTGAAAAGTTAAATGGCTTCTGCTTTTCGGGCAGCCTGTAGCTTGGCTTTATGATATTCTCTCAGTTTTTGCAAGCCATGCATGGTACAAAGCCCCTTGAGGTAAGGCAATAACATACTGTTGTACAAAGGCTCATAGTTTTGTTTATACTTGCCCTGAAGGTCTTTATGCTCTATCATGGCCCTTATCAACAACACGATGGTATCTACTGCCAGCTCTACGTCAAGGTTTTTATGAAAAAGACCTTGCTTAATTCCCCTCATCATCAAGCCTTTGGTATACTTAAAGTCAAAGTAACTCTCGGTTTCCCATATCTCAGGATAATAAAAGGCAATGTCATTGAAATATGCAGGATCTATCTGGACCACTTCACCCAAAAAGGCATCATGAATGCTGATAATAGCATCCAGTACATTTTCATCTTTTTCGTCAATAATGCGTTGCGCCATTTCACTCATTTGGTACTTGTGTAACCTAATACAGGTAAGCACCAAGCCGGTTTTGCCGTCAAACATTTTATAAAGCGTTTTGCTGGATACGTTCAAAGCTTGTGTTACCTCGCTCATGGTCACGTTTTTGATTCCTTTTTGCAAAAATAAGTGTAATGTTTTCTCGATGTATAATTGCTTTTTATCCATAATTAAAGTACCCGTTAGGGTTTAAAAGGTGTGAATACACAAAATTAGGAAAATATATTGAAAGGAATATTTTATTCAAAAGTTGCTTTTCCCCCAAGGTTAGATTATTTAGGAATGGTACCAAAATAAATTTACATTCTTAACCTCATCTTTTGAGGCTATACTTTGTTAAAAAATAGCCGAAT
>NZ_CANLRP010000035.1 GCF_947493425.1 uncultured Microscilla sp. | reverse complement strand
TTAGCCGATTTTTTGCCTCGTCTAGCAACAAAATATTTTATTAAACTATAGAAATTTATTTTTACACCATTCCTTAGACTTTTAATATTCCGGTAAAAGTGATTGAAACAAAATAAAGTTTATAAGATGACTACTTTTACTTGTTTTTATATAAACTCTGGTGATTTAGAGAAAGTTAAAAGCGTGATTTTGAGTCTGCTAGAAGGGTTTGATTGTACTATAGAACGCGATGTTGAGGGTTTGCCTTCTTGTCTTGGTCAGAAAATAAATACAGCTTTGCCAAGCTGTTTACTCATCGGAAAGTGTGAGCCGGAATGGATTGTTATACATTATAATAACTTTAGCAGCTTAGAAAGCTGGATGAAAGAGCTTTCAAGAGTATTCGATGCCTATGCTATGGTTACTATTTATGACTCTATCTCCATGTATGCTTATCTTGGCATCTATAAGTCGGGTCAAAAAATAAGAGAAATTGATTCTGGTGATGTTGATAAGGATGGCAAGGATATAGAAGGAGTTAACTTTGGTGAAAAGCTGGATTTCGAATCAGAACAGCCAGGAATTTCATTTAAACGATTCGATGGTGAAACCTCATATTACTTTGATGATGAAAGCATCATACTTTATGCAAAACATTTTGGGTTAAACGTTGAGGCTGATCATAGTGATGTAAATTGGACACTAATAAGAGTAAAACGAGGAGGGGCTGAAGAACATAGGCTCAGTTTAGAGGCAAAGCGAAGCATTAAGCCTTGGTGGAGGTTTTGGTAGTAATGCATTTGCTTTCAGGTTGCCTGGTTCATCCAAACAACAACGAGAAGAAATGGGTGATAAAATAAATAATCTAGCGAAATAACAGCGAACCTGAAGTGATTTTTGTCAAATATGCAAATATAAGACTATCCAAAAGTTTTAAAAGACAATCTCATCTTGCTTTGGTTAAGAGCTTACACTGAAAAAAATGCAAGAAAATAAAATTAGGACATCAGAGCAGAAAATAGGAGTAGGATTGCTCACCTTTGTAGTTATACCTTTATTAATTTCTGCTTTTATGGATGTGATTAATGTATCTGGTGCAGGTGGCTTTTGGGGCGGTTTTATACTATGTCAAATATCATTATTCCTTTTTATTATATTGGTACAAGTCTGGCATGCAGGAACCTTCCTGGTTTGGATGATTATGTTAATTCTTAAGCTTATTCGGTACATAGTGAGAAAAGTTAAGGGCAAACAGAAAGTAAAGAAAGAAGGGGAGGAAGATGGCATTATGAATGGTAAATCAGAGCAAGTGTTGGCGCAACTTTTTTTGCCTTTGCACTTGATCTGTACATTGATGGTATTTAGTATTCCTGGCTTATGGTTAGGAAACGATACCCTTGTGCAAAAAATCACCTTTATTACTTCAGCTTGTTTGTATTCTGGTGTTACTTATGTAGCTTTTAGAAAGGGGTATGCAGATTATCTTTTGAATGATGTAGCACTTGTTTAAACAAATAGACAAATAACAAGAAAGTTTTGAACCTTTGTTGGTCAGTTTTCTTTACAGAATAAAAATCATAAAGTAATAATAATTGAGTAACAAAGAAAGTGTGCAATTGAAGTCATTAAAAATAGCAGTGTATTTGGCATTCTTGTTTTTGCCTTCTTGTTGGATTTGGATTATCATAGACAGTAATCACCCAAAGTACAGCACGCATTGGCATATTTCAAAAAAACGTTTTAGGAAGAAGAGATTCAAGCTTTATCGTCAAAACTTACATTTGTCAGGTACAAACACCGTAAGAACAGATGGTATATATATTAGCTCAAATCGTAAGAAATTACCAAAGCATTTTATTTTTGATAGGTTCTTTGAATCGGGACATTATATTGCGTGTACCTATGAATGTAAGGAGAACTGTCCTCCATTAGATTCTCTGAGAGAGAAATATGTAGATATGTTTCGTTATGGCTATTACTCGGTGCGAGATGATGGAAGAATAATTGTTGAAGTTCATGACAATGTGATAGGTATGCAACAAGCTGTAAAAGTATACGATCTACAATCAGGGTTTTTAAAGTTACTCTATCGTTTAGACGAAAGAGACTTTAAAACCGTCATAGATACTTTTGTTACTAAAAAACAATCTTTTGGGCATTTTTCGCCAATAAAATTTGAATCAGGTTATCAACCAAATTGGTAACACTTCCAGCCTAGTTTAGGTTCTTGCCCCATACTAAATAAACGACAACAAGTTTAACCCTTCATAAAACAAGTTTTTTTACATAATCACGTCATCGGCTGTGCGTTAAAAAAACAAAGCCTGATTCGTTGATTAAAGATGGGCTTTTGCCGAAGGTAGTGCTTTGCTTATAGTCACACGCTCAAAAGATGAAAAAAGCATCAGATTTTTTATTAGACAATTTCATAATTATTTTAGGAGTTATTATACTAACCATAAGTTCGGGGTCTATTAGTAAAACATTTAACTTTATTATAATTACCTTCCCTTCACTTATTTTGGCGAAAAACCTCGCAGAAGTGATAACACTCACTTGGTACTCTATTGAATATAAAGAAAACTGGTTCACAATAAAAAAAGTACTATCTATTGTCGTTAGTACACTGGCGATTGTTTTATTTTTTTGGTTAATAGGCTTTGATCCATCCAAAGTAAAGTCGTAACAAGCCCACTTGTTGAAGCGAAGGTGAATGAAAATAAAAGAGTCCAAACATCGCCCAAAAATACAACCCTCTGAGTACGTGGCAGGTATAAAAACATGAGTCAAACATGCACCTAATCAACAAGTTTTTGTTTTTTTGTGGTTGGTACGAACCCCTGGTAAAAGATATAGCGAAGTGGAAAGCTCAAGGTAACATTGGAAGCTTGCAGTTTGTAATAAAAAATATATCTCGTATTCCTGAGGGTAAACGCCCCTCCTTGACCGTCGATATTATAGAGGCGCTCTCAGATTTGAAGGCTCACTCTGCCCTGCCCATTTTGTTAAAAAAAATAGAGAGTAATTCGGAGGCTGTTTCTCGTGCTGCAATTACTGCCATACAAACAATGGGCTTGATAAACCCCAGGATTGAAAAAATCATCACAAATAAATTAGATTATTGGAATAACTCTCCCTCTATCCCTTTTGGGAAAAGTATTTTTAAAGACGATCCAGTGGAAGGCATTTCGTATCATAACAGGGCGTTGGGCTCCAATAGGCTTCATGAGCGGTTTGAAGAGCAGAAAAAAAATAGTGGTTATGGGTATTATTAATCGTCGGGTAAGTTGGAGGCCAACCTTCAGGCATTTAGTTTGACCCCATTACTCACTGACCTTTCCTAGTGATAATTTTTGGTTAATTCATAAAAATACAGCATTGTTTTATGAGTGCGTTAGCTAGATTCAGCCTTAGTTTGTTGTCGTTAAGTTGAAAATCCTCCGAGTACAAGCTCGGAGTTGTAAACCGAACTTGTATTCGGGGAATCTGTGAAACGAAGCCGTAAAAACAGATCACTGTTTGAGCGAAGCGAGTTTGAGCTGTTTAGCCGAAAAAGGCAGAGCTTGGGCTTCGCCCTGCGGTTCGGCGTAGTGCCACAGATTTAGACAAAACAAACTACAGCTGCGGGGTTTTGGTTCCTTTTGACCTGGAGCAAAAGGAACGGCTTACAAACATGCGATTCTTAAATTATTAAACGAATCTTAATACATTGCTAAATTTTATAAAAGAACAAACTTGTAACCTACGAAAGCTTAGTTACTCATTTTTAACACTCATCAATCTTAACATGAACAATAAAAAAGCAATGCCTGAGCCCAACATAAAGTCTTTTTATTATTCAATTGTATTGGGTGTTGTTTTTGTTGCAGTCCTGGTATGGTTTAGATACTATGATTTGCGAAACTATGGTAAATATGCCGTTGCTGTCACAACATCCGTTAGTGACGTCAGGGTGTGTTATAGTTTTTCTTGGAAGAACAAAACATATCAGGATTGTCAGGATATAGGTAATAGTCACAATATTTCTAAAGGGGATTATGTCGCGGTAATTCACTCTACAAGGTTTCCTGGCTTTAACAACCTTTTGTATTCAAGACTAAAGCCTGCCAGTATTCATAAAAGAATTGATACAATGAAAGTAGACAAAGGTTTTATTACCTGGCGCAGGATATTTTATGATTAAGTGTAAAAGCCCACCTCATTTTTACCTGAGGTGGGCTTTTTAGATTATTTACAATACATCAGTTCTCAGCCAGGTACTCGTGCACAAATTTGATCGCCATAGCCCCTTCACCTACTGCCGACGCTACCCGGTTCATAGCCCCGGCGCGTACATCGCCAGCGGCAAATATGCCAGGCACGCTGGTTTCGAGCAAAAAAGGCTCACGTTGTGGTATCCAGGCCTTATGAAACTCATGGTACTTGAGCAGTTCGCGTCCGGTTTCTAAAAAACCCCGTTGGTTGCGCAACACCTCTAAGTCTATCCACTCGGTATAAGGTTTGGCGCCAATAAAAATAAACAAAGCCCCCGCCTCACGTTCTTCCTCAGCTTTGGTTTGAACATTTTGCAATACTATTTGCTGAAGGTGGTCGCTCCCTTTGGCAGCCGTTATGGTGGTGTAGGGCAATAAGGTAATATTTTCGGTGCCTGCTATTTGGTCTATCAAATATTGCGACATGCTAAAGTTGAGGTTGGGTTTGCGAATAACAATGTATACGTGACGGGCAAATTTTGCCAAATACATGGCACCTTGTCCGGCAGAGTTTCCACCGCCTACTATATATACATCTTTGTCGCGGCAGGCAGCGGCCTCGGTAGTAGCTGCCCCATAATAAATACCGGCTCCGGTAAAGTCATTCATTCCGGGGGCTTCCAGCTTTCGGTAGTCTACTCCAGTAGTCACTATTACCGCACGGGTATGAATGGTTTTGCCATCGTCTAAAGTAATAATTTTGTAATTGTCCTTGGTCTCTATATTAGTCACCTGCACCGGAGACAAAAACTCAATGCCAAAGCGGGTAGCCTGAGTAATGGCGCGCCTCGATAAGTCCTGCCCGCTTAAGCCCGACGGAAAGCCCAGGTAGTTTTCGATACGAGAGCTGGTTCCTGCTTGACCACCTGGCGCCCTCCGCTCTATCAAAAGAGTTTTTAGTCCTTCCGACCCTCCATATACTGCTGCCGACAACCCGGCAGGTCCAGCACCTATAATGGTTACATCATACATAGTGTCAGAGGCTTGCGATTGATGCCCTGTTTTGCTGCCAATGTCAAGCAGGCTGGGGTTGGTCAAAAACTCACCGTCTTCAAAAAATACCGCAGGCAAATTTTTATAATCAATATTGTTCAGGGTGGCCAGTTGCTGGGCTTCTTCGCTTTGTTCAATGTCTAACCACTGATAAGGCACCAGGTTTCCTGCCAGAAAATCTTTGATTTGGTGCGATTTGGGAGAAAATTGATAACCCAAAATTCGAATGCCATTAAACCCCGGTTTGTAATTCATTTGCCAGACATCGAGCAAGTCTTGTATTACTGGAAACAGCTTCTCTTCGGGTGGGTCCCAGGGTTTGGTAATGTAGTAGTCGAGTTGTACATCGTTGATACCTTTAATCGCAGCTTCTATGTCTGAGTAGGCAGTCACCAATACCCTTTTTGCTTCCGGAAAAACCTCTACCGCCTGCTCCAGGTATTCAACCCCCAGCATTTCGGGCATGCGTTGGTCAGACAAAAATAAGGCAACCACTTCGTTTTTATTTTTTAATTCCTGCAAAGTTTCCAGTGCTTCTTTTACCGAGGTAGTACTCATTACTTTGTACTCCTTCCGGTATTGCTTTCGTAAGTCGCGTTGCAGTGCGCTTAATACTTGCGGTTCGTCATCTACCGCAAAAATGATGGGTTTCTTTTTACTCATGATAGTTTAGTACTTTAGTCTATAGTCAGGGGTCTGTAGCCGACAGTTTTTCAGCTTCGTGTAGAAACTCTCAACTCTCGACTAAGGAACATGTTCAAAATAAGTGTCGAGATTGAGAGCTTATGCTCAAAACTGACTGAGGCGCTTTTTACAGGCGTAGCCATAGCTACGGCGAAAAAAGTAACGAAACCCAGTAAAGAGAACCGCAGAACGAAGTTCAAGCTCTGCGAAGCTAATTTGTTCTAAATCGGACAGTTATTGCGATCACGTTCCTAAATACTACCAGCTATATTATATATTTCGTGAAAAACACACCATAAACTGAGTGCGCCCAGGAACAGACTCTACCCTGATTTCAGCCTGATGTTGGCGTACAATTCGTTGCACCATATCTAGCCCCATGCCAGAGCCTTTGCCCATTGCCTTGGTAGTAAAAAACGGGTCGAATATTTTACCTAAAACGTCTTCGGGTATGCCCGTGCCATTGTCAATGATATAGACGCGCAAGTAGTCATCGTCGAAATCAGCCGCTATTTCCAGGGTGCCCCCTTCAGGCATGGCATCTATGGCGTTGTCCATCAAGTTAGTCCATACCTGATTCAGTTCACTTACAAATACTTTTACTTGGGGCATCCCTTTCGGGAATTTTTCTTTGAGGGCAATTTGTTGTTTTTTAATCTTATGTCCCAAAATAGTCAGCGTATTGCGAATACCCACTCGTACATCAGCCATTTGCTGTTCGGGGGCTTGGTCCATGTGGGTGTACGACTTCACCGAAGTTACCAGCTTGGCAATGCGCGAAGAGGCCTCTTCTATTTCAGTGACAAGCTTTTCGGTACTTAACACACTTTTTATCCAATTGGCCACCGGAGGAAAGTGTTCGTCAGGTACATGCACATACATTTGTTCCAGCATATCTATATCACAATTAAACTCAGCGAGTGTTTCGGCTATTTCGCTGCCATCATCTATGCCGTGTTCTTCCAGCCAGTCGGTAAGCTCATCTTCCAAGTCTGTTTTCTCCATCAGGCTCATATCAGTGCGAGGACCTGCACCAGCTTTGGCAAACAACAATTCATTGACTGCGTCTACCTGAGTGGGTTCCATTCTTATAGACATTACTTTTTTAAAGTTGTTGGGCTGTAATTGAAGTTGCCGTTTGAGTTCTGCAGCGCTGCGTACTACCGCCGAGGCAGGGTTGTTGAGTTCATGCGCCAAGCCTGCCGAAATCTTACCCAAGGCAATCATACGACCGTTTTGTTCTTGTTGTTTGGTAAAGCTACGTACCCGATTGGTCATGGTATGTACCAGCATTTCGGTAAGCTCATAATGGTCGCGAATCATTTCTTTGAAAAATGCTCTGGACAATGACATAATGGTGGTGTTTTTAGAAGTAATCCCAAAGCCTGTAGCGGTAGTGCCCCGTGAAAAAGGCAAAATACCACTTACCTCACCTTTGCTTGCCTGAGCGATCTCTCTAAATTGTCCGGCTTGCTCGGTTCTAAACGAAATCTTACCCTCCAATACAAAATGGGTATGGTCTATGGGGTCGCCTTTTTTAAAAAACTCCCCTCCATCGGGCAACTCTACCACGGTGGAGTGTTCAATAAGCCATTGTAGTTGGTGGTCAGGGATGTTGGCAAATGTGGCTAGTTGGTTGAGGTCGGCTACTGATATAACTTTAGACATGGGTGGTTTGTAATAAGATATAGTTTGGGTGAATTGTTCACCTAAAACTACGTAGATATTTGCTAAGAAAAAAGCTTGGTTACCCAACGAGGTAAATTACTATTTTTAATAAAAAATCACAATGTATGTTTAATTGCCACACAAACAAGAAACGTGTACCATTATTATAGAGAATTTGTTTAATTGCATCAAGTTTTAATACTATTAAAATAATTACACTTATAATACAGGAGTACGCTCAGGACTCAATCTAAAACCACAAAATACCTGTTAATATGCATAAAGATCAAAGTAAAGAGGCACAAGAACAAAACACCTCTCCACACATTGTACAACAAAAAAAAGCACCTGGGGCAAAACAAACCAAAGAAAGCGGTAAGCCACCCATTCAGGCAAAGCAGCAAACTGTACAGCGAAAAGATAAAACACCACCACCCATTCAGGCAAAACAACGCCCGGTACAACGCCAAACCGGAGGAGCAAACGAAGCACAGGTAAAAGCCAACGTAAGTAACCTCATGGGTACCGATGTTTCGGACGCCCAGGTACACTACAACTCAAGCCTGCCCACCCAAATGAAGGCCGAAGCTACTGCTCAAGGCAACCAAGTACACCTGGCTCCGGGCAAAGAGCGTCACCTGGGGCATGAACTTACCCACGTAGCCCAACAAAAACAGGGGCGGGTGCAACCCACGATTCAGGCAAACAATGGGTTAGGCATTAACAACGACCCCCAGCTAGAAAAAGAAGCAGATGATATAGGAGCTAAAGCCATGCAAATGAAAAGCAATGTCGATGCTCCAGTTCAGCGGGTAGCTGACAGCAACAGCTCTGAAGCTCCCATACAGTTTAACCTGGGCGCCTATGCCCTGTCGGGGCAAGGTTCTGGTATGTTAGGCAATCTTTTTGGTACCAGCACCTTTCAGGAAATCAGCGTTAAATTGGCGACTTATCAGGCATCTGCCAACCAATCAGAAAAAGATCAGTTGCTCAAACAAATCAAGCAACTGTCAGAAAAATGGTTGAAAGACAATCAAAAAGCCCACTCTGCCAATGCCAATACCAAAAGAGACAGCATACGAGGCTTACTTGCCCTGGTAAACGAAGAGATGGCGTCGAGAAATGATGACGCAAAATACTTTAAAGAAGCCAAAAAGTTTGAGCATAACTTAGGGCTTTACCTTTTTAATCATGGAGGCGCTCAAGCAGCAGTCACTACTGCGCTCAACAAAATGAGCGAAGTAATGGGAGTGGAAGCTGACAATAGCTTGGCAGGAAATGTTTTTGGCGGGAATAATGCCAAATATGCCGGCAATGTAGGCAACGATGTAAATCGGGTAATGGAAGTAGTTAACCAGGGCAACCTACGTGAAAAACTCACTGCATTTTATAATGCTTCGCTAGGGCCATTTAAAAACATGGTGACTGAGCACATTAAACTTACCGGAAGCATGGATGGGCAAACCTGGCAACAGGCCAGACAGTCTTTGAGCGACAAAGGCATTGGCAATGAAGGCATCAATAGTATTGAAGCCCGCAAAAACCAAATAGAAGATTACCCCAATCAGTTTGGCTGGGGCGCTTTAGGGCTTTTGGGGCACCAGGAAAAAATGCAGGATTTGTATACGGCTGCTGCCGATCCTTATGTAAGGGGCAATGATGATGCGCTAAAGCAAGGACAAAAAGGAATATTTGAAAAAGAGGGGCGTTCAGAAGCCTTTGATTTAGGCACTTTTTCGCCGGAGGCTTTCAATTTTAATTTTGATCAATTTGGCTTTCGCCCGGAAGACTTACAAGGAGACCCCAATGGTATGCTTGGCAATGCCTTGAATACCAGTACTTTTGCCAAGATACAAACTGCTTTGACGGGCTTTACCAATGCTGTCAATAGCAATGATAAGTTGAGAAATTATAAAACGATGAAAAACTTGAGCTGGAAATGGCTCAAAGATCACCAAGGACAAGAAGAAGTTGATGTGCAGACCAAACGTCAAAGCATAGAGGCTTTGCAGAGAGAGTTAAATAAGGTATACAGTGGGAGCACCCGCAAGTCGAGCGATTTGACCAACACCAAAGGCTTTAGCGCAGAGCTAAGCGATCGGGAAAAGTTGTTTATTCAAGAGCAAAACCCCTCTTATGAAAAAGACACCATATTTGGAGGGCATTTATCGAGGTTCATGGGTATAGATACTTATGACCACGACAAGGAGTTGCCTTGGGAAGAGGGGGGAACCAGATTTAACCCCAACCTTAAAAACAGTTGGATGAAAAAAGCAGTCAAAGAATTGAAAATGCCAGTAGTAGCCGGGCCTTCAGGCACTACCGACCGAATGTTGAGTGCTTTAAACTTTCTGGGATTGTCAGGACAAGCAGCCAATTTTCGTTTAGGCCTGTTGGGTTGGATGCTTACCAGCAACGATCATAGCTTTCATGAGATTATGTCGGTGTCCAAGTCGTTTGGACTAGAGTATGAAGAAGGTCCTTATGCCTACCATAAAATTTCTCCACTGACTATCCAACAAATCAGAGCCAATGTTTGTGAAAATGGCATGTTCCCCGATGAGATTGTATATGATGGGCACCGGGCAGATTTTGCTTTGGTACAAAATGAAATGATTGACCCTTGGACTGCTTATGGTACGCTGGCACCAGACTTACAAGATCGTTTAAGTCCTGCCGCTGCTGCTGCTATCAGGTTGTATACTGGTGGGGGGTATTTGGTGCAAAATCCAGCCAAAGAAAGTGGTGATTTGGTGGCTAAACAAAAAATAAAGCACCAAGTAGAGAATAAGCACGAATTGCTACACCTTAAAAATGATTATGAAGCAGGTAATGTAAGCTTAAGTGAGTTGTTGAAAGAAGGCAAAACACATAATGCCATATTGTACAATGCCTTAAGAGATTTACCAGATCACGTTGGCAGTGTATACCGGGGGCAAGGTAGTTTACCTTGGGATACTTTTACATTAGGGCAAACCAAAACCCTGCATAAATTTACTAGTACAACCAAAAATATTGACCGTACACATCCTTTTATGCAGACAGGGCGCATTACGACTCCTGTGCTTATAGAAATGCAGGTCAATACGGGTAAAGATGTTTCTTCTATTTCGAGGTATCAGGCAGAAGAAGAAGTATTGTTGCAACCTGGTACTACTTTCACTGTAACGGCGGTTACTCCTGGGGTGAATGATAACCGAGACAATGTACCCAATGACAAACGCCCCTATACAAGGGTAGTAATGACCCAAAACTAAATAATCGGCCACATAATATCAGATACAAAATAATGAAAGATCAGAATCAACCCCAGTATTGTAGCCATTGCCAACAAGCCATTGACCTTACTGGTCGTTATCCTCGTCGCATTTGCAACGATTGTTATCAATTATTGACAGATAAAGAAGGGCGTACTGTCGCCTATGTCAACGACGAGTTTTCGGACAGTGTGCAAGGGTTTTATACAGATGTAAATCCGCCAGTGCCTTACGACTCTTTGACCTGCTATATCAACGAAAGTGCATTTAGGGCAGAAGAAGGGCGCTTTGGGGGGGTGGTAGTGCAACATTTGCCAGATGTTGACAAATAACCCACAGGACTGTTTTTCCTGAAGACTTTTTGTCTTTGTTGTGTAATGAAGAGGGTTATATACCCAATGATGGATATAAGCCCCTTTACCAGAGCGGACAGTACGGCTGTTTTTATAAATTAACTCCCCTTGAATTGTCGAGTCATCTCTTCAAATTCAAGGGGAGTTTTTTTGACAGCCTTAACAGCCTACTTTTTTAGTACTTCTACTTCTATATAAGACGGGTTTTTGGCATTATGGTATACCCTGTGCATTTGCTTTACAAAGTCGTCATCGTTGGCTTTAAATATGTTGGGTACATATTTTTGCGGATTGCGGTCAAATAACGGAAACCATGTGCTTTGTACCTGAATCATAATGCGGTGCCCCTTCTTAAAGGTGTGCAATACGTCTTGTAATGGAAAGTTTACTTCGGTTACCTGGTTAGGTACAAAGGGCTTCGGTTTTTCAAAGCTTTCGCGAAAGCGTCCTCGCATAATTTCACTGCGTACCATCTGTTGATATCCTCCCATTTTTATATGTTTGGCAAGTTTTGGGTGCCCTTTGGCATCATCAGGATACACATCTATCAGTTTTACCACCCAATCAGCATCAGTACCCGTGGTAGATACCTTCAGTTTTGCCATTAGCTCGCCCCCCAGCGTTATATCTTCTTTGAGTACTTCGCTTTGAAAAACCAATACATCGGGTCGGCGACTGGCAAATCGTTGGTCGTCTGTCATATAAGGGCGGGGAGTAAACACAATGCGGTGGTCTTCGGTATAGGGCACTGGTTTGTTGGGGTCGCTCATAAACTCCGTAAAAGCAGTTTTTGAACTGGGGGCATTCATTGTCAGCTTTTCGCCTTCCTGCAAAAACATTTTCACCTTACTGGCTTTAGGCACAGGCCATTGATTAAACTTTTGCCATTTCTTTAGCCCAGTATCAAACATATATGCTTCGGGTAATGGAGGCATTTTTCTGTTTTTCAGAAACTTACTGAAAAAATTAAATTCAATGGTACTTTGATAAAACTCAGAAATATCATCCCCAAAATAAATGTCATTGATGATTTGTTGTTTTTTGCTACTCGCCCAGTCACCGTGCGACCAAGGACCCATTACTATAGTGTTGTGGGCTTCTGGGCTGTTTTTTTCTATAGTTTTGTAAATGTTCAAAGGACCCGATAAGTCTTCAGCATCAAACCAGCCTCCTACTGTCATTACAGCGTGTTTTATGTCTTTGAGATGAGGCAATAAATTGCGTTTTTGCCAAAACTCGTCATAGTTGGGGTGGTTGACCAACTGTTGCCAGAAGAAATTGTCTTTACCATAGTATTTATCGGCATTTTTGAGGCTTCCCATTTTCAGGTAAAAATCGTACCCATTGCTTTCCTTGGGGCGCACAAAGTTATACCAGGGCTCAGTTGTTTTTTCTTTTTTCTGAATCCCAAATGCTGGCGTAACCAACCAATAGCTCAAGGTATAAGCGCCCCGGTGGTGGAAGTCATCAAAAAAGAAATCTGCAATAGGTGCTTGGGGCGATGAAGCCTTCAAAGCCGGGTGGTTGGCAAGGGTACCCACTGCAGCGTAAAACCCTGGGTAAGAAATGCCCCATTGTCCTACTTTGCCGTTGTGATGCTTTACATTTTTTATCAACCATTCTATAGTATCAAAAGTATCAGTACTTTCGTCAAAATTTTTGGCACTCTCTCTCGCTCCCTTAGGAAGCTGAGGGCGCATATTGTCGTATTTGCCTTCCGACATCCACCGTCCGCGCACGTCTTGGTGCACAAAAATGTACTTGTCGCGTACCAAAAACTTAGATGGTCCCAGGCGGCTCATAGAAGGAAACTTACCTGCCCCGTAAGGACGACAACTGTAGCAGGTACGTTTCATGAGTATAGGGTATTGGTTGGCAGGGCTGGCGTCTTTGGGCACATACACCACAGTGTATAAACGCGTGCCGTCACGCATAGGTATTTGATGTTCATACTTGCGATAGTTGTCTTCTACAAAAGTATTGCTCTGAGAACTAGAGCGGCACGAAATGGCCACCAAAAGGCTCAGCAACAAACAGACTCTCAGGTGGGGTAAAAACTGATTCATAAAAAAAGGTTTTGTTTGATAGAGTAATGGTATAAATAGCCAATATAACCAGGTCAATTCATAAAAATGAAAAATATTTAATGATTGATTCATAGCCCATCATCAACGACGAGGCAAGAGTGATCGTAAAAGCCTTATTTCTTCCACTTTTTCAAATTTTTCAAATACTTCAGGGTGGCAGTACGAATGTATTGAGGGTGAGTCCAGGGGATGAAATGATTCATTTTTTTATCAATGATCATCTCCAGTGGAGCATTGCGTATCATCCTCTTGGCGAAAGCTGCGTTGGCAAAGGGTACTACAATGTCTCTCTTGCCATGAATATAAGTAATTGGCAATCGCAATTTGTACCAATCGTCATACATTTGCTCCAATTCGTCAACATGGCTGAGCTTTTCGTCGTTTGCTACCCTAAAGCCACGTGGTATTATCAGGCGAATAAGCAACCAGTCGGCAGGGTAAGAAATCCAAAATATTTTTTCGTGTGCCGGATCAATCGCAGGTGCCGCCAGTACCAGCGCCGCCACTTGCTTGGGGTAGAGCGCAGCCATCTTGGCTATGATAGGTCCCCCGTAAGAGTGACCCACCAGAATAGCCGGATACCCCGAACGGTTGCTGTCTAACAAAGGCTTGAGCAGTTCGGCTTGTTTTTGGATAGAGGGCACCGATTTACCATAATTAGAATACCCATAACCAGGGCGGTCTACCGATAACAGGTGAGCCTTGCCCTTGAGGGCACTATCTGCCAAAAAAGCATTGAAGGCCTCCAGCCCGCCAGGGGCACCATGTACAAATATCACCATCGGCAAAGTATCGGCTCCGGTGGCTATATAGCGTATTGTGCGTTTGCCCACCTTATAACGTTTGATTTTTACTGGAGTCGTTTTTTTGCTAAAGTATGCTTTGATTTCGCTGTCGTTTACCCGCATTTTCATGCAACCAGTACTTAGCATACCAATGCTTGCCAAACAAAGAATAAACACAAGGCGTTGCCTGAGAAAAAAATAGGTCATAGAGTTTGTGCTAAATATTTATGAATTGCCTGATGAATATATTGGGGGTGAGTCCAAGGTATAAAGTGATTCATTTTGTCCTTTGTAATTACCTCTAGCTGGGCGTTCACCATCATTTTTTTTGCAAAAGCAGTATTGGCAAAAGGCACCAGTATATCTTTTTTGCCGTGAATATAGGTAATGGGTAACTTGAGCTTTTTCCAGTCGTTTTTTAGCAGGCTGAGTTGTTGAGCGTGATGGAGCTTTTCATCATTTGCTACCCTAAAGGCAGGCGGTACCATCCAGCGCAACACCGCATAATCTATAGGATAAGAAATCCAAAACACTTTCTCATTATCAGGGTCAATGGCTGGAGCAGCCAACACCAAAGCTGCTACTTTGTGGGGGTAGTCCATAGCCATGCGTGCTACTATAGGTCCTCCATACGAGTGCCCTACCAATATAGCCGGACGTCCCGAATGGTTGAGGTCTAGCAGTGGTCTCAGCAATTCGGCTTGTTTTTGAATAGAGGGTTCTGACTTGCCAAAACCTGAATACCCGTAGCCAGGGCGGTCTACTGCTACCAGGTGAGCCTTATTTGTAAGATTGCTATCTGCCAAAAACTCCTTGAAGGCGTCTAACCCACCTGGAGCACCGTGCACAAATATTACCATCGGCAAAGTGTCGGCTCCAGTAGCAATGTAGCGTATCTGGCGGTTGCTTGCCTTATAGCGTTCAATTTTTACCGGAGTAGACCGTGCCTCAAAGTAGGCTTTTATTTTTTGGTCGCTCATGCGAAACTTCATAAACAAAAAAACGATTTGTACCAGCACTAACAGAATTACCAGAGTGATCAGCAGGCGTTTAGCCCATTTCAATAAAGTTTTGCGCATGGTGGTAACTTTTTTAAATTGATTGCCTGAGGAATGGTTAAAATAATATTTTTTTCACACAAACATGGTAGGTTTCAGAGAATAATTCACTTAACGGAATGTTAAAGCCCAGATTATTCTTTTTATTCGTGGTATCATCAACACATTAAAAATAATTCCCATTGAAACAAATAAAAATTACAGACAATATCAAAGCACTTTGCCCTCAGCTAGAGCTGGGGTGTTTGTCTGCCAGCATACAGCTTCAGTCAAAAAATGACGCCTTGTGGCAAAAAATGTTGGCGTTGTACGAGGCAAAACAAGATCTCCCTATGGAGCAGATCAAGGATATTCCGGCCATTGCTTCATCACGCGTGGCTTACAAAGCATTGGGCAAGGCTCCCAGCCGTTACCGTTTGTCAGCCGAAGCATTGCACAGACGTATTGTGAAAGGGCAAGACTTGTATCAAATCAATAACGTAGTAGACATTATCAACTACTTATCTATTGATACCGGGTTTTCGATTGGTGGCTATGACCTGGAAAAAATAGAAGGCGATATTTTGCTAGACTTGGGGCAGGCAAACGAACCCTATGAAGCCATCGGGCGAGGCAATATCAACATTGAACATTTGCCGGTTTTTCGTGATGCAGTAGGAGCTTTTGGTAGCCCCACCAGCGACTCTACCCGTACTTGTATTACCAACGAAACCCAAAAAGTGCTATTGGTTTTTCTCAATTTTGGCGGGCACACTCATTTATCACAAGCATTAGACGCTGCTCAACAATTACTGCGTGATTTTGCCGCAGGGGAAGAGTTGGGGGGTTGGCGGGTGTAGTTATTTAAACAATATGAACTATGGTAAAAAAAATCTATGCGCTTTTGGTAGGTATCAACGAGTATGATTCTGAAAGTAAAAATATACACAAGGCATCGTCCCTACGGCTACACTTCTTTTTACCTTGGGTAGTTTAGGTTGAGTTGTCTTTGCAGAACGCCGTGTGCCAACCATAGGCTAACACAAAAAATAGCAAATACCGCCAAAGCATTTACCAAAAATCAAAACTGCCTGACTGTACAATACAATCAGGCAGCCAACTAAAAACCTATGTCTGTTATCAGAAAAGGCAGTATATTTATTCCTTCACCAGTCGTTCTGCCTTGACTTTATCTTTATTTTTCATAATTACTAAATATTGTCCAGCACGTAACCTTGACACATCCAATACAATGTGCTCGCTTTTGTGCTTATAAGCTATATTTTTCAACTCTACCCCATATAAGTCAAACACCTTTACCTCAAACATTTCTTTGCCTACTGCTATGCTCGTAAAGCCCGAAGTAGGGTTGGGAGCAAATCTTGAGGTAGTATTTTCTAGTTGATCCAACACGCGGTTGTCCTCTACATAATTTGCTAAAGCGGTTTGTTTGGCAAAACTACTTCCTCCAATGTTTACAGTATAATCTTCTACTTCACCATAAGTAAAACTCTCGCAAGCGGTAGGCGTGGCGTTGTATTTCATAGATACCCTCATTCTGGTACTACCAGTAACCGCGCCTGCGGGCACAGTAAAAGAACCACTTACCTGGCTTGAACTGGTGCTGCTCTGAGAAAATACCAACTCACCACTATCAGTAAATACCCCATTTTGATTGTAATCTATCCATACCGCGTATCCTTCAGAGTAAGTTTGTCCACTCCAGGCAGGGTTAATGGTAATGTTAGTACTGCTGCCCTTACTCAGGTTGGTAGATTGTGCTGTAAAATCAGAGTAGCCTCCGTTAGAATTGTTAGAGCTATTATCAATGCTGCCAACCCTTACCCTGCCTATCCATTCATCGCTTACTGTGTTGCCCTTAGAGGCGCAGTAATTGAGCGGGGCAACGGTTTTTTCTCCAATGCGTAGCTCATCTATGGTAATATCACTGGTGTAGTTGTTTCCGGTAATTCCGCGAAAGCGTAAAGTAATGACACTTGACGAAGTAGGTAAGTCAATATTTGCCGTGCTCCAGTTGTTGCCTTGGTTGCCGCTCTTAGACCATAAATCTGTCCAGCTACTGCCTCCATTAGTACTTATCTGCACTTTCAGAGTCCCCATAGCTGCGCCATACATGTGGTATTTGAAACTAAGCTGTGGAGCCGACAAGTCAGAAAGCTTGATACAAGGGCTTAATAAGTCAGCGGTTTTGCTGGGGTAATTGGGCGACGAAGCCTCGATATACATATAATAATTGCCGTCTGCAGCACTTGATGGTCCCGTATTGTTAGAAGGAGTCCCGTTATTGTCACGGCTCCAGTCAATATTGTCGCTGTTGCCTTGTGTCCACACCCCCGTACCCGATTCAAAACTTTCGGTATAAGGAAAAACCGTGATACCATTGCAGGTGGGAGTACCGGTAGTAGTAAAATTGGCTGAAGCCGAATAACTGGAATTACCTGCTGTACATACCCCTCTCACCTGAAACTCATACCCAGTACCTTGCAGCAAGTTGCTTATGCTGGCAGATGTATTGCTGGTGTTCAGTGCAGTCCAGTTGCTACTGCCCTGAGCTCTATAGCGTATATTGTAGCTATTGGCGTTGCCCGACCAAGACAAGGTAGCCGAGGTATTGCCTATAGAAGAAGCGTTGAGGTTGCTAGGTATTGCACAGTTATTGTTAACATCGCTCGACTTACTTACCTCTATCAAAAACTCAAGGGCTAGTTTTACAAATTTTTGGGCATGTACCGAGTTTGCTGTAGGGAAATTCTGATAAGTATCGTTGGCAGTGTGTATGTGAGGGTTGGAGCCCTGAAAGCTGGCTTCTAGTGGAAAAGCCGCATCGTATCCTTTTTGTGCCCAGCTGTAGTGGTCAGAGCAGCCATAGTTACATTTGGTAGTACCATAAGTAAGCTTGTGCACACCCGAAGCGTTGTAATGATCCATCAATTGGGTCAAAAACGTATTCAAAGCATTGTCAGTATAAGAGTCGTTTACAATGTACACATCATTTGAAGAACCATTGTAGTTGGTCATGTCAAACTGCACATAACTTATCACATTTACATTCCTGTTTTTGTAGTCTTGAGCTATTTCATTAGATCCCCTCAAACCCACTTCTTCGGCGGCGTACGCCATAAATTCTATAGTGCGCTTGGGTTTGTAGTTCATATCTATCAATACCCTGGCTGCCTCGGTAATGGTGGCAATGCCTGAAGCGTCGTCATCTGCTCCAGGTGCATTGTTGTTGTTGCTGGGGTTGGTACTGTCGAGGTGCCCGCCAATAATCACAAATTCGTCCGGGTTTTCGGCTCCTTGAATAGTCATGACGACTGAAGGCATATTAGAGCTGGTATGGTTTACCAAACGTACCGAAATATCGCTTCTACCTACAGCCAGTGCTTCCCATTTGGCTTTGAGGTCTATAGCCGATTGGGTAGCCGAGCTTTTGGTATGATAACGCGTACCGTAGCTTACCAGGTCGAGAATTGTATTCTGAACGTTGATGTTGTTTACCATTCCAAGGCTTTGCAATACCTTGGCGTCTTGGTCAATGGTGTAGTTAAAGGCAACGGTTTTTCTTTGCTGTTTGGCTTTACTTACTGGGTTGTTCAATGCCTCAAGCGCGCTTGCCAGACTGTTTTTATATACATAGCCAGGCCCGTGTACCAATACTTTGTGGTGCAGTTCGTGTGCTCCTTTTTCAGTCAGTTTTATGGCACTTACCCCATACTTAGTGGCAAGAATAAAGATATCGTTGGGTAACTCTTTTTTCAAAGCGAGTGCGTGTTTGGCGTCTGCTGTAGCATAAAACTGTCCTGATGCCAAAGCACCACTTGCCTGGTGACGGTGAGCCTCAGTTTGTTGTGCGTTTGTGCTCAGTACGCAACCCAGCAAGCATATCAACAATAGGTAGATTTTAAATAGCGGTGGTTTGTTCATAACTTTTTATTTGTAAATAGTTGTGTAATATAATTGGGTGGTGGCGATGCTCGAATATTTTGAGTCGTAACCCCTAGTACTCTAGCTTCTAAGTAGGTAAAGTAGGGATTTTGATGAATTTTGTTCTTTGGTGATCTTCAAAAATAGAGCATAGCCATAGTTACGTGATATTTTTGAAGAGAAGCCAAAGGGCAAAAGGTGCAGAATACCGCTTTACGTATTTAGTGTCTGGAGTACTAATTGTTTGTGTAAAACAATGGCTGTAAGGTTAGATTTTTTAGGGTTTTTTGGGCAAAAAAGGAGGTATACAAAAAGTAAGCAGAAACATTTTGTGGAAATGATTGTATAATGCAATAAGTAAACTTTGGGATGAACCGTAAGTAAATAGCAGTTAACCGTAATAATACTCACTTTTGTAAGTAGTAAATAAATCAGTGGCTTATACATCCAGCAGGGGGATATTAGGTAAACAACTGACTTAATGCCAGGTTAACACCAGGAAAATATGGGAGGTAGCTTATTTCGTGATATGAAATATTTTGTTGTAGTACTTTTGATTTTAAAATACAAATTGTAACATTTATTATAGGGTTTTTGTTTGTTTTATTGGTAGTTTATATTGTATTTAATTTTAATTATAATAAATTATTTTGAGTTGATTTGCTGTATTTAAGGAAAACATCCCTTTATTTGAGGGGTTAAAAATGTATTTGAAAGCAAAGTATTGGGAGAAGTAACGCTTTGCATTTTAGCCTTTTGCCGTCTTGGTTATAAAACAAGAGTAGAGTGACTGAATGGGTTTTCAGGTATATTAAAAGTTTAGTTGTAATATACAGGTAGTTCCTTCAAACAATCAACTACGATGCACAAAAAAACCGACAGGTGATAAGGGTTGCCCCAAAACCTGCCGGATGTTACATTGTGCTTATTTATAATATAATTGAGTCAGTGCTTGTGGGCACTGTATCTAAATGATTGGGATAGTTGATACAAACCTGCAAGCGGTTAGTTTTTTAAGCCAAAAGTGAGTACCGGACGATTGGCGTGGTTTACTACATCTTCGGCTATACTACCCGCAAACCAATGCGCCAAGCCTTTACGTTGATGTGTACCCATAGCAATCATATCTACCCCCAGGTTTTCGGCCGCGTGAATTACCCCAATTTCTTCGTTTACGTCAGACTCTACGTGCAAGGTAAAGTTTTCGAGATTGGCTTTTTTTACAAACTCGTCGCTTTGCTCTTTGATTTCGTGCGAACTCAAAAAAGCATTGGGTGTATTCACATATACCAGATGAATATGTGCCCCAAAAAATTGTTGGAACTCTTTGAGTATCTCTACTGCTTTTACCTGCTCTTGGCGTAGGTTGGTGGCAAATACCAATGCCTTTACCTCAAAACTATCAGCAGTATTGCGCACCGTAAGCACGGGGCAGGCAGAAGTTCTTACTATTTTTTCGGTGTTCGAGCCAATCAGTATTTCTTCCAGCCCACTGGCACCCTGTGTGCCCATTACTACCAGGTCAATGGCTTGATCATTAATATAAGTTTTAATGACTTTAAAAATACTGCCTATCTCTACCTGAGAACTTACTTTTATGCCGTTGTCTTCCTCTGCCATTCTTTTCAAATGACTGACAGAGGTGTCTTTCAAGTGCGAAATATAGTCTTGTTCGGTGGCAGTATAGCCTACCTCAGAAAACGGCATATAAGGTTCTATTACATTCAGCAAAAGCACTTCTGCATCTGCTTTTTTTGCTATATTTTTTGCTACATTAAATGCGTTGATTGATTGCTCAGAAAAATCGATGGGGACAAGTATTTTTTTCATAACGGTAATTTTATTCAGTGTGTTGATAATTTGATTGTTTATAATACAATACTCTGCAGTGATTTTAGTCAAAGTTGTTTGCTGGTGATCAGTTATTGATGAATTTAAAAACTATTTAATTGGGTGTTTGGGCGTAAAACCGAAACACTTTTAAAAATAAAGTGAGTAAGCAATCCTAATATAAAACACTGGTTTGCAGTATTTAACAAGGTGAGCATTTACTCGAATCAGCTATGGACTATCAACTAAATACTATGGACTATTGTAATATCTAATAAACTAATACAAATATAGAAGTTTAGGCAAATTATTAAAATGATAATTGTCATTTAGCCAGTAGACAATCATTAGTTTTCCCTGGGAGCATTTTACCTCTGATTTTTATCTAAAAAACAGCCTATGGTATGTACCTGTTTTTAGGTAAGTGTTTATCCGGTTTTTGTCCTGATATTTGTTCAAGCAGCGCAGGGTTGAGTACCCAGATAAAAAAAACAACCGCCCAGTGGACGGTTGTTTTTGTGCATCAAAATAAATAAAGGTGTATAAATAACGACTACCTACCATAAATGATAAGGGTTTGCCCCACCTTGAGTTGCTTACTTTGCAACTTATTCCAGGTTTTTATTTGACGGGCTTTTACTCCAAAGCGTCGAGCTATTTTTCTGAGCGAATCGCCTGCTTTTACAGTATATGTTTTTTTAGAAATATATATTGTTAGTTTTTTACCTGTTTTGAGCGAAGAGCTTTTACCCAAGTTGTTCCAAAGTTGAAGCTCGGCAACACTGATGCGGTACTTTTTAGCAATAACGGCAAGTGTCTCGCCAGTTTTTACCCGATGATATACCCGGTTGAGGGCAGGTGGCTTTGGCTTGCTGTCTTTTTTACTGCGCTTACCTATGGCTGTTACTACTACCTCCTGCAAGCCCACTTCTTTATCTTCAGTGTTTATTGAGCTTGAGCCCCTTAGGTGTATGGTAGTAGATGGAACAGATGTTTTTACGTCGTTTTTCTTTAAACTCTGTGTTCTCCTAGGACGATACCTTCTTACTTTTTTGTAGCCTGCTCCTGAGCTAGGGCTATAGTTTACTGAGCGGGTGTTGCCTACAGCGTGTTTAGACACTCCCTTGGGCAGGGGCAAAGGCTGTTTTACCGATACTATTTTGCCCTCTTTGTTTCTGACCTCTGGCGATATGGCAATAAAAGAAGTGTATTGAGTAAGCAGGTTATACTTGAGTCCTAGCTCAGTAATTTTTTTAACGTGTTTTTGGCGGTTGGCGCCATAATATTTACGATAATCATCGTGTAGTTTGATGCGTTCTCTTGCCCACAAGTAGCGAATTGCTTGGTTGTTTTCCTGAGTAGCCGAACTTACCTTGATAGTTTTACGGTAGGTTTTGTTGCCCGATAAACCCGTAACAGTGATTTTGCCGGTAGGCTTGCCCTTATATTTTCCATATACAATGATAGGACGCTCAGCAAACACATCGGGCACTGTCCAGGGCTCAGTGTCGTATACTTGAAACCCATCATACTTGATCTTGATATTGGTCAACACTGGGTTTTGAATATAGTTACGAAACTTTTCTGCCTTTACGTCAGCTTCTGTACCGTGAGTTACTATAAAAGGTTCGCCCATTCCGGCACGTGCCATTCCTTCTATCAGAAAACGATTGACTGATGAGCCAATGCCAAAAGCAAACAAATTGGCGCGGTTCAGGTTATTACGAATCAAGTCAAAAGCTTCTTTTTCTACGGTCACATATCCATCGGTCACTACCACAAAAGAGCGTGAGTAATCTTTGGTTTGTTTAAATGCAAGCGCTTTTTTGAGGGCAGGCAATAAGCGGGTGCCACCTCCGCCTCTTTGTTGGTCTATTACCCCAAAAGCTTTTTGGATATTTGCCTGGTTTGCTTCCATAGATTCGGGCGACATCATCTGGTTGCTGCTTTCAAACAACATCACATTAAATTTGTCTTTGGGGCGTAGCTTGCCTATCAGGTTTTTCAACAACCGCTTAGACACACTCAAAGGAAACCCATGCATAGAACCTGATACATCTACAATAAATACATACTCGCGAGGAGGAATCTGGCTGTTGTTGGGTGCTTTTGGGGGCTGCATCATCATTAAGAAAAACTTCTCGGCATTTTCGTCGTCTTCTTCTTTGCCGCTTGCCACTTCGTTTTCACCTTCGTACAAAAGCAAACCTGACTGAATTTTACTGCCTGCCAAACGGTAACGTACAATGTAATCGCGGTTGCCACCAAATTTCTCTGATTTTTTTAGTTTGATTACCCCCGTAGATTTGTCCTGATAGTTTACATTTACTTTGTGCGAAGTGCACGCCATTTGTTGAATAGGCATGCCAGCGTTGATGGTGGTGTTGATATTAAAAGTATAAGTAGGCTTACTTCCTTCTTTGAGGTAAGGGTTTTTGACCCATTTTTCGCTAGAGGTTGCTTTAGCGACAGGAGTATCAGAGTAGCGCGGACCTACTACAGTGGGGTACGAAAACTCATACACACCATCGGTGGGCACCAACAGTTCGGTATAATGTAACTCTACTTTGATCAAGTCTTTGGGTAAAATATTCGCCACATTCATTTGAAAAACATTGGGACGGTGTTGTTCTAGCAACGAAGCCGTCTTGCCTTGTTTTTTGGCAGTCTCGTATTGTGCACGAGCTTTGCCTTTTTCTTCTATTTTGGCAATTAGTTTGCGCTCGCCTATAGTCATTGTCATGGCATATACTGCCGCTTGAGTAGACCCCGGAAATACATAAATGGCTTCCAAAGTATTTTTACCTTCGTTTTTGTATACCTGGGTTACGGTTACGTCGGCAATGACCCCTGCCACGTTTACATTTACCGATGTTTCTTTTAGAGGCATCTGGTCTACTTTAGAGTTTTTGCTTTTGACCAAAAAGTAGGGCGAAAGTGTTTTAGTGGGCTTTTTTTGTGCTTGTGCCCCAAACCCAATCAACAGCATCAGGGCAAATAACTGCACCTGAAGCAGGGTGTTTTTTAATTGAATGCTTGTTTTCATAATACATGAAGTTTTTGAGGGTGAAATGTTTTTTGGTTAATTCCCTGTGAGTATTTAGGGAGGGATCAAGAAATAAAGTACCTAAAAATGCGTATACTATTTCTCGTTTGCTCCCTTATTAGGTAGACAAGGCTAAGTACTAAAGGGAGTAGGAGAGGGTATATTTAGTTAAAATATAAGGCGTCTCAATAGGATGTGGGTGCAGTCTCCGCTGGGCTTTAGTAAAAACTACAAAAATAGCCTACTCTGTTTGACTAAATTCTTTCTGTCATGCTTCCCCGATGTCTCACATTGGCGTCAGCCTAAGGGCGTTAAGGAAACCCTGGAAATATTGCTTACATTCACTTACAGGCAACTTTTGAGTATTTAAAATACTTTGTTTAAAGCTCCTCAATCACACAGGTATTGCGCGCCTGTTATTTGATTACTAAACGTTTGGTTTTGCGGCTACCGTCTTTGAGCATAAACTCAACCAAATATACACCAGTAGCCAGTCCATCGGTAAATAGCTCTTTTTGGTCGCTGCCGTTGGGCACATATTGTTGCAGTACTTTGCCTGCCAGATTGAGTATCCTCACTTTTTCAATCTCATTGCGACGGTCAGTCACTACCAGGGGTTGGTTGAGCCGAGTAGGGTTGGGGTACATAAAAAACTCGTTTTGCGCTACCACTAATACTTCTACTTCGTCGCTATAAAATGTGTTGCCTGGGGCATTGGTAAGCGCCACCCTGTATACATTGCGATAAGCCAAGGGTGAAGCATCACTAAAGGTATACAAAGCCCCATTTGGGAGAGTGTTGGCGATCGTTTTAAAACCCTCACCCGAACGGTTGCTACGCTGTAGGGCGATATTGCTAAGGTGGTAGTCGGTGGCCAACGCAAGTTGTAAGCGGGTAGTGTCATTAAACCCAGGGGTTGCCAAAAACGATTTGAAATAGCATTTGATCCCCTTAAAATCAATATTAATTGTATTGCCCCACCTTATCGCGGTATTGTCAATGAAAGGAGCAACCGCAAAATACTTACTGGAGTGGGTACTTTTGTTGATCACAACGAGCGTATCTTGTACTTGAGCGATTGGTTCGAGGTATTTTTCGCCCATTTTATATACCTGGTAACTGCTCACGCCAGGCAACGGTGGCCAAAACAACATAATTGCTTGTGGGCAGTTGTACCCTACATTGGGGGCAAACCCTGCCATTACCTGAAAAGGGTCAGATGTAAAGCTAAAGCCACTTTGGGCGGTCAAGCGTATTTGTATAGGAGCAAACAGGTTGGGTACTGCCCAGTGGTGGTATTCTTTTGACAGGTCGTTCAGGTGGGCAATGAGTTGCCAGGTGTTGCTATTGGCGAGTTTGTATTCCAGCTTACCCGGTTCGGCTACCTTGTGCCAGTTCCACTGCAAGCGACTCGTGCGAGCGGCTTGTAATACATTGTTTTGCAAAGGATACACCCACTCAAAACCCGTAGGGTACTCATAAGCGATGCTAAAGCGTTGGTTGGATACAGCCAGACTAAAGGCTTTGACATTGATTTCGTATGTGCCAGCTTCCGGAAAACTAAGCATTACTTGTTCTATGTTATTGAGGTGATCTTCGCCTCGTTGAGCAGGCAGTTTCAGAGAGTCGGCATGGGCAAAGGTGTTGAGTGTCCAAGGTTTCCAAATGGTGCCCGTACCCACCTTTTTTACACTGAGGTCTAAGTCATTGACCAATGCTTTGGTGTTGCCTGCCTTTGCCGCTGGATCGTGCCATACCAAGGTTACTTTCAAGTGTTGGGCGTTGGTGGGTACAGTAATCTTAAACGTCTTGTGGTCGTTGGTAGCTGCTAAAATTTCGGTCGCATAGCGGTTGTCTTCCAAGGTTTTAATAGTACCCAAGGCGTCAACACTACCAAACCCGTATTCAAAGTCAACCCCCGTCCTGCCTAAGTCGTCAGCTGCGTTGATGAGTACCGCTTTGAGCAAAGCTGCAGGTGGAGTTTGCCCTTTTTTGCGCTGGTAGGCTTGTTGCGCCAGCAAACCAATGCCCGATACTATAGCTGCACTTTCCGAGGAGCCATTACCTCCTCCGTAAGCAACCAATTCGGGCTTGACCCGCCCATCATAAGCAGGCCCTCGGCTACTAAGGGTAGTCACTACCGAGTTGGTGTCTATTTCGCCTACTGTGAGCACGTTTTTGGCTACCTTAAACTGTCCTGATAGGTTGGCAAAACCCTTGATGTTATACTTAGTGTGAGCCGTCGCATCTGCCTGATTGCCAAAGTTGCCAATAGAAAATACGTGCAACAATTGCGGAAAGTCAATGCCGTGCTGGTCATAAGCTTCGGCTTCGATGCCATAATAGTTTTCTATAGCCCCTACACCATACGAGTGGTTTTGCACGTATGCTTTTTGTTTCATGAGCGTATTGCCATTGTCGGGAGCGAGTCCGTTTCTAAACCCAGAAGAGTAGAGTTGGGCTTTCCAGGCTACCCCCAGAGCGCCCGACGAACTGTTGCCACCTCCGGCAATAACGCTGGCGATGATAGAAGCGTGCGTGTCTACAGTTTTGCCTAGGTTGGTGGTGTCTGCAATGCGCCCGGCAAAGTCAATGTCTGTTATATTAAAAGGGTCTTCACGCACCGACACAAACAAGCCATCGCCGTTGAGTTGGGGGTAGAGTTGGTGAACTGCACTTATTTTATTAAGCCATATTCCTCGGCTGTCAAAACTCAATTCAGTTTTGGCGGAGAGCTTGCCACGATCTATAAACAATACTTGTGGGCAAGCAGCGAGTTTGGCAATGGTTTGGTGGCAGGCATTGCTTACTTGTGCTATATTGGGGTACAATTGCTTGATTTTGTTTTGAGGCAAATATTGGGTACACCACTGATCAAATGCCTTAAAATTAAGAATTTTTACCTGAATGGTATTGGTGTATGACAAACACCCTGGGGCTACCTTTATAGTTTCAAATCTTTTTTGGGCAAAAGTAGCCATGCTTAAAGTAAGGGTAAGGGTTAGCAGTTGAATTTTTTGTAAGAGTATTTTCATAAAGCTTTTGTTATAAATGCCCGGTCAAAACCAGGGTTGACTGGTAGTGGTTGATTGTTATTGAGCTTCCTTGGGAATTGTTCAAAAATAAATTTACACTCTGAGGGGTGATTTTTCGCCTTGATACTTCGTTATTTTTATTGCCCGTAGCGCTGCTATGGGCGCAAAAAATAGCCTCGTCTCAAAACAAAACCTCTACCTCAAGAATGGTAATTTAATTTCTCACCATTCCTTGGGTTTACCTCCTTTATTACTCAAATTTGATTAGGGGGTGTACCCAAAGGTGGCACCTTTTGTTGGTGAGCAATAACGGGCAATATACATGATTTCGTTTTTTTAGCCATCATAACGCTGCGCTTATGTCTTGCTATTTAACCCACAATTGCCCATCTTCGGGGCTTGATTTGTTTTAGTAAAGTAAGTTTTTTATGAAGATATTCGCCATTGGCAGAAACTATGTGGCTCATATTGAAGAATTGGGCAATGAACGCCCCGATGAACCAGTAGTATTTACTATGCCCAATACTGCCTTGCTCACCAATAACAAGCCTTTTTATTACCCCGATTTTTCGAAAGACATTCATCATGAGGTAGAACTGGTACTGAGAATATGCCGCAATGGTAAATACATAGACGAAAAGTTTGCCCACAAATATTATGACTCTATAGGGGTAGGTATAGACCTCACCGCAAGGGACTTACAGGCTAAAGCCAAGAAAAAAGGCTTGCCCTGGGCTATAGCCAAAGGTTTCAACGGATCGGCTCCATTGTCTAATGAATTTATCAAGGTAGAGGATATTCCTGATGTACACAATATTAATTTCAGACTGGACATTAACGGAGAGGTAAAACAAGCGGGCAATACCAACCGCATGATGTTTAGCTTTGACGCCATTATTGCTTATTTGTCTCAATTTTTCCTGATTCAAAAAGGCGACCTTATTTTTACGGGTACGCCTGCCGGGGTAGGACCTGTACAAATAGGTGATACGATGACGGCTTACTTTGAGGATAAAAAAATGTTGAGCATAGATGTAAAGTAAGGTTGCCACACTGTTTGCCTGGATTGTGTAACTTTTTGGTAACTTTCCGGGCTAAATACACAGATTGGCGCAGTTTTTTAAGGGGTAATATACCAGATCAAATGATGCCATATCTGATCGGTTTTCCGGTCAACTATTATTCAAAACATTTTGTTAAGAGAACGCTGTGATGCAATGATCCAATTTCTGCTTCGTTTGGGCAAGCTGGATTGAGGCATTACTTTTGTTTTTTATGTAATTTTTGTAATATGCCTAACAAATTATGATGGCATCAAATTCCAGAAAGTATTTTAATTATATATATATTACTCTTTGCGTGGTTACCCTTTTGGGAGCTTTGGGTATGGGCTATATTGTGCCCTCAAAACCCAAAACCATAGATGAACAAAGGGTAAAGGAGATTACCTTGCGGGTGCAGCGTGAAATAGCTGCCATGAAAGAGGAGTCGGGTACTGTAGCCAAGGCTATTCTTACCCAAGGTTTGCAATCTTTTGCCAACGGAAATTTTAAGCAGCAATACCATTGTTATATTTATAAACAAAGCGAGCTAAAGTATTGGACTAACTACAGGTTTGTGCCTGATTATCAGGATATAAAAGGGCAGTACCTTACCGAGATGTTTAAGTTTAGAAATGGGTATTATTTGGCGCTAAAAACCATCATAGCACACCCCAAAGAGGGCAAACTAGAGATGTTTAGCCTATTGCCTGTATATACCCAATACCCCATCAGCAACGCCTACCTTAAGTCGGGGTACAATGCCCACATTATTTCTGATAATACAGTGAAAATTTCGCTGACCAAAAATAAACGACACCGCAATATATTTAGCAAAAACAAACAGTTTTTATTTAGTCTGGAGCCCTCTGGCAAGCCGATGGTTCAACAAACCGAAACTTCGTTTATTACTATTATACTCATTAGCCTAAGTGTGTTTTTTTTGGGGCTACAGGTCAATCTTTGGGCGAAGCAACTGGTGCGAAGCAAAAAATTTGAACTGGGCTTTTTATTGTTTGCGGCGTACTTGGTGGGAGTAAGGTTGTTGATGCTACAGTTCGGCTTTCCGGGTAACTTTACCAGCAGTCAATTATTTAGCCCCCATATTTATGCTTCGTCGGAGCTCTCACCTTCTATTGGCGACCTCCTCATCAATGTGAGCATTTTGGTAGGATTGGTCGTTTATTTTTCGGGATATTACTTCAGGTCTAGGTCGTACCGTTATTTGATTAACCTGCCTTATAACAAAAAACAGCGGGTGTCGATCATTTTGGTGATTTTGAGCTTTTTTGCCTTGCAACTCACTTTTTATATACTGCAAACCATCATTGTAGATTCTCAGCAAATCAATGTAGACATTACCGAAAATATAGAGGTAACATCTGCTAAGTTGGTGGCAGGCATTGTGTTTTTGTTGGTATCGGGCTTTTACTTTTTTGCCACCCATATATTCAGCCGTCTTTTTATCAGGCTCAACCTGGCTGCCAATCGTTATGTTACCCGCGACTCCATATCGGTTATTGTGTTGTTTGTATTGGGCACAGGCGCTTATGTACTCATTAGTTTTTTTGCCGAATTGTTACAACCAATGGTCTTGATTATCAATGGTTGTTATTTTGCTATATTGGTAGCCATCAGGTTGCCCCGTCAACTTTATCGTTTCAAATATCTTTCTACCATTTATATGTTTTTGGGAGCGCTTGCCTGCGCTAGTATGGGGGCGTATGTAGTGGTAGACTTTGGCGAAAGGGAAGCTATAGAGAAGCGCCGCAAAATTGGAGATTTTTTGATTGCTGAAAACGACTTGCGTACTGAATTTTACCTCAAAGACGCTATCAAATCGATCAAACAAGACTCTACGCTTACTACTGCCTTTAACGACAGCACCTCTCAAGACAAGCAAATAAGGGCACAAGTGGTCAAACACCTGGGCAACGATTTTAATAAGTACCTGGTAGATATTTTATTGTTTAGTGGTAAAGATGGCAATACTTACACCAACCCACCTATCAACAAAGTAAACACACAAGACCCTTCGTTGACCAAAGATGATGTGATTTTTACCAATTACTTTGAGTACAAAAAGAAGTATGACCGCATATTTTACGAAACCGAACATCCTGACATTTTCTTTATCAATGATTTAGGAGCCAACCTGATTAAACAATACCTGGGGTTTATAGCTATAGGTGATAAAAAATCCCCAAAAGGGTATATTATTCTAAATTTTAAGCAAAAAAGGGCTGTTTCCACCAATGTATACCCTGAGTTACTGGTAGACAAGCAGTTTTTGCGTACTTCGGAACTTAAAAAGTACAGTTATGCGGTGTTTGAAAAAAACAAGTTGATCTATAGCGCAGGTACTTATAACTATGAGCGTGATTTTGATATTAAGTTCTTGGCCAATGATCAGGCAATTACCAAAGGCCTGGTACATAAAAACTTTAAACACCTGGTGACCAATGGTGGGCGCAAAAAGTTTGTGGTGATCTCAAAAGAGCATTACCCGTTGTCACAATTTTTCTCTAATTTTTCTTTCCTGTTTTTGTTGTTGGTATTGTTTATCACCAACATTATTCTATTGTTTAGCCTACTCACCAGGGTAAGAAAGATCAAGGTAAACTTTGCTACCCGCATCCAGTTTTACCTCAATGTTGCTTTCTTTCTGCCGCTTATCACGGTAAGTTTGGCTATGTTGAGCCTGATTGATTCGTCATATCAAAATGATTTTGATAATGCGTTTTTTGAGAAAACAGAAACCGTTGCCACCAATATTTTACCTTATGTAGAGAGTTACCAGGAAAAATCGCTTACCCAAAGCCAGTTGTTCGATAAGCTCATCCAAATAGGGCAATACCTTGAGGTAGACATTAATATTTTTACCCCCCAAGGCAAACTCATCACCTCTACTCAGCCTTCTATCTACGAAAAATACGGTTTGTTGTCTAAGTACCTCAATTACAAAGCATACCAAACCCTTTCGGGCAATCAGGTAAAAAAAGTCTTGTTGAGCGAATCGGTAGGGCAGCTCAACTATAAGTCGGTATACATACCACTGAAGTCTTACGAAACCAAAAAAACACTGGGCATTTTAAGTATTCCATTTTTTGATTCTAAAAATGAGCTGGACGAAAAAATGGTGAATGTATTATCAACAATTATGAATATATTCACTACTATATTTATTGTGTTTTTGATTGTGTCTTATTTTGCTTCCCAGATTTTGACTGACCCACTACGGTTGATTACCCAAAAAATACGAAAAACTACGTTACACGAGAAAAACGAGCCACTCGAATGGAACTCAAAAGATGAGATAGGTCTAATGGTAGATGAATATAATAAGATGTTGATCAATCTCGAAAAAAGTAAAGAAGCTCTGGCACGCAGCGAAAAAGAATCGGCTTGGCGCGAAATGGCTCGTCAGGTAGCACACGAGATCAAAAATCCGCTAACGCCCATGAAACTCACTTTGCAAATGCTGGAAATGCGTTTGCAACAACAAGAAGAGGAAGTAAGAGAAACGTTTGCCCGTTATTTTAAGACCTTGCTCACCCAGGTAGATACCTTGAGCGATATTGCTACATCGTTTTCGTCGTTTGCCAAAATGCCCATCCCTAAAAGTGAACGATTTGAGATTTCGGCAGTATTGAAAGAAACCGTAAATCTGTATACCAATAATAAAAACATAGACCTGGAAACGGACATTGCCAGTGGGGAGTTTTTTGTGATGGGTGACCAAAAATTGATGGGACGTATTTTTACCAACCTGGTGCTCAATGCTATCCAGGCGGTACCTTCTGACATTCGCCCTCAGGTAACAATTAACCTTACCCGTTTGCCCCAGCAAAACATCAGAATTGAGGTAAAAGACAATGGAAGTGGCATACCAGAAGATATCAGAAAAAAGGTGTTTGTCATCAATTTTACTACCAAAGAGTCGGGCTCAGGCATTGGTTTGGCGGTTGCCAAACGTGGTATTGAACACGCAGGTGGTCATATTTGGTTCGAGACGGAGGAAGACAAAGGGACGAGCTTTTTTATAGATTTACCCTTGATGGAATGATGGTTTTTAGCTGCACAAATCATATAACACTTTCTTCCTTGAACACGTTACTAAACTTTAGTATCTTGTAGTCTACTAAATTAAACAATAGCAAACACATGGAAGATCACGATTTAAGTAAATTTTCACCCGAAGATTTAGAAAAGGCGCAGCAGGTTATCAAAAAAGCCAATGATATTAGCTATTTTATCAAGGATTCTATTGCCAAAATGGATTTTGAAAAGTTGACTCCCGAAGAACTTGAACGTTTGTTTGAGATTGGGGAAGATGTGAGGCAAATGCATAGGGATTATGAACAGCGTAAAAAAGATTTGGAAGACAAAAGACAATCATCTAAGAATGAGTAGTTAACTTCACCTGTTTTGGGCAAGTAAATATGCCTGAAACAGGTTTTACTGTTTTCTACCCTGCAATGGTTTTAGCCAAGGTGAATTGCTGGTTGCCCATCTTCTAAGGAATTGTTCAAAAATAAATTTACACTCTGAGGGGTGATTTTTCGCCTTGATACTTCGTTATTTTTATTACCCGTAGCGCTGCTATGGGCGCAAAAAATAGCCTCGTCTCAAAACAAAACCTCTACCTCAAGAATGGTAATTTAATTTCTCACTATTCCTAACCAATAAACTAATATCAAAATTTTCACTTTACCCACTTAGAAGCCAGAACACTAACTATCTACCCACTCTTTAAACTTACTGGCTTTTTCCTGGCTTACAATCACTTCATTGGTAATGGTAGGCGTAGGTTTAAGTTTTAGTTTGAGTTTGCCCTTAAAATAAGGGTGAATGCTCTCGATGGCTTGTACATTGACCATAAATTGACGGTTGGCTCTAAAAAACAAGCGAGGGTCTAGCATCCGCTCCATTTCGTCAAGCGAATAATTTACGTGGTACTTTTTGTTATCTTGGGTCAATAAAAACACCAGGTCATCTTTATAAAAATAAGCTATTTGATTGCTTAGTATTGGTATCAACTTGTTGCCCGCTTTTACCAAAAATCTGGTTTTGTAATCTTCCTGTTTCAAGTGCTTAAATTGCTCCAGCAAAGACGTCATTTGTGCTGCCATTGCTGGTGTAGGGTTTGCCTCCTTTTGCTTAAACTGTGTCTGAAACTTATCTAAGCTTCCCTTAAGATCATTATAGTCTATAGGCTTCAGTAAATAATCAATTCCGTTTGCTTTGAAAGCTTTCAGGGCGTACTGATCATAAGCAGTTACAAAAACTACCGGAGTTTTGATGTCGACTTTTGCGAAAATGTCGAAGCTTAATCCATCAGACAAATGAATGTCCATCAAAATCAAATCGGGTAGGGTAGTGGCACCGCCAAACCATTCCACGGTTTTTTTTACCGAGTCGAGCGTCTCTATTACCTCTATAGTTTGAGGGTACTTATCAAGCAAACGGTGTAGCTTTTCTATCGCAAGTGCCTCATCTTCTACAATAAGTATTTTCATGTATATTCGTGATTTAGTCCATAGTCGCTTTGGGCTCATTTGTAATTAGCTTTGCAGAGCTCCCTCCGGTCGGTTCGTAATTAATCCAGTAATTCTTTATAAATATAGTCCATATCCAGATGGGTACGTAAGTAGTCTGCTAATTTGTTGTATTGTGTTTCTTTAAACGATTGATAATCAAAGTGCTGGGTACTGGTTTGGGGGTTGAATCGGGCAAGCAAACGGTCAATCACCACTGGGTTATCTAAAATACCATGCATATAGGTACCCCAAGTATCATTATTTAGTTGGTATCCTTCAGTAGAGCTGTCAGCAAACCTGTTCAAAGGTTGCAAACCCGGCACCTCTTCTATCACTTCAGTTTTGCCCATGTGTATCTCATAGCCTTGGCAAAGGTCTTGACTTTGGTCGAAATGAAAATCACGTTGCAAAGTAGTTTTTTCTGTCGTAAGCACTGTTTTCAACGGCAAAATACCCAACCCCCGACAATGCGTCAAATTACTCTCTATACGGTGTGGGTCTTCTATGTATTGCCCCAGCATTTGATACCCCCCACAAATTCCGATGACTGTTTTATGGTTTTTATGCAGCTCAATAATGGCTTGAGCAGCCCCATTACGTTTGATGTCGCTCAGGTCTTGAATCACGTTTTTAGAACCGGGCAAAATGGCAATATCTGCTTTCCGTATTTCTTCAGGATGATTGGTATAGTACAAGTTTACTCTAGGGTCTTTTTCCAGTACATCAAAATCGGTGAAGTTAGACAAGCGCCGCAACAGTACTACTGCCACATTTATTGTCCCTGCTTGAGCTTGCTTGCTGCGCTTTTCGAGCCCTAGAGCATCCTCTTCTTCTATGTGAATATCGGTAAAATAAGGCAAAACCCCTACTACTGGCACCCCGGTTATTTCTTCCAGCATTTGGCGTCCGTCTTCAAACAAACGCGAATCGCCCCGAAATTTATTGACAATAATTCCTTTGATCAGACGGCGTTCTTCAGGGGGTAACAGGGCTATAGTACCATACACCGACCCAAATACACCCCCCCGTTCAATGTCGCTGATAAGGTAAGTGTTTGCCTGGGCGTGCAAGGCAATGCGCATATTGGTAATATCACGTTTTTTGAGGTTAAGCTCCGAAATACTGCCCGCCCCCTCTATCACTATAGGGTTGTATTGTTGTGCCAGACGATCGTAAGCCTGGGTAACTGCGGTAAACAATTCAGCTTTGTCGTTGGCAAAATAATCAAACGCCGAACGATTGCCTACAGGTTTTCCATGAAGCACTACTTGTGATGCTTGCTCGCTGGTGGGTTTTAGCAATACTGGATTCATGTCGGAGAGGCAATCAATGCCTGCTGCTTCGGCTTGCACTGCTTGCGCCCTGCCCAGCTCCAGTCCTTGTTTGGTTACGTAACTGTTCAACGACATATTTTGCGCTTTGAAAGGTGCTGGATGGTAGCCGTCTTGAGCGAGTATCCGACAAAATCCTGCATTAATTATGCTCTTGCCCACATCAGAGGCAGTGCCCACAAACATTAAAGGCTTGAGTTTTTTCATTTTTTTTGCCATTAAAAAAAAGCGATTTCTTTGAGCAATTGTGCCACCGAACTATACACTTGATCGTTTATTTGCCAACCGTAACCTGTGGGTTGTTTATCTAACAGCACTACTTCACAGGCTACATTTTCGTTGTTGGTATCAACTACCGTATATCCTTCACGTTCAAGCGCCCTTTGGGTCCAAAAAGCTTGAATACCTTTGCCTTGCAAGCGTATTTCTTTGCGTGCTGATTCATTGATCTTAAAAGCCCCGGTGTGTTTGTCAAAATAAAAACCATCTTTTTGAAAAGCCTTTTCAAATACGCCATTCAATACCAGGTCTTCGGGAGTTCCAGTGGCAATGCTGCATAAACCCTGCACGCTTTTTTTTCCCATCAGCCAGATGTTATCCGCTGCCTGCAAAGCAAGGTCAAGTTCATGGGTGGTGAGCAAAATAGCCTTCTGGGTTTGTTTGGCCAGCTTACGCAAAAGTTTAAAAATCATTACCCGGTTAGGCAAGTCAAGGTGAGCGGTAGGTTCATCTAATAGAATAAGTGAAGTGTCTTGCGCCAGTGCCCTGGCAATCATCACTTTTTGGCGTTCGCCATCACTCAATTGATCAATATTTCGGTGGGCAAACTGCGCAGTTTCGGTTTCGTGCAGTGCCCAGTCTACCACTTCTTTATCGCGTGTAGTGAGCTTGCCCAACCACCCTGTATAAGGCACCCGCCCCAGGCTTACCAGTGTATACACCGACAAATTGCCAATGGTTACCCTATCAGTCAGCACCAAGCTAAGTTTTCGGGCAATATGGGCTGGTTTGAACTGATGTATAGGAGCCCCATCCAATAAAATTTTTCCTGCCAGCGCAGGTTGTACCTTAGCAATGGTACGCATAAGGGTAGACTTGCCCGAACCATTGGCTCCTAACAAACACACAAACTCGCCTGCGTGTAGTTTGAGGCTTAAGTCACGGGCAATTTTTTTTTCTCTCTTTTTACCTTTGTCGTACCCAATACTTAGATTTTGAGTAGAGAGTATGTTATTTGTCGTGAAGTTAGACAATGCTCATGTAGTTTTTAGCCAATGACAAAAATACCAAATGCCCTAATTACCTGTGGCTATGGGTATGGTTGGGTCATTTGAGAGGCGAAGGTAACAAAATTTTTATTAGTGGATAGCACCAACAGAAGCAGGTTTTGCTTATGTGTTGATGAATCGCTTGCTACTACATATCTAAATTTTTGCCTTATTTCCCGATGGCTTCTATTACTTTTTTAGTCCAAAGGTTAAAGTTAAAATTATCGTTGTGGGTTTCGCCCAAGCGTACAATCACTAAATCTTTTGAGGGAATCATTTGTACCCGTTGCCCGTGAAAACCTCGAAAAGAATAGGCATCTTTGGGTACATCCGGCATGAGTTCTTTGGGGTCGGTAGTGTCGTTGAGCCAAAAAGCTCCCCCGTAGTGCCCTTGTGATTTAGGCAGGGGTTTTCTCATAAAGTCAACATAGCTTTTATCAATAATTTGTGTGCCCGCCCAACTTCCTTCATTGAGCATAAACAAGCCTATTTTTGCCCAATCGCGTGCGGTAGCCCAAGAGTAAGAAGAGCCTACAAAGTAGCCGTTGGCGTCGGTTTCCAAGACCATACTATAGGCGCCTATGCGATACAAAAACTCTTGATAAGGAAACAGTTGATAACTCTTTTTATCGGGGAAATAGTTCGCCAAGGCAAAAGACAAAATGTTAGAAGTGCCCGAGCTATATTTCCAGCGAGTACCTGGCTGAAACTCAAGAGGTGCTTTGCTTGCCGTAATGCCTAAAGCATCAGACTCATACAACATTTTGGTCACACTTGATATATTGCCATAGTCTTCGTTCCACTTAAGCCCACTTTGCATATTGAGCAAATTCCTTAAAGTGATTTTTTCTTTGTCGGTACCTTTCCAGCCGGGCATATTGAACGGTTGGTCTAGCTTGAGTTCCCCTTTTTTGATCAAGATACCATATAAAATGGCCGTAATGCCTTTAGTCATACTCCAGCCCATCAAACGACTGTTTTTGTCAAAACCTTTGGCGTAACGCTCGCCTACCAATTGCCCTTTGTATACTACCAGGGTGGCACGGGTATAGAGTTTTTCGGGATTGGTAGTTCGAAAAGCCCAATCCATGGCGGCGGTTAGTTTTTGTTGTTGTTGAGCGTCCAACAGCTTGGCTTTGTCCTTGGCCTGGTATTCAAACCAGTGGGCGAGCGAGTCGTATTTAGTAGGGTTTAGGTTGAGCGTAGCTTGAGTGGCAGGTTTTTTCTGGTTAAACAGGGCACAGCCAAACCCTTCACGATAGTAAGCGGTTTTTGGGCGAAAGCCCCATACACTGGCGGTCACGCTTTTCTCTTTTTTATTTACTTTGATGCTGGTAAGCGACGCCGGAAAAAAATCAAGTTCTTGTTGTTTGACAGTGTTTGCTGGAATGTCTGCCAAAAAAACACAAGAGCACATGTTTTTGGCAGCATGCCCGTTGAGAATGGGCAAACGAGGGTATAAATAAAACCTAAAGCCAATCACTGGAAGTAAAACAATGATTAGAAGGAGGGAGAGGGCTACTTTTCTTTTTTTCATTTTGCAGGTTTGAAAACCAGTAATTTAAATTATGTCTTTATGCAATTAAGTTAAATTTACTTTAGCTTCAAAATTGTTTTTATTGACGTCACTGAGCAATGCTCATCCCAGACTTGAAAAAACGATTGTTGTGTAGGATTTTGGGCTTGAGTTGCCTTCGAAAACCTGCCAGGTTGAGGTGGAGGCTTCTACCTCCCGCGAAGGTCTTACCGCAGGGTGACCTGAGCAATGCTCACCCGAGACTTGAAAAAACGAGGAATCTTTTAGTAGTTGACGCTCCAACTCAAAACCACACTGGTTTAAGTTTAAGCGCAGCGGTAACTTAAATCTAACGATGACGAATAGTTTGTGCTTGCACTCCGAACTTGATTCGGAGCAATTGTTCTTGCACAAGCAAACCCAAGGTAGCCAATGCAAGCTTGAGTATTTGTTTTTTGCAAAAACATGGAAGCAAGATGCTTCCTCGAAAAAAGGCACAAGCGAGGGACGCTTGCGCCAGGTGGGGAGCAGAGGTCAATTACTTATTTTGCCTCATAAAGTGCAACAATGTGTTTGTATTGCTCCTCCAATGGAAGGTAAGCATCCAAAATAAGTTTATCTGGGTACTTGCTTGTCAGGGTTATCCTTTCCTGAATAACCTGATTGTGTTCTTGTGCTCTTTGCCATAGCTTTTCTTCATAATTAGGAATTTGATGAGCATAAGGGTTGAGGTCTTCCAAAGATTTTTTGTAATGCTGTTCAACTGTTTCATGAAAGTGAATAATACACAATTGATGCTGACAAACTTTGTGGAGTTTCAAAAGTTTCACCCAATTTTGTTTTTCAAAAAAAGGACTAAACAACATTCCTGGCAGATCATTGGGTCTCATAAAATATGACTCCAACAATTCGAATATCACATCTGTTTCGGGCAGATATTGTTCTTTGATGTATTTGTAAGTTTTTATTCCCAGTTCACTCTTCAGCTCATATTCTTCCCAAATCAAGTCAATGTGAGAAAAGTATCTGAGATTTAATCTTTGCTGTAGCTTTTTTTCTAACTCAGCCATGTTTACAGCACCAACATAAAACATTATTATATTCTTCATAAATTAATGTAGTCGTTATATGCATTGTTTGAGGAACTAATGTAATACATTGCCCCTTGTTGTATCTCTGCCAGAGTAAAAGTTGAGGGTAGGTTGTTCTGAACCACACTGATTTAAGTTTAAGTGCAGCGGTAACTTCAATCTAACGATGATGAACAAACAGTTTGTGCTTGCACTCCGAGCTTGATTCGGAGCAACTGTTCTTGCACAAGCAAACTTTTTGTGTCAAGTCGCCCTATGGGAAGGCTTGACACTATGGATGAATAGAAGTCTTCCCTGTATTTACTCTTTCAAGTCTTCTACGGAAGGCTTTTAACAACCGACCTCGATTCCAGCACCTGAGGGCGTTTTTCAGTATTCCGAAAAACGAGCATAGAAGGTTGTTCTGCGATTATTCATGACGCACTGTCTTTTGGTTGCTTGTGAAGACACAAAGTTGAATTACGAATTTTTCAATTACAAATTAGGAGTGTACGAAGTTTTTTTTCTGTACACTCTTCTCTTTATTTTTCATAGACTCAACGAGCCACTTTCCGTAATGCATTTGTCCGACAATATGTACAATGAGTTGGTCTTCAAACCTTATTTTAGGTCTCTTATACCCCTTGAGATTATTAGCGATTTTGAAAACAGTCAACAACATTGCAGCCATCAATGCGACATAAATTTGGACTTTCACTCCGTTGACTGAATGACTCAGGAGATGTTCAATTTTAAGCTCTTGTTTTAAGAACCTAAAGAAGACTTCAATATCCCATCGGTGGCGATAGATTTCAGCAATTTCCTTCGCTGTTAAATCCTCCATATTGGTAATAAAAAACAAGGTTTGTTTGTTCTCTTTGTCCCAGGCTTCTATCAGCCTAAATGGATGTTCAATTGCCTGATCTGAGTCCGCATAAAGGTATACTGTACTATCCTGCTTGAAACTCAGACGTTGCGTATCTTCAGGTAGCTCCCTTTTGGAATCTAAGGTCTTGTATCTCAAATTCTGCGCACCTCTGGTGACAAACTTAATTCCCTCATTATCAAATGATTTCATCTTTCTTCTCCCCTGGAGTCCCAAGTCAAAACAAATCATTTCATCCGAATTATTACCATTGTGCCTAATAATGTCTGCCAGTGCCACTTCTTCCGACAGGTAGGTTTGTTTTGCGTGTACTTTCACTGTTTTAGGAAAACGCCCTTTCAACCCTAATGTGACCTTAAGTTGCACTTTACGAGGTTTGTTTTTTGGGGGACGGCCCACGCGCATCCCCCAATCCACTAAGGCACTACTTATCTGGATAAGGGTAGAGTCAAAACGTTGCACATTCTTAAGCTTTTTATTGCCCCCATAACGCCTCGGAAAAAAATCACTCATCCACTCAAAAAGCTCCCTAAAGTAATCCGAGGGAATCGTTTTTAATCGGTCCGCCAGGGAGGAATGGCGAGTTTGATGTCCCGCATCTTTGTCCGAGTAATGTTCGAATAATGGAGAATTATAAAATTCTTCCAGTATGTGAGTACTTGGGCGAGGAGAACGGATCATAGCATACAGCAACAAATCAAAAAAAACACGACCACGAAGGCGCTGAATACTATGGTCTACCCGGTGTTTTTCACCTAATTTAGCCGTTAATTCGGCTGGTATAAGGCTTAAGATGTCTGATACTTGGATATTTTTTGCGTATTTTTGTGATTTCATAGATATATAAAATACTAAAAATGAACGTTTTACGCAAGTCACCCAAGACTTCGTACACTCCTAATTACAAATTACGAATTACAAGTATGTAGTTAGCGGTTTTATCACATCACCCAAAAACCATTCAAGTGCCTTTTGTAGGGGCAATCCTTTATGGTTGCCCTGGCGTAGTAAATTTCATTGCTTGGCGCTCCATAGTATTTTGTCAAGTAAGTTTGAAGACTTTCATTCATCTAAGCCTTCTACGAAAGGGTTTTAACAACCGACCTCGATTCCAGCACCTGAGGGCGTTTTTCAGTATTCCGAAAAACGAGCATAGAAGGTTGTTCTGCGATTATTCATGACGCACTGTTTTTTGGTTGCTTGTGAAGACACAAAGTTGAATTACGAATTTTTCAATTGAATTACAAGTATGTGGTTAACGGTTTTATCACATCACCCAAAACCCATTCAAGTGCCTTTTGTAGGGGCAATCCTTTATGGTTGCCCTGGCGTAGTAAATTTCATTGCTTGGCGCTCCATAGTATTTTGTCAAGTAAGTTTGGAGACTTTCATTCATCTAAGCCTTCTACGGAAGGTTTTTAACAACCGACCTCGATTCCAGCACCTGAGGGCGTTTTTCAGTATTCCGAAAAACGAGCATAGAAGGTTGTTCTGCGATTATTCATGACGCACTGTTTTTTGGTTGCTTGTGAAGACACAAGCAACGGCGTAAGAGCAGCGTCAAAACCTTGCTGTGTCAAGTGTTCCCGTAGGGCGACTTGACACTATGGATGGATAGAAGTCTCCGGACTTCTCCCGAAAACAAGTTAGGTTCACAATTCCCAGCTTGTTCACAGAGGATTTTTAATCTGCGAATGCAGCCCTTACCCGATTGATATAAGCGCTATGTGGGTTTTGCTACGCAAGGAAGCCTGGAGACTTCCCTGTATTTATGCTTTCAAGTCTCCTTCGGAAGACTTGAAAGAGCGGGGTGTGTTGCTCCTCAACGAAAGTGACAAACCTTCTTTTATCTAAAGGCTTAGTGGGGGTAAACGTGTCTAGAATATATTTTGCTCGACATTTGATACGCTGTGCCTCGTCTTTTTAGCATCAATTTTACTATAAACATAGAGTCTTTTCTGGAACCTATATCAGTATATTTTATGAAATATCTAAAAGTATTACTGACAGAATCAACCAATGTTAAGGTGTTTGCTGATTCATTTTTCCTGGCATGGGTTTTAAACATTATAAAAGATTGTAAACTGTCGCTTGGGTGAAGTACTTGTAGACTACTTGGAGCAAAAAAGAAACTTGTGGGCTCTTCCAAATTAGTAATACCTACACCATCAGAAAAATAATAGGTTTGTAACGGACTCAAGTAATTATGTTTGAAGGGGCGAATCAAAACTCTACAATTAGAATTATTAATGATGCTTAACTTTCCATAACGGTTGTATCCTGCCAAATTAATCTTTTCTTGATTTTCTGGTGAAATGCCGATCGTTTTGATAAACTCACGAAGAGGTAAAAGACCCTTTTGCCATTTCAGCTCTACCAGGGTGTTTCTAGGTTGGTTTTGCCTTGTATTGCAACTAAAAATGATAGACAAGATAGAAACACAACTTGTAATACGTGAAAAAAACTGCTTACTTGCCATGTTCTCTAAAGTAACGGTATAATAACACAACCTGTATTGAGAGTATGCCACTTAATCATCTAGTTCAGGAATATTCTTACTGACTTTATCCAGCATTGGTGAAAAATCTTTTTGTCGTGTCCCGTGAGGGTCTATTTTCCTTTTCTTGTATTGTTTTGCTAGATGAAGGTACATTCTTCTTAACTGTTCTTTAGTTATTTCATCTGTACTTTTGTAAGCTTGTTCTTCTGCCAGCAAAAGTATCTCATCCAAAACTATTTCTTCATACCACCGCTCTAGAGCTGTAGCATAAATTTCGGCATCTTTATGGTTCATTTTAAGGTAGCCTATGCGTCGTTTGTTGAGACTATAAAAATACAATACTCGAGGTAATTCCCCTTTTTTCCTAAATTCACTATACAATACTCCTAAGTTTGTACCTCCAACAAGCTCCATACTTGGATTAATATGCCCTACATAGGCGATGGTATTAAGAGCATCTTGGTTTGAGTTTTTGGATGTGGCATGATAAAAAACAACCATTGCACTAAGTTGAACCGTTTTATTAGCAATTTTCAGAGAAAATTTGACATTCCGTCTGTAGTCGTTATTGTTTTTGTTAATCAGGTTGCCAGGAGACTTTGTGCGTAATGTGTAGCCTTTGGATGTAGGGTAAAAGCTCTCGAAGCTTGTAGAAAATCCCCGTAAAGTTGAGCGAGCTGTTACTCTGGCTTTTGCACGTAAGGCGTTCAATAGGGCGTAATTCATGGTAATGAACACACCTGAAATTAGTTTCTGGGTAGAGTCATAATCTTCTATATCATGAGGTAAGGCTGCTCCTTCTGAATGTCTTCTCGGGTAACGAATGGTGTTAGGGTCTATGTCTGGGTATATAAGGTTGGGGCCACGGTTTTGGTAATGCTCTATGGCCAAGGCCAAATTTAATAGTTCCATTTTTATTTCCTCCTTTTCAATAGCATCATATGCATGCCTTACCAATAGCCTCTTGAGCAAGTTTAGATCTTTATTTTTCTTGCGCCCATCATACCCTGGCCAACGTTTATTTTCTAATTGACGCAGAAGTGTCCACAACGTTTGATCATTTTTTTTAGGGTTTTTACCTGATTGATTGTAGCGTAAAACAGAGCTGACGAATTCTTGTAAATGTTCTTTAAAATCTTCTGGAGAAAGCAACCCTTTTTTATCACTTAATTTGAAATTCTTGGATTTTTCATTAGCCTTGGCAATAATTTCTTCATCAGATGGTGGTTTTTTATTTAAAATTTGTGATATGTGATGTTTACTTTTTTTTATGTACTTCTTGTATCTAATAACAGCAAACAGCATAAGAATGAGAGCTTTGATAGGGTCAGGCTTGTCTTCACCATCTCCGGGTCCATAGTGTGTAAGCAAACCTTCTTCCCCCTTCCTCCGCAAACTACCCGCCTTAGCAAAACTGCTCCCAAACTTGGCTTGCAAGGGTTGAGGGTTGTCTGCTGCTTGAATGCCATACTTGGGTGGCTTTATCGAGCGGGCTTTCGATTTGTCAAAAGGGGTAAGATTTGAGCTGGTACTCGTTTTTTTGGGAGTAGACTCTTTGGTCGTAAATGATCTCATAGAGCGTAAGGTTTTGAATGGGTTTGATACTGGCTTTAAGTTAGCAGTTTTTTTAGACATTTCAGGGTTTTTCAAGGCTTTTTTTATGAGGGAAGGTTGGGAGATTTACAGCCTTAGTTAGGTACTAATGTTACAAATCGCAAGTGATAAGCGTAGCGACAGTGCCGCTATAGTGGACTGTTCCCTTTTGTGAAGTACATATTTGCAAATAGGATAGCAAAGTGCGCATTAATTTAAGCCAACATTCTGAACTTGCCGAACTTGCCAGAGGGAGGCTTGCGTTTGCGAATAAAAAAATCCGAAAAACTTCCGTTGCCTGTATCAATCTTTGGTATATTGAATTGATAAAAATACTTCATCCAAATATAAAATATTGAACATTCAATGATGGATAACTATAAAGATACCCTCGTGGTGTTGATGAACAACCGGGCAGATTTTGACATCGCCAAAACCCAGGGCTGGTACCGCATACCAGTACGCCACACCCCCACCATTGTCAAAGAAGGACAACTCAAGTTCATTGCCTTTTACTTTACCAAAGCCTTTGGCAACGACAAGTACACCATCAAGTGGTTTGCCGAAGTAAACGACATTAGCCTGGCAAAACGCATCGAACTTTTTCCGGACGAAACGCCTAACAGCAAGACCAAAAAACAATATTACAAAATCTCGTTTTCAGCCCCCAATGTACTCTATAGGCCTATAGTAAGCGCCCGCCCTCGCCGTTTATTGTTTGTGCCTACTACTTCTTACAAGCTCTTCAACGCCTTGGAATTCAACGATATATTTGACAATAGTTTGTTGGAAGAAAAGGTCTGGAAGGCATTCTTAAAGCGGCAAATTTATGTAGAGCGCCAATTTAGGGTAGACACTAACCCTCAGGGTAGCCAATCGCACCACCTCGATTTTGCCATATTTTGTAAGCGTAAAAACATAGGGGTAGAGTGTGTGATGCCTGCCAATGCCACCCAGTTTACCAACGAAGAGATAGCGCAATACCGCCAAGCCAAAAACACCCTCGAAAATCTGGGCTGGTCTATGTATTACCTTACGCCCGATCAGGTAGACCAAAAGTTAGACGAAATATTTGCTGGGTTCAAAACCAAAATTATTGAATACGGCGGGCTCAAACCTCCTGAATATGGTTTTAAGTACTTGAACCCAAACAACGACAACCAGTTAGACCTGGAGCTGTTCTAGCAATGGGGCAAACGGTGAGTTTACCACCCCATGCGTGTCCGCAACGAAGCAACGTGCGCCACGTGGTGTTTGCCGTGCCAGGCATAAGTAGCCACCGCCTCGCGTAGGCTTACCTGTTGTTGGGTGGCAGGGTGTACAAAGGCTTTGTGGAGGTCGTTGGGGGTGAGGGCACGAAGCAATACGACCCAACGTTGATGCAAGGCATCGAGCAACTGTAGCGACACCTCAATGGGCATTGTTTGGTGGTAGTCGAGGGCTGCCCAGGCTTTTTCGTCGTAAGCCTTGATAGTAGGGGTGGGTTCGGTCAGCGTCCAGTGAAAGCGTACATAACTATTCATGTGGCTATCGGCTACATGGTGTACCAACTGGCGTACTGTCCAACCTTCAGGGCGGTAAGGCGTATCGAGTTGGGCATCGTTTAGGGCTTGGGTAGCAGCCCGCATTTGCTTAGGCAAATCAGCTATTTCGGCAATGCATTGGGTCAAATATTCTTGTGGCATTGAGTCGGGTATCATACATTGCCCAATGGGATAACTAAGGTTAGTAGTTGTCATCAGTGATCAGGTTTTATTTTTCTTCAATAATACACAAAACTTGGTAGGTGTACAACCTCATTATTTTTGGCGAAAGCCAACAGAAGGAATTAGCGCTTACCTTTGCCAAAGGCAATGCTGAGTTGTGCCAGATTGATGACCAATAAAAGCAGAGGAGTAAGCTTGAAAAAAAACAAGAGTGTTACAGTCCAGGTTTGGTCAAAAAAATATAAGCGCCATTCATGAAGGGTTTTAAAAACTACCTGAAGCTCAAAGCCTAATAGTAAGATAATGAACACGCTCCAGGCAATCATATAGACCAATATAAGCCCCATGGTGGCAAACCCGCTGCTGAGCCCTTTTTTGCGGCGTATATACAACCACCCAACTAAAACCCCCAAGGCTAACAATGTTCCAGTAATCGTAAAAAACAAGGGGCGTTGCCTGTCGAGAAAAAGAGCCGCAAATGCCAAGACGTATATTGAACTAAACACGAGTAGGCGGTAAAGAGACGCAAGCTCATTGGTAGCTTTTTTCATAAAAATAGGCTTAATTTATTGACCAATAGACTTGATTGTTTTCTCAGATTGATACAAAATAAAAGAATGCCCTTTGCACTACTACTTGGTAGCATAAAGGGCATTTTGTGGTTACTTTCTGAGCGTAACTGTACCCTTGTATTTGATCGATTTAAAATCGATATGGTAATAATATATGCCCGGTATGGCGTTGCCACCGCTCCATTCAAAGTTGCGGTCTTTGCTGCGAAATACCCGCCTGCCCCAACGATTGAAAATGTCTATTTGCCGAAACTGATACTTACAATTTTCATCGGGCAAGTTGGGCATTTTAAATACATCATTTTTACCATCATTATTAGGGGTAAATACATTGGCAGGCAAAAACTGGTCGAGCACCACTACCTTGTCTTTTATGATAAGTTTTACTGTGAGTGTGTCTTGGTTGCTGTTACACTTAAGTTTTTCGGTAATGATAAAATCAATCAAGTACTCATTGACGGAGTCAGGAACGGCAACACAGCTGGTAGTCCACGAAAAATCGCCCGAAATATTGCCTTTGCCCAATATTGGGTTAAAGTTGATGCCAAAAGCGGCAAGGTCAAACCCTCGTCCTACTGCTTCTATACACAGACTGTCGTTGTCTATGTCTACCCCCAACAAGCTAAAACCAATCACATCTTCTACTGTTACCGTGGTGCTGTTGCCTGTCAGGTTACTGCTGAGGTTGGGTGGGTTATTGGCGGGACGCCGGGCTATAAGTGTAAGCCTGATGGTATCGCGTTTGGGTAGCACACAGCCATCGTCAGAGGCAATTACATCAAAAATAAACGGCGTATTGGTGGCATCGGTGGCGAGGCATTCGGGCCAACAGAGGTCAAAGCTGAGCGAGTCGTTGGGGTTGCTGTTGGTTTGCAATGCATTGTTAAATATGGCGTCTCTGAGTTGAAAGTTGATGGGGTTGACCGACACAGAAATTTGTTGCCCAAAATCAGGGTCACGCACAAACACATCCAAACACCTCTCTTTTTCTAAATCAATGTAAATGGTGTCGCTGCTCGAATAATAGTTTACCTTCCCCTTTTCTCGTACAAATACTGCGGGCGATTGGTTGGTAGGGCAGTCGATCACCAAAATCTGAAAGTCTCGGCGAACCCTTCCTATGACTACTCCGTTGCGGATTTCTTCGCATAACACTGAGAAGACAAATAAGCCGAGCTTATCTGGCGTAACCGTAATGCGTCCGTTGGCGTCTATAGCCATGCCTGGGGCAATGGCATTGGTAGCATTTATGCCAAGTTGCCAGCTTACGTTGCTGTAGGGTGCCGGAAACGAACTATTTTCTAATACAGGTTGGTTTACATCGGTATTGCCTGCCAAAGGGGTCACAAAAGAATAACGCAATTGGTCGCCATCAGGGTCAGTAGCGCCAAATTCAAAGGTAAAAGGTTGGTTAATGCAGGCATAGTCACCTTTGAGGGTAAAAAACTCAGGCGAAGAATTGATAAATTGCGCATTGTTTCTGACTACCGCCGGAAACTCCATATAAAACACATTGCCTGTGCCTCCAGGGTTGTTTATATTGGTAATGATATTATTGCGGCAGCAACGCTCCCATACTACATAATAGCCCCTGGTATCGTCGAATACATTTGCTGAGAGCTCTAAGTTGGCTCCATAAATTATCTTGCGGGTAACCAGTTGCCCAATAGAACAATCAGGGTTAGTATAAGGTACATTTTGATCTTCTACTTTTTCTAGCAACACCCGCCCCATCAAGGTGTTGGTGCCTTTAGAGTAAATAGAAGCTGTTATGTCGTTGTCTTCTGCCTGAGGGTTGCCGTTGACATCGTCGAAATAAAGATTGAGTATAAGTGTGTAGTTGAAGCCGTCAATGTATTTAAGCTGAAACTCGCCCCCTACTATGTGGGTGGCGCGTAATGTAAAACACCCTAGCAGCAGGAAAGCAAGCGTTAAATAAAAATTTTTCATTGTATGTGGATTATATATTTTACCTAAGAGCTTGTTTAAATTTTCGCATTTAGCGTGATTTTCGATGAATTTTGTTTTCAGATGCGTTAAATTTTGAAGGAATAGCTACGCTATTGCAGATAAATTTAACAATATATGAGGGCAAAATTCGCGTAAAGTGCCTATTAGGTGAATTTTAAAAGAGCTCTAAAGTATCCTTTTTTTTGTAATAAGTTAAAAACTGTTGAACTTTGTTCTTAACATGAGAAGAAAAAAACAAGTTATTATACCAAACCTTACTATAGAAGGGGTGGCGGCCGAAGGAAAGTGTATAACACGATACGAAGATAAGGTCATATTTGTAGACGGCAAATTAGTAGCTCCACAAGATGTGGTTGATTTAAAAGTTACCAGAAAGCGAAAAAACTACATTGAGGCAATACCTGTTCAGTTTCATGAATACTCTCCCTTGCGGATAGAACCCTTCTGTAGCCATTTTGGTACGTGTGGAGGTTGCAAGTGGCAACACTTGCCGTATGAGCAACAGTTGCAGTTTAAGCAACAGCAAATCATTGACAACCTGGAAAGAATAGGTAAGTTGGATTTACCAGAAGTAAAGCCAATTTTGGGCTCAGCCCATACCCAGTATTACCGCAACAAACTGGAGTTTACCTTTTCTAACCGTCGTTGGATGACTAAGGAAGAAATTGCTACTGAAGAAAAAATTCAAGATCCCAATGCCTTGGGTTTTCATATTCCCAAACGCTTTGATAAAATTTTGGACATAGACCATTGCTATCTTCAGCCTGACCCTTCTAATAAGATACGGTTGACCCTGAAAAAATATGCAGTTGACAATGAACTTACGTTTTTTGATCAAAAAAATAACGAAGGTTTTTTACGTAATGTGGTCATCCGTAATGCCAACTCCGGCGATTTGATGGTTATTATGATCTTTTTCTATGATGATCAAAACCTGATTGTTCCCCTATTGGAGCATTTACATTCTGAAGTACCAGAAATTACTTCGTTGCAGTACATCATTAACCCTAAGCAAAACGATGCTTATCAGGACTTACCAGTAAAACTTTTTGCCGGAGAGCCCCATATTACCGAAACAATGCCTTCGCTTGATGAGGGAAAACCTACGCTTAAATTTAGGGTAGGTGCCAAGTCGTTTTACCAAACCAATGCTTCGCAAGCGTATGAATTGTATAAAGTAGCGGGCGAAATGGCTGACCTTAAAGGCAATGAGGTAGTGTATGACCTGTATACTGGCACGGGTACCATTGCTAATTTTATTGCCCATAAAGCAAAAAAAGTAATAGGGCTTGAGTATGTGCCTATGGCTATAGAAAACGCCAAGGTAAACTCAGAGATTAATAGCATAAACAATACTTCATTTTTTGCGGGCGACATTCAGCATTTGCTCGACGAAGAGTTTGTGGAACTACATGGGCACCCCAACGTAATTATTACTGACCCACCGCGTTCGGGTATGCACGCCGATGTGGTAGATATGCTTAAAAAAGCAAGCCCCGATAAAATTGTATATGTGAGCTGTAACCCAGCTACTCAGGCGCGCGATTTGGCTATGCTTGCCGATGAATACGACATTATAGCAGTACAGCCAGTAGATATGTTTCCGCATACCCACCATGTAGAAAACGTAGTGCTGCTTGAGCGTAAAGTGTTGGCAACAAGCTAAGCCTTCCTTACTTTGAAGAGTTTAGACAAGAGCTGGGTGGCTTTTCATCCAGCTTTTTCTGTGTATGGTGGTGCTGCAAAATAAAAAGTTGTCTGAGTTTACGATAATTTAATATAGCTTTATGTTATATATTTAGTGTAAAATTAATAATTTGAACTTCCTATCAAGCTGGTTGTATAACTTTATATCAGCAGGGGAGTCATATCAAAACCAATACATTTTCATGCAATATAAAAACTGGTTAGTATTTATTTTAATTACCCTATTTCTGTGCTGGCAACCAGTAAAAGCGCAGGATACCTTGCTAAGTTTGCAGGAACTTGAGCAAAAGGAGTTGTACAAAGTAATGGACGATGCTGTACACGATGCTGCCAACGCGTATTTGCTTAGCCTGAAAAACAAAGGCTTGAAAAAAGTGCCCAAAGAAATTGGGAAACTCAAAAAGCTCCAGATGCTCGATTTGGGCTTGAACCAAATAGATACCTTGCCTCCTTGTATTGGTAGTTTGAAATTTTTGCAAATATTAGACTTATGGGGAGATAAAATAGCCTACTTGCCTGATACTATAGGCAATTTGGTGCATTTGAAGTTTCTTTACCTGGACTATAACAAGCTGGTAAAGCTACCCAAAAGTATTAAAAAGCTGACTCAACTACAGGTAATAGACCTGGAAGGCAATAAGCTGACCCGTATACCATCCGAAATAGGGGCGTTGAAATCGTTGCGGGTGCTCGACTTAGAAAAAAACGGCATTTCAACTATTCCGAGTCAGTTGGGCAACCTGAGCCAGTTAGAAGTGCTAGACCTCGACAGCAATCAAATAAAACAAATACCTTACACCATAGGAGGGTTGCGTAGTCTCAAGTACTTGTACCTAAGAAATAACCTGATAGATTCGCTGCCCAACGAATTGAAAAACCTGGTAAAACTGGAGCACTTGTATGTGAGCAATAACCGCCTGGACAGCAGTTTTGCCAAAAGTCGTTTTTTGGGAAAACTGCAAAGCCTCAAGACCCTTGATTTGAGCAAAAATAGATTGGTACGTTTGCCTAAAGACATTGTACAGCTCAAGAACCTAAAAACGCTCATTCTTCACAATAATCAACTACAGGCGTTGCCCGATAGCCTGGGCGAAATAGAAAACCTTGAAGAGCTTGACTTGCGTAACAATCAATTGACTGTGTTGCCTAAATCGGTATTACAACTTGCCAAGTTAAAAAAACTGATACTGCGTAACAATCGCTTGACCGTGTTGCCTGAAGAAATTGCACAGATGAAAAACCTAAAGGAACTCGATTTACGGGGCAACTTTACTACTCCCACCGAGTCGCAGTCTGCTACTGGGTACGATGCCGAAAAAGAAAAAGCCAAGATCAGAAAATGGTTGCCTAATACCAAGGTCAGGTTTTAGCTCATTGATGAGCCAAGGTCAGGCAATGGGCGTTTTGCCAGAGGCGGTTTTGGGGAAATCACTTCCTCAAAGCTAAATATACGCCAAGGTGGGTGCTCATTTAAGTTGTACCCAACAAAAACAATTGATGACGCGTTCAAGTTACAAGATCAAACATTAATAGTTATGAAAAACAATCACCAGGTAACCTTTACTTACCACATCAAGTGGTGTCAACAACCTTCCTTGTATATTTTTACTTTGCCTCCTCCTTTTGCTTCATAAAGCATTTATTTGCAGTACTTTAATATGTTTTTTTGGATAATACCCGCGTGTTTTTGGAAGAACTTACTGGACAAGTTTTCTTTTTTGAGAGCTAAAATCAGTATTTTTGACCAAGACACAATAACAAATAGCAAAATAGTGACATTTAAAATTGTAGATGTATGGGAAATTTAGCAATTGTTTTGATGTTTACTTTCCTTTTTGGGTTAATTTTTATTGCCCCTGTTTTACGCGCAAAAGACACCCTAAGAAAAGTAGAGCAGTTTATGCTTTATTTGGCAAGTAACTTATCACTTGAGTTTCATAAAAAACCTCTTGCCAAAAAAGATCAAAAAATAGGTTATCCCGATGTATCGGGCGAAATAAACCAGCGTCCAGTACACGTATATGTAGAAGATACCAGCATTACCAAAGAAGAAAAGCATCAAATTTATGTAGAGGTGCCCTGTCATAATTTATTGCACCACGCTTTCAAGATTTATAAACGAGATATGTTTACCGAAATTTTGAGACCTGCGTATGACCACAGTGATGCGTATGAACGCGAAGATTTTGTGATGGAAAAATATGCGCTTGAATCAGAGGAGTATGGTTTTTTTGCTCATTTTTTGAACGATGACGTGTGCGATACACTCGTTGACGCACAAGAATTGGTACAAGGAATATTTGAATTGAACCACGGCATGCTCACCTATAAGGAGCCTACCAACACCTTTGACGAAGACAAAGCCGACCGCATAGAAAAAATTGTAAAAGTAAGTATACAAATTGCCGAAAGAGTAGATGCAATGGATTAGTACTTAGCTTGCCTCGCGTCATTGTTCCTGGTCTGTATTCTCTCCCTTATTTTTCGATTCAGACGTTGATGTATTATTACTTATCAACCGAAGCTCTACATTTTATTTTGTAGAGCTTTTGCTTTTGATACATTCTGTTTCTTTTTTATAATTTTACTTTTAGATTTTAGAGAGGCGTATTTTTTCTCAATTTATAGCTATCTTTACTTATTATTTGATATAACTTTGACGTTAGAAGAGTACAAATTACTATTATGAGTCTTTCAATCATAAAACCTGTTAGTTATAAAGGCTTGATAAAAATACAGTGAATATTGTACTATTAGGCTTTTTTTTTGTGGCTTCTTTGAGAAGCTGCAAATCAACAATTGCAAGGTTTTACCAGTGACTCCCTGAGTACCAGGAAAACTGTTTTTTGTATGTATTTTTCTAACCCCAATGAAGCATCCTGTGGCTTTGTCTGTATTGTAAGACATCTGTTGTTCTTACAAATAAGAGGGAATAAGGCAAAGCTGACAGCGTGTATTCATTCAACCACTAAACATTTAAGTAAATGAATATCAAAGCCATTATTTTTGACTTGGATGGCACGCTCGTAAACTCTGTACGAGACTATGCCGACACTGCTAACGATGTTTTAAACAGCTATGATTTTCCTACCCATACTTTACAAGATTATCAGCGTTTTTTAGGCAACGGTCTGGTAGACTTTGTGCAAAGCATATTGCCTGCTTGCTATGAGCCAGGTAGCCGGGTATTTGAGAAATGCCTTGAACAATTCAAGCGTACTTATACCGCCAACTGTTGTAATTATACTACCTTGTATACTGGCATTGTAGACCTGCTTGACGAATTGAGTTCTGCCAATGTACCCCTGAGCCTGTTGACCAATAAACCACAGGAAATGACGCTTAAAGTAGCCCAGGCTTATTTAGACCGATGGAGATTTTTTCATCTGATGGGCTATCAGGGTTTGTTTCCACAAAAACCCGCGCCCAATGCTGCCTTGCATATAGCTCAGAGCATAGGAATAGCCCCAAACAATATAGCCTTGGTAGGAGGTACCCCTACAGACATGCACACGGCACGCAATGCGGGTATGTATGGAGTAGGAGTAGCGTGGGGGTTTCGCTCGGTAGAAGAATTGCAAGAGGCAGGAGCAAGTAAAATTGTGACTGAACCAAAGCAAATCATCGATTTGGTCACCAACGCCTGTGTGGTAGGCTAATTAAAGAAGCACTCAATATATTGAAGTTTAAATGTGATACCATATTAGCACTTTTATAGGGCTGATGTGGTATTTTTTTGGTAAAATGTAGGGTTAAATAGATTGATTTTGTTTTTTTGCATATCCTTGAAAACAACAGCTACACAAACAATAATATCTTTTGAAGCACCGAGTCGTGGCTGAAATTAGCCTACTATTGTGTCATTGGTATGCATTCGATGACCAAGGCTTGCTGTTACTTATTTTTAACAAAAAACTCAAAGAGAGTTTAAATACTAACCACCATTACAATGAGAAAAATTGCATGTTTCGCACTTGCCGCGATGCTATGGGTATCGTGTGCCAAAAAAGAAGCCACTGTACAACCAGAAGCTACCGCTACTGCTCAAAAAAGCGTTTTTGCCACCAGTACCATCACCAAAGTACAACCCATGACCGGAATTGTGTTTTGGGACACTAGCCCGCATAATACATCTGATGCTATTTCGCTGGAGTATTCTTATATGTTGTACAATGACATTGTCAAGCAAAAAGGCATATATGACTGGAGCAAAGTAGAGCAAAAGCTCAATCAAATTGCCTCCAGAGGGCACCAAGCCATTTTAAGGTTTAGGTTTACCTATCCTGGCTACCAGACCTCAGTACCTGACTACATCAAGGCAATGAGTAACTACAACGAAACCACCGCACAAGTATGGGGTGAGCAAACCTATTATCCCGATTGGTCAAATACAGCACTTAAAAACTTTGTGCTTGAGTTTTACGAAAAGTATGCTGCCCGCTATGACCAAGACAAACGCCTGGCTTTTGTACAGTTGGGTTTTGGGCATTATGCCGAATACCATACTTACCCTACACCAGTGCAATTAGGTAAAACCTTTCCTGACAAAGTTTTTCAAACCCGTTTTTTTGAACACCTCGACCGGGTTTTTGAGCATACCCCCTGGAGCATTTCTATAGATGCTGCCAGTGATACCTATTCGCCCCTGAGTGCCAATCCCTTTTTGTTGAATATCAACTTTGGCTTGTTTGACGATTCGTTTATGCATAAAGAGCACAGTGATTACAATGAAAATAGTTGGAATTTTTTTAATCGCCAAAGGTACTTTACCGCACCAGCAGGAGGGGAGTTTAGCTATTACAGCGACTACGACCAACAAAATGTACTGAAACCTAACGGGGCGTATGGAGAGTCTTATGAATCGTACGCTGCGCGTTTTCATATTACTTACATGATTGGCAACGACCAGCCCGACTATCACGCTATGGAAAGAATAAAGGCTGCAAGTATGGCAAGTGGCTACAAGTTTGAAGTTACCAGCCTAAGCACTGAGGCTTGTGTTACTACCATCAAAGCACGCAATAATGGTGTAGCACCTTTGTATTATGATGCTTATTTTTCTATTGGTGGCAACCGGGCTACTACTTTGCTCAAGGGGTTATTGCCGGGTGAAGAAAAGACCTTCACTATTACTCATCACAGCGATGACAATACCTTGGCTATAGTGTGTGATCGTTTGTTACCAGGGCAAGAGATTCAGTACAAAAAGGATTTTTAAATTTTTAGTTTATATCATCTATTATAATTGATTCCCTTGGCTTTTATAAGCGAAGGGAATTAATTTTTTTTCTCTTCTTTACTCTCTTCCATCACCCCACTCCATTTGTGCTGCTTCAAATATCCATAAATGATTTTCTGCACATCCAGGTTATCTTTATAAGACTTTACATATTGTTTGGCCTCTTCAAAGCTCGCAATGGTTAGGTCTTTGTCAACATAACCAAAACCCAAATACCGTCCCTTTTCTATGGCTACTATTGATTGTTCATTTTTATTACGCCCCTTGCCCAACACCAAAAAAGTCCGCAAAGAATAACGGTTAAAAGTAGCAATGGCTTCTTCTACCCTTTCATTATAGTCTTCAGGGGTTTCTTCGCCTATACAAGCCCCTTTGCATTGTTTAATCTGGTAGTCAAAGCAAGATGTTTTGGTTTGATACAAGCCACAAAGTTTCATGCAGAGCTGGTATTCGCGTACTTTACTGTACAAAATCTCCCGTGCGGTATGCCCCGAACCACACATGGTGAGCGGAGTTTTGTTAGGCTCGGTTTCCAGTCTTGCCGCATACAAGCCCAAATAGCCGTCGCGGTGATTGCGGGTGTAGATACCCCAAAAATAGCGGGTACGACGTTGGGCACGGTTAAACTTGGGGTGGTGGCGTTTTATCTCGTCCGATTCCAGCAGCAAAGCCAGTAACTCACTTCCGGTGAGCTCATAGCTAATGCCCGCTACCTGACTTTTAAAATCAATTGATTTACGATTGTTGAGGTTTTGGGTAAAATGACTGCCTACCCGTTTTTTAATGTTGATGCTTTTGCCTATATAAATAATGTCGCCCTCTTCATTATGAAAATAATATACCCCAGTAGCTTCGGGTAGTGCCTGGTATTCGTCAAGATTTATTTTAGGCGGAAGGTTTTTTGCCTTAATTTCTGTTTCCACCACATTCTTGGTGAGTTTGCTGCTGTTTTTTTCCAACAATTTCTCAAAAATTTCTACGGTAGCTAAAGCATCGGCCGAGGCACGGTGGTGGTTGGTTAGTTGTATTTTAAAATGTTTACAAAGCTTGGCAAGGCTGTAGGATGGTAGCCCTGGAAACACCTTGCGGCTTACCCTTACCGTACACAAGGTTTTGCGGGTAAATTTATAACCCAGGGCTTTGAACTCTTCACGTACAAAACCATAGTCAAAATGAGCATTGTGTGCTACAAATACGGTTCCTTCGGTAATGGCAAGAATGTCTTTGGCTATTTCGTAAAATTTGGGGGCACTGGCTACCATTTCGTTGGTAATACCCGTGATTTGGGTAATGCGGTCAGAAATATAGCATTCAGGATTAACCAGCGAATGGAAACTATCTACCACCTGTTCGCCGTCGTGTTTATAAATGGCAATTTCAGTAATTTTGTCGTCAGTAGGGCGTAGTCCGGTAGTTTCTACATCAATGATCGTGTACATATACTTCTCTTAATTTGACTTTACTATCCAATTGGCTTCAAAAATAAGTAAAATCTAAGAGTTTTGTATAGTGGGGCTTAACTTTGGTAATTTTTTTAGCGTTTTTACTGCTTTTATGGGGCTTGTCCTTTGCCAAAAGCTATACCCTCACCCCAATCACCAAAATATCGTCTCTTTGTTCAGCGTTTTTCTGAAACTCTTTCCTGGTTTCTTCCAGATATGCCCTTTGGTCTTTCATGCTTTTTTGGGCGCAAGCCAAAATCGTTTCTTCAAACCTGCCCGTACCAAAAGATTTGCGCTGGGGGCTAGGCGAATCAACAAACCCATCGCTACTTAGGTAAAGCGTATCGCCAGAGTGAAGCGTAACTTGTTTGTTGGTAAAAACCCGTTCTTTTTCATGTTGGTGTCCTCCAATAGATACCCTGTCTCCTTTGAGCATCCCAAGTTCTCCCTGGTGTACATAGTACAAATTACGCTTGGCACCCGTGTAGGTCACTATGGTTTGTCCTGGCTGTTCACCATCGGCAAAACGACACAGGCATACATCCATTCCATCTGTGTTTTTCGAGTCGTGTTGTTTGAGCCCTTTGCGTACTTTTAAGTGAAGTCTTTGCAGCATTTCGGCAGGGTCAGTGATCCGTTTTTCGTTTACAATTTCATTAAATACTGTGTTGCCAATCATACTCATAAACGCCCCTGGTACCCCGTGCCCCGTACAATCTACCACTGCCAGTACCTTTTGTTGGTCAATCTCCGAAAACCAGTAAAAATCGCCCGATACAATGTCTTTGGGGTGAAAGATAATAAAGTACTCAGGAAAGTGCTGGGCAAGCGTAGCAGAAGTAGGCAACAATGCGTTTTGAATATTGCTGGCATACACAATACTCTTCTTTACTTGTTGGTTTTGTTTGTCCAGCGCGATACTTTTTTGTGCGGCAAAATCACGTTGGGCGGCCAGTTCTTCCTGTTGTTGCTGTAGCTCTTCGTTTTGGGTCAAAATTTCCGTTTTTTGCTCTTCAATCTGTACATTTTTTGTGCGCAACTTTCGGGCAGTTCGTCTAATGTTTACAAAGCCAATCATAGTGAGCGCAAGCACCACAATGCCCAACCCTATAATGCCTAGCCCATAGTACCGCAGTTGCTTTTCTTGCTTTAGCTCTTGGTCTTGCAGTGCTTTTTGGGCTTCAACTACTTGCCTGGCTTTTTGTTCTTTTTCTGTGTCGGCTTCTGCTTTTTTACGATCTGCCTCTGCTTTTTCCTTTTTTACCCTTTCGGTAATCGTCAACAACTTTTGTTTTTCGGTTTCTTGTTTGCGCCTTTCGGCAATGGCTTTTTGTTCGGCAAGCGCCAATAATTGTTCTACCCGTTGTTTTTCCAACTGTTGATTTTTAAGCTCAGCTTGCTCCAATGCCCGGTTTTTTCGGAGCAAAGCTAATTCTTTGTCTCTCTTTTCTTTCTCTAGTTTTGCCTGCTTTAGCGCCGCCGCTTGTCTATCTTTGTCCGCAAGCAATTGCCTCAGATTGTTCTCCATCTTTTCGGCGTTAATTTCTTTTTGCAAAATATCTTCTTGCTGTGCCCTGGCTTCGTCTTTAAACTGGTTTTTGAGCTGTTGCTGTAGTTGATAATACTTTTGCGACTCTTTAAACTTTTCTTCTTGTTCGTACACCTTTGCCATAATCTCGTAGCTAGTGGCAAGTGTCTGTTTATTGCCACTGGTTTGGGCAAGTTGAACGGCTTTTTTTACCTCACCCAAGGCTTTTTTATTTTTACCATTGATATAATGATTGGCCGCCATATAGTTGTATATATTGGCTGTTTGTGCCTGGTTTTTTTGTTTCAAAGACAAATCCAAAGCTTTGTCGAACTGCGTGCTTGCTTGTTCAAAATTGCCCACTTGCGAGTAAGCCACTCCCTGGTTAATCAGTATTTTAGTTTGATAGTGGGCTTTATCCTGCCCATTTGTGCGTTGACTCAAAGCCAGTGCCTTTTGGTAATATTCCATCGACTTGGCATTGTTGCCTGTTTGTTTATACAAAAAACCCACATTAGACTTCTTGCGAAAATATTAATATTGGTTAAAAAGTTATCTTTGTAGCATGAAAGCTTCAAAATATGCTGTTT
>NZ_CANLRP010000034.1 GCF_947493425.1 uncultured Microscilla sp. | reverse complement strand
ACAAGGTCATACTATATTGAATCAGTAGGGCATATTTCAGAAAAAACCATCAAAAAATATATTGAAAACCAAAAAAAAGGTTTGAACATCATTTGCCATTCGGCAACTATTTTTCATCCCACTACTAAAGACAGTGGACTTTCAAATAATATTTATCGTAAAAAGGGAAGTTAGCCATTTCTCATAAATTGTACAGAGTAACCAAACAAGTATTTTAAAGACATCCTGAAGCAAAAAACACTTTCGGACATTTTGCCCAAAAGTGTTTAGATGTTGTGAAACAAAAACACCTACTTACCAATGCTCCACTTATACAATCAAATAGACTGAATCTTATGTTGTGAAATATGAAAATTGATTTTTACCACCAAGCATTGAACTTTGACATAATTGACTTGATATATCTCAATGTTTGCCCAATGTATTTTCTCTTACAACAGCTGCTTCTCTGAAGCTTTAGGTTGTATCTTGTTCTATTGATTCTAAGAAAATAATGGCTTTCAGTGTTTGTATTTTTAGCTAATTGATGTGGTGTAGTTAAATGCATCTAGCTCATCTTGTAGTTTCATAATACGTTGCTCTAGTTTTTCTATAGCTTCATCTTTGTCTCTTTGTTTAAACTGAGCTTCATACGCTACCAACTCATTGTTATAACCTATGTTTACTTTTCCTTGCTTTACCGATATTTCACGGTAAAAAGTAATCATTGATTTGAGTTCGCCTACTTCATATATTTTGTCTTGTACCATTGCATTGGCTTGAGTCAATTTTACTTTAAGTTTTACAAGCTCTTGACTCTTTGCTTCTAGCTGTAGCAATAGCTTGGGTATGTCATAGGTATGTTCGTTTCCTTTAACAACCGAATTATGATTTTTCACTTTTGCCTTCAGCTTATTGATTTCATTGATCAACTGATTCTTCATTTTAAGAGCTTTGGCTATATTCATAAGGTTTTATATTAATTGTTTTACACACATAAGACGTGCAAACATTATCAAAATCACCAACTTAATATTTTTTGATGAAAAATATCTTTTAGGCATTTTGTCCAGAAGCATTGCTTGAAACTCTAATTTTACCTGAAGAAACAGGTCCTTCACTTGAGCAATGGCCTGATAAGTGAGCAGATAGCCACGCAAGCGAAGCTCTGCTAAGCTTTTACAATTTTTGAGTTGTCGTGGCAATGATTTAATTTTATTAAACCTCAAATCTAGTTTTCTAAGTTTAGCAAGCTCTTCTACATCTTGTGGTACAAATGTCAGTCTATTTCCTTTCAAATTTAACTCTTCGAGGTTTACGCATTTAGTCAAGGAAGGAGTCATAGAGCGCAATCTATTATTTTCTAAATTTAGTACAACAAAGCTTCTCCAGGTTTGAACGTCCTCAGGTAAAACAAAAAATTGATTATTCCCGAGGTTTAGAAGTAGTATTTGAACCTACTCCCTCTGCACATAGTTGCTCATATTTACTCCAGAAAGGCTCAAAGCCATCATAAGTTTGCCAGAACTTAGTGGCTTGTTTTTCGAACTTATTCATTTTTGCTGGGTTTTATTATTTCATATATCTTCTATTATTTACTTTCTATTTACCTATGGACATTTTGCCCAAAAGTAAATTACCACTTCATATTATATATGTATATTACCATCTAAATAACCCTTGTCATTATGAAAGATAAAGTATGTATTATAACTGGTGCTAATGCTGGTATTGGAAAAGAAACCACACTGGCTCTTGCCAAAATGGGCGCAACTATAGCCATGGTTTGTCGCAACCCTCACAAAGCTGAAGAAGCTAAAAAAGAAATTATCAACGAAAGTGGTAATCAAAATATAGAGATTTTTATATGCGACTTTAGTATACAAGCCCAAATAAAAAAAGTGGCAGTTGAACTTACCCAACGTTATCCAGCTATAGATGTACTGATAAACAATGCTGGTTTCATTGCAGCTGGTACCACACGTCAAACAACTCCAGATGGTATAGAACAAACAGTAGCAGTTAACCATTTAGGTTACTTTATGCTTACCAATTTATTAAAACCATCGTTATTGGCAAGCCCCATGGCACGCATTATCAATGTGTCATCAGACGCCCACAAGTTTATAGACTTTAACATCAATGACCTGCAACTAGAACAAGGTTATACTCCTATGAAAGCTTACTCAATTTCAAAATTACTCAACATTCATTTTACTATTGCCTTAGCCAAACGTTTGGCTAATACCTCCATTACAGTAAATGCTTTACACCCTGGAGTAGTACGCACTAACTTTTCGAAAAACTTATCAGGCTTTACTAAAGTGATATTTGCTTTGGCCAAGCCTTTTATGATTAACTCAGCCAAAGGCGCTGCTACCTCCATATACTTGGCTAGTTCGCCTAAGGTAGCCAACATATCGGGTAAGTACTTTGCCAATAAAAAGCAAAAAACACCTAACAAAGATGCACTTAATGAGACTTACGCTGAAAAAGTCTGGGACATAAGCATTCAACTAACCCAGCTCGAAGGTCAAACATTTTAACCACTTCTGGACAAAAAGTCCAGAAGTGTATACCCACAAAACCGCATCACTCAACACTGCCTACTGCATAGATTAAGCGCTTGCTCAATGGGCAAAAACCTGCTATTTATTTGAGCAAATATTTTATAAGTAGTAAATTTATGGCTAAATTATTATTTGTCATCTGGACAACAACTTAGACAAAGACTCAATGAAACCACGAATAATTGCCGTAGTAAATCATAAAGGAGGCGTAGGCAAAACTACTACTACCCTTAACTTGGGTAAGGCACTTTCGATGAATAAAAAGAAAGTGCTTATAGTAGACATTGACCCTCAGGCAAACCTGTCGCAGTCGGTAGGTATAGAAGAGCCTCCCAAAAATATTTACCACGCATTGTGTGAAGGTGAAGTGTTACCTGTGCACAAAATAGCTACAGGACTCAACATCATTCCGGCAGACCTTGATTTGTCAGGGGCAGAAGTAAAACTCATTACAGAAGTAAATGGGTATTTTAAACTAAGAAACGCACTGGCAACTATAGCAAAAGATTATGATTTTATTCTAATCGACTGCCCCCCTTCTTTGGGTATTCTCACTGCCAACGCAATGATAGCTGCCAACGAAGTACTTATCGTGGTTCAATCGCAATACCTTGCCATCAAAGGCCTTGACACTATTATAGAATTGATAGAGGAGCTACGTCAAAACCTAAATCCAGCACTGGGACTTATGGGGCTACTGCTTACTCAAGTAAATCGTACAGTGGTAAGTAGAACCATTGTAGAGAAAGTTCAAACCGAATATCCCGATGCAGCTTTTCAAACCGTTATCAGGCAAAACGTGGCAGTGGTAGAGTCGTCTACTCATCGACAAGATATTTTTTCTTACGATAAAACCTGTGCTGCTGCCGAAGATTATTTAAACCTTTCAAAGGAGGTCATTAATGGCTAAAAGAGATAAACTGGCAAACCTATTAAGTGGAGCCGTAAAACAAAAAAGCGAAAGTGAGTCGCAGATAAAAGCAAAGATTCACATTGAGGATGAATTCAGGGATTTGATTCCTCCACTCAAGGAAGATGAATTTGCCCAACTTGCCCAAAACATCGCAGAGGAAGGGTGTCGTGAACCTTTGGTGGTATGGAAAGTACCCCATGACGCTGATGACGAACTTGCTGGAAAGTATGTACTTATTGACGGGCATAATCGCCATAAAATATGTACTACTTATAATGTAGACTTTAAGATTCATCTGGTACAATTCAAAACCAGGTTTGAAGCGCGAAACTGGATGATCAATAATCAACTAGGACGACGAAACCTTAGTAAAGAACAACAAGCCTTTTTACGTGGGTCGCGTTATAACTCTGAGAAATCGCAAGGGCAACGCACTGACCTAAGTAACAGTGAACAACCCAAAGAGTCTACCGCAAAGCGTATTGCTAAAGAATACAATGTAGATGAAAAAACGATTCGTCGTGACGCTAAGTTTGCCGAGGGGATGGACATTATTGGCAAATCAAACCCTGAACTGAAGCAAGAAATACTGAAGGGCAAAGTAAAAGTAAATAAGAGCCATGTACAAAAGCTGGGCGAAGTAGCCAAAGACTCTGATGAGGTACCCATACTTAGTGTAGAAGATATCTATAAAAGAGCTACCGAAATAGAAGAAGGCAAAGAAGAGCAAGCTTATCAAACCAAAGATGTACCTACGCCTCAGTATACTAACGAACAAATAAATGCTCAAATAGAACACTACCATGCCAGTATAAAAAAAGCATTGGAAGTAGCCATCAAAAATCGTGATCGGCTCGCTTTATCAAAAATCAAAGCCGACCTTAATCAACTAGAAAAGCTTTTGCTCAATAATTAAAGAGGTTCATTATCTCTTTGGTAAAAAACCGTTACTTTTGCAACATCATCATTAACTTTTAGAAGATTTGTATAAACAATTTGTCAGACCTGTTTTATTCCGTTTTGATGCCGAAAAAGTGCATCATACTACTTTTAAAATGATTAAGTGGGCATTTAAAATCCCTGGACTTTCTCACTTAATACGGAAACGGTATACGTATGAAAGCCCTGCTTTGGAGAAAGAACTGTTTGGGCTCACTTTTAAAAACCCGATAGGGTTGGCAGCAGGTTTCGACAAAAATGCCGTTTTGATTCAGGAAATGGCCAACTTTGGTTTTGGGTTTATTGAGATAGGCACGCTTACTCCTAAAGCTCAGGAGGGCAATCCCAAACCCCGATTATTTAGACTAAAAAAAGACCAGGCGATTATCAACCGGATGGGCTTTAACAATGATGGAGTAAGTACTGCCATTGGTCATTTGAAAAAACGTCCGGCAAATATTTTAGTGGGGGGTAATATTGGCAAAAATAAAGTAACTCCCAACGAAGAAGCAATCAGTGATTATGAAAAATGCTTTGATGCTTTATTCGATTATGTTGATTATTTTGTGGTAAATGTAAGCTCTCCCAATACGCCTAACTTAAGAGCATTACAGGATAAAGAACCACTGACCAAGCTTTTGGTAACATTACAAAATAAGAACAAACAAAAACCTCAAACCAAACCTATTTTACTTAAAATTGCTCCTGACTTGAGCAATGAACAACTTGACGAAGTAGTAGACGTTTTATTGGATACTAAAATAGATGGACTCATTGCTACCAATACTACCATTGACCGTGGGGGGCTTCAAGCTGACAAAACAGAAATAGAAACTATTGGTGCAGGTGGCTTAAGTGGTAAACCACTAAAAGACCGGTCTACTGAAGTAATTAGGTATATCCATCAAAAATCAAAGGGGGCTTTCCCAATCATTGGTGTAGGAGGCATAGCATCTGCTGCCGATGCTATAGAAAAACTGGAAGCTGGCGCATCGCTGGTGCAAGTCTACTCTGGATTTATCTATGAAGGACCTGCATTAATCAAAAACATAAAAAAAGCATTGATCAAAATGCAATCTAACAAAGGCACTCAAAAATTGGTGGCGAGCAAATAATACCCGCTTGAATCAATGCCTTTTTACCAATTAAATTTGCATATAATATGGCAAAGACTGTCCGAGAAAATACATACAAAAGAAAAAACGATTCGGGGCGATTGAGTCAAAATGAGTTTATGCAGATCATAAGCTTACTACTCAAAAACAAAAATGTAAGATTTACCCTAGGTCTGTTTTTTCTATTGCTTGCTATGGCAATGTTTGGCGCGTTTACCTCTTATTTTTTAGGAGGAACGGGCAAAGCTGACCAAAGCTTGGTAGAAGCATTTTGGAATAATAAACTTGCCCAAAGTGGCGCTGAAGTACAAAACTGGCTAGGGCTTACCGGGGCAATTCTTGCCCACACTTTTGTATTCAAGGGGTTTGGCATTGCTGCCTATATATTAGTTGTGATCTCTTTTGTATTAGGCTGGCGCTTTCTTAACAATGTCACGCTTATTAGGCTTCCCCGCTTAATGCGTGTATCTATATTTTTTCTTATTTGGATTAGTACTTTGGTGGCGCTTGCCGACCGAAGCGCTTTTGTAAGTGGTGCCTGGGGCTTCGAAATTGCCCATACTTTTTTAATTCCACTGTTTAAATCATTCTTTTCTGTAGTCATTACTTTTGCTGTATTAGCCTGGTTTGTAGTAAAAACCTTCGCTTATGATGATTACAAAAAGTATGTGTCAACCAATAATGGCATTGTAAAAACAATTTCTGATGCAGCCAAAAGTGTGCGATATGAACGGGTAGAAAAGAATAAAAAAACAGTTGAAACCACAGAAGCAGGCAACAATGAAGACCACAAAGATTTATTTTCAGACGAGGGTATTATTCTGGAAGTAACCGATGATGACCCCACGCTGGATAAAACTAAACCTATAGAAAGGGTTACCAAAATCACTGAAGATCCAACAGAAGCTATCAAAAAAGAGCGGGCAAGCAAACTAAGAACCACCCGCATGCCTAAGGTAGACACTGAAGATTTATCAGAAGATAATGATGAGGTAGTTCCTGATATGCCTCCGTTCAAAAACCCTACAAGTGAAACACCTCTGGAAATGCCTAAAGAGGTATCACCGAAGCGTACTCGCCGAAGCACAGAGAAATTATCTAAAAGAAAAACGGGCAAACTTGACCTTGAGCTTACTGATGAATCGGCACCAGTAACTCCTCAAACACCCCCTCCTTCTATAGATAAGGTGACTGAAAAAGTAAACCCATTCTTTGAAAAGGCAATCCAAAAAGACATTAACTTTAAAGAGGAAGCAGAGCATAACCGGGAAACAAAAGAAGAAAAAAAGCTGGAAGCTTATGACCCTACTCTAGACCTTAGTACTTATAAGTTTCCTACGGCTGACTTGCTCAATGAGCTCCCTGAAATGAAGAGACAGGTGTCAAATGAAGAACTGGAAGCCAATAAAGATCGTATTGTAGAAACCTTAAGCAACTATGGCATTGGCATTTCTCAGATTAAGGCCACCATTGGTCCTACAGTAACTCTGTATGAAATTATACCAGAAGCGGGTGTTCGTATTTCTAAAATTAAAAACCTTGAAGATGACATTGCACTAAGTCTTGCTGCATTGGGCATACGTATTATTGCCCCTATTCCTGGCAAAGGAACGATTGGTATTGAAGTACCCAACAAAAGGCGTGAAGTGGTAACTATGCGCTCTATTATGGAAGACGATGCCTTCAAAAACACCAAAGCAAGTTTACCAATTGTATTGGGTAAAACCATTGAAAATAAGGTGTTCTTGGCTGACCTTGCCAAGATGCCCCATGTATTGATGGCTGGTGCTACTGGTCAAGGTAAGTCAGTAGGGTTGAATGTTTTTCTTGCTACATTGATCTACAAAAAACACCCCGCCGAACTCAAGTTTGTACTGATTGACCCTAAGAAGGTAGAATTGGCTCTTTTCACTGCCATCGAAAAACACTTTTTGGCAACACTTCCAGACTCAGAGGAGGCCATTATTACTGATAATCAAAAGGTGATTCATACCCTCAATTCGCTGTGTCTGGAAATGGACAATCGTTATAACCTGTTGAAAGATGCACTTTGTCGAAATATTAAAGAGTATAACCAAAAGTTTACCCAACGCAAACTCAACCCCAAAAAAGGGCACAAGTTTATGCCTTACATTGTGTTGGTAATAGATGAGTTGGCTGATTTGATGATGACCGCAGGAAAAGAAGTAGAACAACCCATTGCTCGTTTGGCTCAGTTGGCGCGTGCTATTGGCATACACTTGGTGGTAGCCACCCAACGTCCTTCTGTAAACGTTATTACAGGGGTGATCAAGGCTAACTTTCCTGCTCGTTTGTCGTTTAAAGTTACCTCTAAAATTGACTCCAGAACCATATTAGACGCTGGAGGAGCTGAGCAACTAGTAGGTATGGGTGATATGCTGTTTTCTATGGGAGCAGAAATGATTCGTCTGCAAGGGGCGTTTTTAGATACTCCAGAGGTAGAACGTGTTTGTAACTTTATTGGTGATCAACAGGGCTACCCTGAAGCTTATCAATTGCCTGAGTTTCATGGAGAAGACAATAAAGGGGGTGGTAGTACTGGCGGTTCAGTAGGCGATCGTGATGAATTGTTTGACGAAGCAGCCCGTATTATTGTAATGCATCAACAAGGGAGTACTTCGCTCCTGCAACGCCGTTTGAAACTTGGCTATAACCGTGCAGGCCGTTTGATTGATCAACTAGAACAAGCCGGAATTGTAGGTCCATTTGAAGGAAGTAAAGCGCGTGAAGTACTTATTCCTGACGAATACAGTCTCGAGCGTTTGCTTAATGAAATCAGCAATAACAGTTAATAAAAAAACACGAAGTATAATATAATTTACTAGAGTGGGTTTTATTATTAGCATGAAATTAAACTAAATAAAAAAATAAGTGTCTAATGACTAGTTAAACAATTAGACCAGACAACAACATAATAACAAAGATCATGAAATTGAAAGCTACGATATTTTTATTGACCATCGGGTTATTCACATTTACTAATTTATCCGCACAACAAGACGCCAAAGCAAAAAGTATTTTGGATGCAGTGAAAAACAGGTATGAAAACATGAAAGCATTTGGTGCTTCATTTAAATATTCGCTTAAAAGTTCCGCTGGTGTAACCGATAACTTTAATGGAAGCATAACTATAGCCAAAAAAATGTTTCGCCTGAAAGCCAGTGGGCAAGAAATAATGACTGATGGTAAAACTCAATGGACTTACTTAAAAGAAACCAATGAGGCCAATGTAACCGAATACGAGCCAGACGAAGGAATTACCCCTGATAAAATTTACACTATTTATAAGCAAGGTTTCAAATACAGACTGTTGCCTGCCGAAAGCAAAGGGTCTTATCATAGCATAGAAATGGTACCACAAGATCGTAAAAAGTACCAATTGGTAAAGCTTAAACTAAGAGTAAAAAAAGCTGATAATACTATTATGGGTTGGGAAACTTATGAAAATAATGGTAACAGATATGTATATACGATATTGAAGTTTATAGAGCATAAAAATGGGATATCAAAAAGTTATTTTCAGTTTAACCCTAAGCAATACCCTGGGGTAGAGCTAAACGATTTGAGATAAACAACAATACTACTTGGTGTTGTAAGGGTAAGGAGGTAATCTTCTTACCCTTTTTCTTTGTCGTTTTTTGTTTCTGTGTTACAAGCTGTAACTTTGAGCTTGTAAACTAACGCGTTTTTACCATGACCAAAGAAGAACTTTACCAACAAATTCTCCAAAAACAATCTTACCTATGTGTAGGGCTCGACTCTGACATTGAAAAAATCCCTGCTCGGTTCAAATCTGAAACAGACCCTGTACTTGCTTTCAATAAATACATTATTGACCAAACGGCTGACTTTTGTGTAGGATACAAAATTAACACTGCTTTTTATGAAAGCAATGGAGCCGCAGGTTGGGAAACTATGCAAAAAACACTGGAACATATTCCTCAAAATATATTCACAATTGCTGACGCCAAGCGAGGCGATATTGGTAATACAGTAGACCAATATGCCAAGGCATTCTTCAAAACGCTTGATTTTAACTCCATTACAGTAGCACCATACATGGGAAAAGACTCTATAAGTCCATTTCTGGAATATGCACAAAAGTGGGTGATTTTACTGGCGTTAACCTCTAATCCTAGTAGTCAAGATTTTCAGTTTTTACCTATCAACCAAGATAAAAAAGCACTTTTCGAGGAAGTTCTCACCAAGTCGCAAGAGTGGACCAATGATGAGGCAATGATGTATGTAGTAGGAGCAACCCAAGCGAGTATGCTGCAAAAAATACGAAGCTTGGTTCCCAAACATTTTTTGTTAGTACCAGGAGTAGGAGCACAAGGAGGAAGTTTACAAGAAGTTTCAAAATATGGAATGAATTCTCAAATAGGATTATTGGTAAACTCCTCCCGTGGAATTATTTTTTCGGAAAATCCAAAAGAGGTAGCTCGTAAACTTCAGCAAGAAATGCAACAATACATTGAAGAATATCACAAAAAGTAGCCTAAATTAAAGGCTTTATCAAGGGGATAGATCAGTTCATAAAAAATTATTGCGAAATTATCGCCTTTATTTGGGTTAAAAATGCACTTTTTCACCCTTAAAATATAGCCCTACACTCTCTAAATACATTTTTTAGCTGATTTTACTACAGCACAAAAAAAGCAGGTTTTAGAAGAAAGAAAAAAAGAAAATAAACGAAAAAAACACGCAAAAACTACCTCTATAAGCTTTAAACAAGCTTTTCAGCCATATTTTCAAAAGTATCATTTCAACACCTATTTTTTAACGATTATGAACACTACTCAACAAACTCAAAAAAAACTCAATGAGCTCTTCTCTTACTATATCCAAGAGTTAGACCGTTATACAGACGAACAATTCGTATATAAGGAAACAGAAAGTACTTGGTCGTTGGCACAAATGTATCAACATATTTATACCGCCTCTACTTTTTTTGTATATAACATAAACAATTGTTTAAAACACAAAAAAGGAAGCCTTGAAGGAAAAAAAACTCAGATGGGAGAAATGCTTTATAAACATGGGGGGTTTCCTAAGCAAAAAATAAAGCAACCCAAAGAATGGACAAGTGGTGCACCAGAAGCTAAATCTCGTAACGAATGTAAGCAACAATGGACAACCTTGCTAAAACAACTCCAAGGCTTGGCAGCAGCTATTGCTGATGATAGTGACCACTACAAAGTCAAGCATGTTATTTTTGGTATGCTCAATTCACTAGAATGGTACCAACAAATAGAAATGCATACACGCCATCATTTACATCAAAAAAAGGAACTAGAGGCTTTTGTAAATATCAGTGTAAATGAATTTGCATATAAAAGCTCATAACGCTTTGCCGATTGGCACACAGTAATTTTAAATATGCATTATTATAATGCGTAAAGACTCATAAACATCAACCGAGAGTATATGATTTCTCAAAGACAACTTTTTTTAAACCACTTAGCACAAACCACCGATTTCCCTTTAATGCTGGAAATAGCCAGCGCATCAGGCATATATATGTATACTACTGATGGTCAAGCCATTATAGATTTAATATCGGGTATAGGAGTAAGCAATGTGGGACATTGCCACCCTAACGTAGTGAATGCCGTAAAAAAACAAGCAGAAACCTATATGCATTTGATGGTGTACGGAGAAGTAGTACAAACACCACAAAACCAATTGGCACAAGCCATTATAAATACCCTCCCCTCTTCTCTCGATAATATTTTTTTTATGAATTCGGGGAGTGAAGCCATAGAAGGAGCCATGAAACTTGCCAAACGTTATACAGGCAGGGCAGAGTTTGTAGCTTGTCATAATGCTTACCACGGTTCATCACACGGAGCAATGTCGGTAGGGGGCAGCGAAGAGTTCAAAACAAAATATCGTCCCTTGTTGCCAGGGATTCGTCATGTACAATTTGGCAATATTGATGACCTTCGTTATATCACTCCAAACACTGCTGCTTTTGTAGTAGAAACAGTGCAAGGAGAAGCAGGTATAAGGGTAGGCACAAAAGAATATTTTCAGGCATTGCGTCAGCGTTGTAACGAAACCGGAACATTGCTTATTCTTGATGAGATTCAAACAGGGTTTGGACGCACTGGAAAATTTTGGGGGTTTGAACATTACGACATCGTACCTGATATTATTACCTGCGCCAAAGGAATGGGAGGAGGAATGCCTATTAGTGCTTTTATAAGCTCAAAGGATAAGATGGCAGTATTCAAAAACAACCCTATTTTGGGGCATATCAGTACTTTTGGTGGTCATCCGGTAAGTTGTGCGGCCTCGCTTGCTACCATTCAAACCATCCAAGAAGAAGGCTTATTAGACGAAGTAGCACAAAAAGCTCACTTGTTTAAAACATTGCTGGTTCATCCCAAAATAAAACAGATAAGAAACAAAGGCCTACTAATGGCTGTAGAGTTTGAGTCGTTTGAGGTACTTAAACCAATTATAGATAAAGCCATGGAGCTAGGAGTGCTTACAGACTGGTTTCTCAACTGTGATAACTCTTTGCGCATAGCTCCACCTTTGATTATTACCGAAGAGCAGATAAGAGACGCCTGCAAACTATTGTTGCAAGCTATAGAAGAAGCTTAAAGCAAAAATCCCTTATTCTCTTTGCCGAAAATAAGGGATTTTACTTTTAAGACAGGTGAGCTATTATTACATCCGAAACCAAGGTCTTGAAGCTGCTCCAGCAAAAATACCGCCCACTATTAATACTATAGCAATAGTAAAAAAGATAAAGCTTGTTTTATGTTTTGCGGTAGAGTCAGTCAATTTCTTAGCCTTCGAACGACCTATTTGAGCTACTACCAAGCCAATAAGCATAATCAAAATATGCTCAACTGCCCAATAACGAACGGCTGAGTTTTTCATTGCTGCCCCAAAGTTTTTCATTGCACTTGTTGTAATAGGGCTTAGAAAAAAGTATAAAGTGAATCCCAATAAAGCCTGTAAGTGGATAAAACCCACAAAAGAAGCTGATAAAGCGTTATCGCCTTTGGTATAACTACCTTTGTTGAGCCAACCCATCAAAGATTTGAAAAGTACTACCACAGCAAGCACTAAAATAATGACACGAAGCCAGGAGTGTATAATTAGAACAGTATTGTACATAATAGATTTAGAGTCTTTTTTTATGCAGTAAATATAAAAGCTACGCTTTTCAGTTAATAATTTTCACAAGAATTATTGGGTGATAAACTCAAAGAAAGGAGAGAATGTTTGATTTACACAACAGGCTTTCAATAAAATCAATAGAAGTTTTTATTTAAAACCACAAAGAATATTGTATTTTTCCTATACATATATTGACTAACATACAGCTCTTATTTTGTATTAATTAAATATAAATAAATTATGTTAAATAATATTTTTAAAAGCAAAAACTAACTAAGAAAAGAGGTATGCAGTATAACAAAAAATAGTAGTAAACAAAAACACACAAAATCAAAACAAAATAATGTATCAAAGTTATAATTATAGTAAAAATTACTATAAACGAAGGGGTAAAAAGAATGACTATAAGTTATTCACAAGTTATCCACACACCAGCATGTGGATATGTGGATAACTTTGACTTATCCACATTTGTACTTAACAAACATGACAAATAACATTCAATTATACAATTTAAAGAATTTACCAAGGGAAGTTATTGTCCTCAGAAAATTTGATACACTTTCTATTTTCTGTAAATTTGTACTATACACGAATCCAATTATACTAACTTATGAATTTTGACCCTGTTGTAATTGCCATACCCATGTATTTTGGGTTAATGGGCTTAGAGCTACTTGTAGAACAATTCCAAAAAACTAAAAGATATCGTTTAAACGATGCCATTACTAACATCAGCTGTGGTATAGGACAGCAAGCAGTCAAAATATTTTTCCAACTCATTACTGTAGCCATTTACACCCTTATCTACGAAAACCTGGCTTTCTTTAAAGTTGAAAACACCGTATTAAATTATATAATCCTCTTTTTTGCCTGGGATTTTTGCTATTATTGGGCACACCGAATGAACCACGAAATCAACTTATTCTGGAGTGGGCACCAAGTACATCATCAAAGCGAAGATTACAACTTATCAGTAGCTTTACGCCAGAGTTGGTTCCAAATCTTTTTTACCTCTTTCTTCTTTTGGCCATTGGCATTGTTAGGCTTTGATCCTAGCGCAGTGGTGATTATATCAGGTTTTAACCTATTGTACCAGTTTTGGATTCATACTGAGGCCATTGGAAAAATGGGCTTTTTAGAATGGTTTATGAATACTCCCTCCCACCACAGGGTACACCACGGACGCAACCCCAAATACATAGATAAAAATCATGCAGGCACATTTATTATCTGGGATAGAATGTTTGGCACTTTTCAGGAAGAAGAAGAACAGCCTATTTATGGTATCACTACACCAGTAAACACTTGGAACCCTATTTTAGTAAACTTTACCCATTTTCAAGTCATTGGCAAACAACTCAAAGAAACTCCAGGTTTTATAAACAAACTTAAGGTGTTGTTTTACAAACCTGGCTGGCGCCCTGAAAGTATGGGAGGCATGCAGCACGCCCCAGAAGTAGACCGCAATCAATACCAAAAGTTTAACACCCAAACCCCTGCTATTGTCAATTGGTATGTGCTATTTCATTATGTCCTTACCCTGGCAGGTTCGGCTTATTTTATGTCTCAAATAGATAAGATGGATTGGATACTCAAAGGCATCGGAGTTGGTCTAACACTTTTTGCCATACTAACTCCGGGGGGGTTGTTTGAACGCAAAAACTGGGTAATACCTATAGAGTTTTCTCGCTTATTAATCACTTCATTAATTTTACTGTTTTTATTATATCAAACTCCACTGTTTGTTCCATTTTTAATAGGTTGTGCCACTATTTGCATTGTATCGGCTATATGGCTTATAAAAATAGCACATTGGTTTAAAAGTATACATCAACAACCAATTACACGCGCCAACCAAGCAATAATATCATAGTAAGAGCTAAAAAAAGCCTGTTTCTTGTCAGAAACAGGCTTCAATATTTATTCAATGCTGATAGTCAGCACTTTATTTTTTCTTAGCAATCACTTCTCCCTTAATAAATAATACAGTAGTGGGTTTTTCTGAGTTAGACATTACTGTAATCGTTTTACTAAAAGTTCCCATTGCTGCTGCATTATAACCTACTTTTATTTTTTTGGTTTGCCCTGGCATAATAGGAGTTTTAGGGTATTCAGAGGCAGTACATCCACAAGATGTTTGCACTTTAGTAATAATAATAGGAGCATTGCCACTATTTGTAAATTCAAACGCTGTTTTTACAGGCTTACCTTGCTCTATTTTACCAAAATCATGTATAGTTTTGCTCCATTTAAACTTAGGACCATCAACTTTATTTACAGTAGTGAAAGCAAAAACTCCGCTTACTACTACTGCAAGTGCTAAAAGAATAAATAGTTGTTTTTTCATTATAGTGTTTGAAATTCTTTTTTAAAATCTAAAATCAAAACGCATAAACTCTGTTTGAGTTGTAGTTTTGATACTGTAAAGTTACAAAATATAGCTTTTTTATTCGAAATTTTGACAATTAAATAATAACTACTACTTTTGTGGCGCGTGGCAGTGCGACTAGCTCCTTGTAACTCCCCCAGGGTCGGAAGACAGCAAGGGCATCCGGTTGTAGCAGTGCGATACTGTCATGCTTTTTTCTTCTCCCTTCTTTTCTCCTCTAAACAACCACCCATCATCACATATTTTTGTATATAATTGCCAACTATCTATGATAAAGCATTATACCTCTATATTACTATTGATTGTATTGATACTTTCAGGCTGCAAGTCAATACAAACACCCTCTTCACAAAAACAGTTTGGTATTTTCAAAGTATTAGACAACAACACAAGCGTAGAAATGAACGGAGAAGTTAACAGTCAATCGCTTACCAACTTTACTTCATTGATTACTGCTTACCCCAATATTACAATCATTCATATTAAAACTTGTGATGGTTCATCAGATGATGATATAAATTTGCAATTGTCTGCATTGGTTCACCAAAAAAAGATCAACACTCACATAGAGGATGGAGGTTTGGTAGCCTCTGGAGGTACTGATTTTTTTCTGGCAGGAGTAGAAAGAAGTAAAGGAAGTAATACCAAAATAGGCGTACATTCATGGGCAGGCAATGATCAAGAAGCCACTGACTTTCCTGAAGGGCATATTGAACATCAAAAATACATTAAATACTATGTATCTGTAGGCTTTAGTCAAACACAAGCTAAAAGCTTTTATTACTTTACAATTAAGGCTGCACCAGCGTCTTCTATACACTGGATGACAGACGCCGAAATTCAACAATATGGCATATTGACCAAATAAGTCACTAATAATCAAATATTTATTTTAAATTTTTGAAATTTCAAATTTTGCTTTACCTTTGCAGTGCAATGTGGGTACGACGGCTCCTTGTAACCCCCCAGGGTTGGAAAGCAGCAAGGGCATCAAGTCGTAGCCTCGTGACTCACTTGCTTTTTATCTCCCTTCCCCTTTTCTATAATCCCTATTTAAATTTTCAATTCATTACTTCTTTTTAATTAAAAACTTAAAGCTTTCAGGATAAATCATTCCTTAATTCAGGCTTTTGCTTAATTTTGCTTCCATTAACTACTTAAGGTTTCCAAATTAAGACCGTTTTCGTTGTATGAAGTTTTTTATAGATACTGCCAACCTGAAAGAGATTCAGGAGGCACAGGATTTAGGTGTTTTAGATGGTGTAACTACTAACCCTTCGCTTATGGCAAAAGAGGGGATCAGTGGGAAGCATAATGTAATGGCACATTACGCCAGAATTTGCGACATTGTAGATGGAGATGTAAGCGCAGAAGTAATAGCCACTGACTATGAAGGAATGGTAGCAGAAGGCGAAGAACTGGCCGCTATTCATCCCCGTATTGTGGTAAAAATACCTATGATTAAAGATGGGGTGCGTGCACTGAAATATTTTTCTAAGCAAGGCATCAAAACCAATTGTACTTTGGTATTTTCATCAGGACAAGCATTGCTTGCTGCCAAAGCTGGTGCTACTTATGTATCTCCTTTTATTGGCCGTTTAGACGATGTAAGTACTGATGGTTTACAATTGATAGACCAAATTGTACACATTTATAATACTTATGAATTTAACACTCAAGTATTGGCTGCTTCAGTTCGCCATACAATGCACCTTATCAAGTGCGCTGAGTTAGGCGCTGATGTAGCAACTTGCCCTTTAAATGTAATTTTGGGCCTATTAAAACATCCATTGACTGATATAGGCTTGAGCAAGTTTTTGGCAGACCATAAAAAAGCAGAGTCTACTGCCCAAAACGCTTAGGAATGGTGAGAAATTAAATTACCATTCTTGAGGTAGAAGTTTTGTTTTGAGACGAGGCTATTTTTTGCGCCCATAGCAGCGCTACGGGCAATAAAAATAACGAAGTATCAAGGCGAAAGATCACCTCTCAGAGTGTAAATTTATTTTTGAACAATTCCTTAGTTTTGCATAAAATATCCTAAATAATAAAAGCAGCCTGTAGATTTTCTATAGGTTGCTTTTGTTTTTTAGAAATAGCACTCAACTTGACTTTTAATATCTAGATGACCAACAAGGGGCAAAATAGCTGCATTTGCCTATAGACCAAAAGGCAAAACGAGACCATATAATTTACTCCTGTCCCAAAAATGCTTTATTTTTGATACAACAAACCTAAACAACTTATGTCATTCTTAGCTCCTGACAACATCATTGAAGTAAACAATGCCAACATTTACCAACAGGCATCCCTTGTACTTTCAGGTTTAAACTTTACCATACAGAAAGGGGAGTTTGTATACATTATAGGGAGAACAGGCACCGGAAAGAGCTCTTTATTGAAAACGTTGTATGCCGACTTGCCACTACGCAAAGGACAAGTACATGTGGCGGGTTTTGAGGTAAACCAGTTGCTTCACAGAGAGATACCCTTTCTCAGGCGTAAGCTAGGCATTGTTTTTCAGGATTTTCAACTACTCCCCGACCGCAACATTGCTGATAACCTGGCTTTTGTAATGAGAGCTACTGGCTGGAAAAACACCCAGAAAATACAACAACGCACTACTGAACTCTTACAACAAGTAGACTTGCCTGGAATCAACAAAAAATTTCCCCATCAACTCTCAGGAGGTGAACAACAACGGGTGGTGATTGCCCGTGCTTTGATCAATGAACCTATGGTACTCTTAGCTGACGAACCCACCGGAAACCTTGATCCTGATATGTCGGAAGAGATTCTGAAACTATTTCAAAGAATTAATAACAGTGGCACTGCTATACTCATGGCAACACACGACTATGAGGTACTAGAAAAATTTCCTGCCAGGGTATTAAAGTGCGCCAATGGGGTGATAGAAGACTTAAAAGTTTTTCCTTGAAAATTTCTTTCATTTTTACTGTTTATTAGACAACAAATGGGTTGGCTTTTATCGTTGACAAGGCACCAAACTTTATGTAAAGTTTTGCTATTTATTTTGGCAATACTACACCTGAAAGCATTTTTATGAAAAAAAATAAAATAAAGATTAAGTTTTGAAATTTTCTCTAAAATTTTTTATTTGCTGTATATTAGTATAGAAAATCTAATTTAAACCATCTTATAATGCTTAAATGGTTACGCAACTTGTTTGGTAGTAAAAAAGAGAAACCTGACGAAAGATTAACTTATGATCCAACCAATGTCCAAGTCAAAGACTTAAGGAAGGGTGCTTTTTTGGATTATGATCTCCAAACCTGGGAAGTCAAGGCTCAATATGAATACGATTGGGGTGATAGGTACTTTACTTTTGAATTTTTGCTGGCAACAGTAGAAGAAAAAAGATTCTTACATTATGAAGAAGATGATGGAGAACTGGAATGTACCCTCACTGAAAAAATCAGAGTAAGTTCAATTGATGCTGATATTCCTGAAGAGATTCACCGAAATGGTACTCCTCCCAAAGAAATCACTCACAAAGGAATTACATATTATAAAGAAGAAGAAGGTACCGCACGTTTTAGAGATGTGGATACACGTAATTGGGAAAAAGTGGTTTCTTGGAGTTATTACGACGAAGCAGAAAAACATGTACTTTCTATTGAACAATGGGGAGAAACAGAGTTTGAAGCGGCAGTTGGTTTGGTGGTAGACGAAAGTGAATTTAGTAACATTATTTTACCTTAAAATTATGAAAAACTACTCTATTTATCTATTTGCCTTAATGATGACTTTCATGTTAACCTCCTGTGGTGGTGGCAGTGAAAAGTACATTAAGTATCCAGTAGACGACATTGTTAGACAAACACCTAAGGACAAATTGCCTTTATCGGTAATATTGTATGACATGGATGTAAAAGGTTCACGTCGTTTGAACAAGTACAAGGTGATTACTAACGTAGATGATCCAGCTAAAAAGAAGGAAACCATTACTCCCTGGACACAAGTTAGTAAGCAAGATTTTGCCAAAAACTACAATAACATGGGAATGGAGCTTGCTTCTAAGCGTATAGATTCTACTACTGGTAAAGAAATAGTAAGCAAGATTCCAGCACCTCCTGGTTATTCTAACTATGTAGGTAACAAGCAATACGGACAATGGAAGACCAACAGTAGTGGCGAGTCTTTCTGGTCTTTCTACGGAAAGTACATGTTTTTGTCTACTATGTTTAACATGGCTACCTACCCTGTGCGCAGAAACTCTTACAACAGGTACCAGCGCAGCTACGCCGGCAGACGTCCTTATTATGGAGGAACTGGCTCTCGCCGTAGATATGGTACTGGTAGCAGCTACTCTCGTGGTGTTTCTTCTCGTTCTTACTACAGCAGTGGCCGCTCTAGTCGTACTCGCTCATCTTATAGCAAGTACCGTTCTAGCAGTCGTTCTTCTCGTTCAAGCGGTCGTAGCGGTTACAGCTCAAGGTCAAGAAGTGGAAGCTCTGGAAAGTAATTTCCTTGCTTTTAATATAATAGCATTTAATTTCTCAAATATATCAAAATCAAAACAGTTTGGATGCAATATTCAAACTGTTTTTTTGTTGCCTACACTCCAATAGTTGCCCCAAAAATCATTAACTTTAAGCATCACAATATTTTATCAACTATGAAAAAATCTACCATATACTTTGTTGCTGCGATTATGCTTATAGGTTTAATGTCTTATGTGGTCATTCACAAAAATGAACATGCCAATCCACTGAAAGATATTTTAGACAAAACACCTGAAAGCAAACTTCCAATGTTTGTAATACTCTATAATATGGATGTAGAAGGATGGTCAGAATCAGCCCCAAACAATGCCCGCTTTAAACACAAGTATAAGGTAGTAACCAATGCTGATAATCCTCGCCGGATGAAAGTAAGCGTTACTGATTTTTTACCAGTTGGTAAAGACATGTTCTTTGAGCATTATCATAACCTGGATATGCAAATAGCTTCTAAAAGGGTTTCTCCACAAGGTGATCAGGTTTCATTGATTGTTTCACCACCAGGTTATGCTTATTACATAGGAAACAAAAGAATGGGTAGATGGGTAACCAAACAAGATCAAATTACCTGGAGGTTTAGAAGAAGGTACCGCAATATGGCAAGGATATGTAATATCCAGGCTTATCCTGTATCTAAAGCCCGTTTCATGAATTACTTTCATAATTACCGGGAACGTCAGTCTTATTACGGCAAAAGTAACGAAAAGAACCTGTATGGAACAGGCAGCACATTTTCGAGAAATAGCAGACGTACTTCACTGTTTTATGACGATGAGCGAGAAAATAAGGTAAGGGCTTTTTATCGATACCAAAGTCGTACTGGACGTAATGGTCAAAATATTCGTTCAAGAAGTGGAAATGCCGGTAAGTAACATTTACTGTTTTGCGCTATCAATTTTAAGCAAAAAATAAATCTTAATTCCATAGCCTAAAACGAAGACTTTCCCTGCTGTTTTTTCAGTTTAATTAGTATCTTCAAATGTCAAAACGAAGGTTTTAATCAAAATCACCTACATTTATCAACCTTATGAAAACCCTTACCAAAGATGCTGTAAAAGAAGCAGCCGAAGACCTGATAGAAGCATTTGGTACCACTACCACTTTAGATGTAAAAAATAAACTACGTCAACAGGGGTTTCAGGCGCTTCAGGCAGAAGTTTCCACTTTGATGGATGCCGTAACTGCTGAAGAAAGCTGGCAGTTTAACCATAACGGACGTTACCGTGTGTATAGGTTTGGGCCTGATAGCAACGATACCTTTCATAAATACCTGGAAAATGGGCAACAATTTTGGGAGGTACTTGCTTCTGACAAAGAGTTGGTTGTAAATGAAGGAGTGGTAGGCACCAACGGACAAATGCAAAAACAAGCCTTTCCTACCAATCGTAAAACGATTGCACAAAGCAAGAAGCTATACCAAGAACAAAAGCAAGCCGGATATGCTGAAGCAACTGATCAACGCTTGCCTTTTGTACTTAGAAAAAAGTATGCTCACTACTTAAGCAAAAAACCAACGGGCTATACCATTGGCTTCTTTGATGTATCAGCCTTAGAAAAACAAGCCGCAGAGTTTACACTTCCCAATCAACAAACCACTGAGGGGTATATCATTCAATCCAAAAATGTAGGTTACGACTTTACTTGGGAACTACCTCAATCAATAACAAGTCTTTCTGATATTCTAAAAAATACTCAAATAATTGATCAGCCTTTTAAGCATGATAAAAGGAGTATTACAGGCGAAAAGATCAAAACAACCAAGGCTTACCAACAAAACGAAGAATCATTGATAGCTTATGAAGCCTACAAACCCAAAGCAGCAGCTTCTCTTATAGAAATAAAAGCATCAATGGATAATGTATACAAAATTGACATTTCGTTTGAGGGAGGCGATCAAATTAGCCTTAGCAAGTTTGATTTAAACCTACAGCAAGAGCTATTGCCTGTAGCAAGACAAATTCTTATGCAAGCAAGTTAAAAAGCCCCATGCGATAATGAATAAAAGCGGTTAATTGATTTTCCTCGTCTCATTCTAACTAACCGCTTTTTATTTGCTAATCAAACTCTATTAAAAAGCCTGACTTTTTCAAGTACTTTTTCACTTTTGCCCTGTGCCTATGGGGAATTAATACATTATGAAATTCAGCTTTAATGATATGTTTGCGCAAAAACTCATCTTTAGCAATCAAGCGTATCAACTCAGGATTTTCGGGGAGTTTATAGATCAAATATTCATTGTTTTGATTACCCAAGCGATATGACTTTTTAGTCAAGGCATCAAAGAATTCTTGCCAGATTTTAGGGGGATTTTTAGATAACAATTGTTTAAACACACTAATTTGACTTGTTACTTCTTTGGTGTTACTACAGCTCCCCAATACCGACTCAAAAGAGACCTTATATAACTTATCAGATACTTTTATGGCAACACTGTCTATCATAGACATCAATGGTTTGTTGTCGCCTTGATACAGCAAAAACAAATTCTCTTGGTCTAATATCACTTGTTCTTCTTTTACCTCAGGGGGAGTATAACTATCTGTTTTGCCTAATAAAGAGGCTCCCAAGGCTGTCAAACGTATGTACTGAATATTATCACCAGGTACCACATACTTTATATCATACACATCATCTTCATCATCCAAGGCTTGATTGGTAGAAAAAGGATATTCGTAAGCCACCTCGAGTATGCCCAGTGCTGCCAACAAAAATAAGCAGTTTTTGATATAAGGTTCTCGCAATAATGGGTTATAAGTACTCTCGCTTATCCTTACATTTTCAGTATAACCATCTTGTTTGATGCCATAATGTATAAAGTTATAATAATAACTAGATGGTAAAAACTCAAAATATATTTGACGGTAAATAAAGTATCGGTTCAAGTTCTTATAGGTTACCCAACCATCCGTTGGAAGCTCTTCTAAGGCAGCAAAAATATGTGCACTTACTTGATGATTTATATTTGTCACATTATGCCAGCTTTTAGTATGGTTAAGCAGATCTGGAACTTTAATACTTCCTCTTTGCAGGTATTGAAATAATACTTCTATCATTTCTAACAAGGACACTTCCTTAGATGATGAATGCTTCTTCCAACATAAAGTCAGTAAAGACAGCATTCGAGTACGATAAGTAGTAATAGTTTTGTCTTTGCTCTCAGGAAAAAACTCTTTGATATTACAAAACTTACGCATTTTGTTAAGTGCCGCGTCAGTAACTTTACCAGTTTTGGTTTTGGCTAAACGGTCTTGTTTGATATAAGCATTTACAATGGGCAGCTCCTGAAAAATGGCTTGCTCAGCACTAAACTTATAAGCTACCTCTCTGAGTTTTGCAACAGGCTCTAAATAATACTCGGCTGGCTTATCTAAAAATTGTTTAAGATAAATAGCCAAATTTGGGTGAATATACAAGGTATGGTCATAAGAACTTTTATGTCTGCCATCATCCCAATAGTAGCGCTTATACTCACTATGCGTGCTAAATAACTGATATTCTGCTTTTATTTCATGATAATACTGTCTGTCATAGCCACCATATCTTTGATCGACAATAATATCAATTTTATAATCTTCTTTAAGCGTTTCCTGAGAAAACGACAGCCCCCAAACAGCTTGTTTGAATATAGATTGTGCAGAGTTTGACAAAAGCCTCAGCATTGCATGAAACAATTCTTCATTGTAAAAAAAAGTAGCATATATGGCTACAAGTTCCCTTTTCTTAGGTACTTTGGTGGCAAAACCTGGTATTTTATATTTTTCGACTAACTCAGGATTATCATCAACAAAACTTTTGAGATAAGCTTTCCAAAACTCATTCAATTTGTAAAGTACATAATGACTATCTATGATACTTCTGAGCTGATCTATTGACATATTTCTTATATTACTCATAACAACAATCAGGGTTAGGCTAAAATAAATTCAATATCATCTTCATTCAATGATTTGATAGAGGCACTATCGCTGGTGATAATGCTATCAAATAGCTCTTTTTTCTTGTTTTGCAACTGCAAAATCTTCTCTTCGATGGTACCTTTAGTAATTAGCTTATAACTGAACACAGTTTTGTCTTGTCCCATTCTATAGGTTCGGTCAATGGCTTGGTTTTCGGCAGAGGTGTTCCACCAAGGATCATAAATATAGACCATGTCGGCCGCAGTCAAATTAAGCCCCACCCCACCCGTTTTAAGGGTCATAAGAAATACCCTGCATTTTTTATCATTCTGAAAACGATCTACCAACCCCTGACGATTTTGGGTAGCTCCTGTCATACTTACAAACTCGATTCCTGCACTTTGTAAATCTTCGCTGATGCTTTCTATTGCCTGTAAAAAATTCACAAAAATAAGAATCTTGTGCCCATTGGCAGCAGCGTCTAGCACTTGTTCTATCAACATTTCTCGTTTTGCCGATACCACCATTTGGTCGGTTTTAGCTTCAGGTACAGAAGCCAACTGCCGCAGCTCGGTTAACGCTTGTAAAATATAGAATTGAGTGTTGGCAATCCCTTCTTTTCCTATTTGTTGTTTTACATATTCATAATAATGTTGACGGCGTTGATGATAAAGCGTTTTCTGATCATCGCCCATATCTACATATAGCACTTGTTCTACTTTTGGGGGCAACTCGGTTAACACATTCTTTTTCAAACGTCGCAAAATAAAAGGATAAATCTTTTGGCGCAGCTCCTTTGATACCTCTTTGTCGCTATTTTGCTGAATGGGGGCAGTATAGTGTTTATTGAAATCATCAACAGAGCCAAACATAGAGGGGTTTAAGAAACGAAATAAAGCATACAATTCAGTCAAGTTGTTTTCTACAGGTGTGCCACTCAAAGCCAAACGATGTTCGGCGTTGAGCAACATTACCGCTTTGGAGGTTTGAGACTGAAGGTTTTTAATGTTTTGAGACTCATCGAGCACCACATAATAAAACTCTTGCTCTTTAAAAGTTTCAATGTCATTTCTGAGCGTGGCATAAGTAGTAAAAATCAAGTGATGTTTTACAGCTTCTTTCAAGTCACGATTATTGGCATAATAAGTATAATACGACAATGAAGCATTAAACTTGTCTATCTCGTTTGCCCAGTTGAATAACAAGGTACGTGGCATTACAATCAATGTGGGCCTTTTTTGTTTAGGGTACACCTGAGAGAGCAAAGTAATAGTTTGGAGGGTTTTACCCAAGCCCATATCATCTGCCAAACATCCGCCCAATTGGTGTTTGTGTAGATAACTCAACCACTTCACTCCCTGTTGTTGATAACTACGCAAGGTTGCCTTTACTTTGGTAGGTTTCTTATACTTCTGTTGGCTCAACTTATTGAAGCCTGCAAACACCTCTCTCGATTTTTGCATCACTCCATCTACTATCTTTTCTTCAATAAGTTCGTCTATCATAGGCAAGTCAAAAAACGACACTTTGACTTTACCATCTTTTTGCTTTTTAAACAGACGTTCTAAACGCTGAATATATTTCTCGTTCAAAACAGCTTGTGTACCATCATTGAGCTTAAGATAACGCTGTTTGTTGTATTGTTTAATCACATCAAACAACGAAAACTGTTCATTGTCTACCTCCACAGAAATGTCTCCTTCAAGAAAATCAATGCCTGAAGAAAGGTGTATATTTAATTTGGGTTGAACCGCCTTTATTTTGTAGGCTTTCAGTTTTTCGGCACCAAAAACCTGATAAGTGTTGAGCAAAGCAGGTAAAGAACTACGTATAAACTTTTCGGCTGTTTCTTGTGGAATGACAAACAAGTTATTGTCTTGATAAAAGAGGTTTTTCTTTTTGCTCCTACCAGATATTTGCTTGGTAATATCTTGTAACAAAACTACATAACTACTATACTCAATGGTTCGCAAGACAATAGTCTCCTCTACCTCGTTAACCTGAGCTAGTTTATTCACATCATAATTTTCAAGGAAATCTGTTTCAAGGTTGGGCAACACTTGTGACACCCTTAAGTAAAGTGCATGTTCTTCGTCTATTTTTTCAAAAAATAACGAAGGTTGAGGTTTTACAAGCTCTTTGCTGGTTTTTAACTTGTAGTCCTCATACTCTAGGTCTATATTTTGAAAATAAGAAAAGAATAATGACAGGTATTTCTCCAAGTCGGCAACATTGAAAGTAGTGTCAAAAAGGCTCAAATTATTGAAGTGATTGCCAATAGGCTCTACTGAATAAATGGTGTTATTTGCCAGCAAATAGTTTTCACTCAATGTTTTGCCGTTTTTTAATATTTGCTCATCAGCTTTAATTACACACTCCCCTCGAAGTTTCTGTTCATCCACAGTAGTTATCTCCAGTATTAGCTTCGTGTTATTTGGATAAAAGCTCAGTTTGTTCCTATCAATATCTATCACATTGTCGCAGTACTTCAACTGCCAAAACAGATAGTCGTGCTCGAACAAGTAAATAAATTCTCCGTTTTTTTCCCAGTCAATATTAAAAGCTTGACGCTCTTCTATTTGTTGTAAACTACGTAATATATCGCGGGTATAACCAGTATAATGCGTATAGTCATAATCTACCGATAGCAAGTCTTTGCCTACTACCGCCAAATAAGCGCCATACTCATCAAAGTCAATCAAAAAAAACACTTCTGGCATTTTTTTGTCTACTACACTAAAAGTGCGTTGCTGTTTGAGCTTGTCAAATAATTCCATTTTACTTTTTTTAAATGCTGCATGAGACCTTTCAGGGCAAAATTAACTATTTTAAGTAAATTCACAGCTTCAAAAAACATTTTTGGGCAGGTACAAATAAATTTGTATCTTATCAACTATTCACTCTTGTCAATTATTTAATACTGAAAATATATGAACTCAAAAATTAGCTATAAACAAGGGGACCTAACCATTGAAGTAGTAGATGCTATTGTAAATGCAGCCAATACTTCATTGCTAGGTGGTGGTGGCGTAGATGGAGCCATTCACCGTAAGGGTGGCGAAGATATACTAAGAGATTGTTATAAAATAATTGCCCGACAAGGAGGCTGCAAAGTAGGAGAGGCAGTAATTACAACTGCTGGAAGACTCCCTGCTAAACATGTCATTCATACAGTAGGACCTACTTGGTCGGGAGGCCATAATAACGAAAAAGAATTACTAAAGAGTGCCTATTTAAACAGCCTTAAGCTTGCGGTTGCTCAGGACCTTAAAACGGTGGCTTTTCCTAATATAAGCACAGGTATTTATAAATTTCCTAAACATAAAGCTGCAAATATAGCTATTCAAACAGTCTGCGATTTTGTAGAAAGTGACGAGGGGGCAAGTCTTGAATCGGTTATTTTTGTTTGTTTTGACGAAGAAAACCTGCAAATCTATAAGGATGCTTTTAAGGCAAGTAGCAATGCTCAGCAAAGGTTATTTTAATGCCTTTCTTCCCCTGATTCTTCAGGCTAACTTATTGCTTATCAACACTAGTTTTACTTCTTACCCTTTATGTTGCCCAAGTTTATTTCTTTGAGATTCAAGCTTTTGACTACGTTTTTATTTTTTGGCATTATCATCATAGTAGTTGCTAGTATAGGCTTTTGGTTTCATAACAAAAGCAGTAAAATATCTACCATTGCTGTAAACCTTGAAAATGTGTTAGTAAATACTTTTAAGGTGATTAAGTTGGAACAAGATTTTTTTGACTATGAAACCAATAATCCCAATTTTTATGCACAGGGCAGCAGCAAGTACATTACAAGGCACAAAAACCTGGTAGCAGATGTCAACAAACATTTATATACACTGGTAAGCTTTGAAGAAGTACAAGCGCTTGACATAGATCAGGCAGTAGTAGAAACTGAAGCCAAGAAAATTCTACACGAGTTACAAAATTATGAAACATCTTTTGATCAAATAGTACAGCTTACCCGCCGTTTGGGTTTCAAAAATTACGGCATCAAAGGTGAAATGCAGCGATACACTGAGGCATTAGAAAAACTCACTTCTCTCAACCAAATCAAACTGTTAACCCTTAAACAGTATGAGCGTGATTATCTCATATTAAAAGATATAAAATATGCCCAACAGTTAGAAAAGCTTTGCCTGCAGTGGCAAACAGATGTAGTACTTAACCCACAAGTGCGCCACAATGACAAAATTAGGGCACAACAACTACTAAGCGACTACCTAAAAACATTCAAAGAAATGGTAGCGCTTAAACAACGCATAGGAGTAGGAGCTGGCAAAGGGCTCATGCACGAGTTACGAGCTTACGCTGACAACCTTTCAAGGTTTACCCAAAACTTTGTAAGTAAAATTAACCAACGAGCAGCCAATATAAGCGCCGATTTCGAGAATATATTTATTGCAATGGTTATTGCAACAGTAGTATTGAGTATTGTCATGAGCATTTACTTTTCAACTGTGATCACTCGCCCTATTGTGGGTTTGTCTCGGTACATTAACAAAACTGTCAACAGTAATTTTTCAGAAAACCTCTCTATCAAAGAAAGCAATTCACAGGATGAGGTAGGACAGCTTACCCGTAACTTTAACCGCATGTTGCAAGAAATGCAGCGCCAACTTACTGAAATAAGGGAGCAGTCGCTCATATTAGAACATCAAAACGAAGAACTTAACAATGTAAACGAGCTGTCGCAAGCATCAGAAGAGCACCTTATGAAGCTTAATGTAGTAAAAGACAAGTTGCTTGCAATACTATCGCACGACCTGCGTAGCCCTTTCAATACAATCAAAGGCTTCTTACAGGTATTGCTACATCATATAGATGGTTTTTCAAAAGATGAGATTCGGTACTTTGCCGAAGATATGGACAAAGCTGTACAACGCGTAATAGATTTATTGGAAAATCTCTTGCAGTGGTCACTTGTTCAAACCGACGACTTTGAATATGTGCCAGAAGAGTTTAACCTTGCTCCTGTTATTCAAGACAATGTAGTACTGTATGAAAAAGCAGCCCTTGAGAAACAAATAAGCCTAATGATTCATACTGAACCTCAAACTTATGTAAAAGCAGACAAAAATATGCTTGATTTTGTTTTACGCAACTTATTATCTAACGCCATCAAGTTTACCTACCCTGAAACCCAAATAAACATTTATACAAAAAAAGAAGGGGGCTTCGTTAAAGTAAGCATTGTTGATAAAGGTGTAGGCATCAAAGCAGAAGCGTTAGCAAAAATATTTTCACCTGAAATTCACTTATCTACTCATGGTACTGCCAATGAAAAAGGCACTGGATTTGGGCTACTGTTATGTAAAGAGTTTGTAGAAAAAAACGGTGGACAACTTAAAATTGAAAGCGAAGAAGGAGTAGGTACCCAGGTAATGTTTCAACTCCATGCCATTGACCAACCTGAAGTGTAATTGACTAAACCTGCTCCCTTTCTCAGTAAACTCAACCCAATATATACTCATTAATCAAACGTAAACCGTCCATTGTAAGCATTGGCTCTATAGCATCAAACTGCTGTTTGAGAGGAATAATGACCGATGATAGTCCTCCAGTAGCTACTACCTTACAGTTTCCTCCTAACTCTTGGCGAATATGAGCAATCAAGTGCTCTACCAACCCCACATACCCTAGCAAAACCCCTGCTTGTAAAGCGTGTTCAGTGTTTTTGCCAATGGCAGAGTCAGGCAACTCAAGTGGAATTTCTATATCAGGCAATTTGGCTGTGTTTCTATACAATGCATAAATCGAAGTTTTAAGTCCTGGAGCAATGGCTACGCCTAAAATATTGCCTTTTGTTGATACTGTAGTAAAAGTAAGGGCAGTACCAAAATCGACTACAATACAATTATCTTTAAACATATCATAGCCTGCTACTGCGTTTGCTACCAAGTCGGAGCCTATTTCGTGGGGCTTTTGTACGCCTACTGGTAGTTGCTTAATTACCTCAGGGGTAACCACTAATGGTTCTTTACCAAACAAATGCCACAACATATTACGCACTATGGGAATAAGCTCTGGTACTACACTGCTCAGAGCAATATGATTTACATCGCTGATTGCCAGATTTTGTTCAAGAAAATAGGTACGAAGGTTCATTTCGTACTCAGAGGCACTTTTTTCGGTAATGGTTTGTAAACGCCAGTGGTACATCCATTCGTTCTGATCATAAAGCCCTAATACAATATTAGAGTTACCAATGTCTACAGCTAACAACATAACTTTTTAGGGGTGTTTTTGGTAAAGGTAACAAGAGTATATTTAAATTTCATTTTTTCACTACATAATTGTTATCCTGAGTAAGTTGCGGCATATCGACAATTTTAGTGTCGAGTGTTAACAAAAGTTATCCACACTCTGCATTGACTATTGTGCATAACTTTACTTGTTACCCACTGGTTCAATCAATTTTGAGTCAATCAGCATTGTTATATATCAAGATATACTCCTTATTATCAGCAAGTTGAAAATAACAGCTTGATATATCGACAATTTTAGCATCAAATGTTAACAAAAGTTATCCACAATCCCTGTGGATGATTGTACATCATTTTTGGTAGCCTGCTGTGCTTTTTAGTATATCTTTGTCAAGAATATACAAGCAGGTTACAAAATTTTGTAACTTGAATTTAAGTTTTGACAACATAGGGGATTTACCTTTTTGTATGATCATTAAAATAGAGTGTACCCTAACCATTCATCCTACTTGCTTGTTAGATTTAAGGATAATACAACAAACCAATAAATACAATGAAAAAAAGATTGCTGTTCATGTTTTTTGCCATTGTGCCCCTTTTCTTGCCTTTGCAAGGGTGTTTGCTTAGCACTGGGCAGAAAGCGTCTAATAAAAAGACAAACTCTACCTCGAAACCCAAAGCGATTGCTACTACCCGAAAAAGACCCTCTATTGCCAAGCCTATGACTATGCTACACCGGGTAATGGCAAAAGATGAACGTTTACATATTTTTTTACAGCTTAACATTCCACGCTTAAGAAATGCTTCAAACCTGATAGAAATGCTACAGGATATCTCGTTGAAGTACGGGATTTTACCTAATTACCGTAGTAAAGAATTCATAGAAACCCAAACTCTTAAGCTTACTCCAGAAACAGTAACCAAACAAGGAGCCGATTTTTATTACAACTTTAGCATACCTAAAAAAACAATGCCCAGTGCTGTAATGTTGATAGAAGCCAATGACAGCAAAACCGGGCAAAGAATCACTTTGGATGTACCACTAGAGTTTGTTATAAATAAAATACGTCAAAGCTTTAGTATTTTCGACGCTCAAGGCAAGCAACCTCTTTTTCGCAATTACTTTTTAAATAAAGCCAGCATTCAAATCAAGGACTTGGCTGGTACCAACAAAACCCTCCTTGTGAAACACTACCAGCATAATTTTAAAGCGGCTCGCCCACCTATGTCATTGTCGCGTCGTAACATTAAGAAAAAAATGGAAGTGGATAGCACATTTAAAGTACAAACCAATACTCAGTTGAACCTTAAAAAACCAGGCTTGTACATAGTACAAGCAGACACTAACCAATACTATGGCATTAGCTTTATTGTCACTGAACACCGTTACCCTAAATTTAGCAAAATAGTAGACTTGATAGATCCATTGACATACATTACTACCAAAGGTGAGTTGAACAAGCTCAAGCAATCGTCGGAAAAGAAAAAAGATTTAGACAGACTTTGGCTTGAACTAATGTCAGGCAATATAAAGGTAGCCAAACGAAGTATTCGTGAATATTACCGCCGGGTAAAGCTTGCCAACAAGTTTTTTACTACTTATAAACCAGGCTGGAAAACTGACAAAGGAATGGTTTTTATTGTATTTGGCAACCCTACCAGAGTAGTACGCACTCGTAACAAAGAAATGTGGACTTATGCCCAAAGCGCCAGTTTCTCAGACATTCATTTTACATTTTTACGCAATCCTAATCAATTTGTAGACAACCATTACACTTTGGTGCGTTACCCCGAATATGAGCAGGTGTGGTACCCCAAAATAGAACAATGGCGGGAAGGCAAAATAGGGTCATAAAGGTAATAAGTAGTGAGCAACAAGCTAAAAGTAAAAATAATGATAACTTGTTGCTCCACCTCATTTATTTTATCACAATATCATAAGGCAAACGTGCCTGAACTTGTGGAGTTTCTTTAATTTTTTTGAGTATTTCAAGGTAAGGGTATAATTCTCCCAACTCTTGTTTTAACATTCGTTGCCGGGCTTTTACAGACACTCCCAAATTATCCTTAATTTTATCTATAAGAGGCTTTTCTACAGGCAAAAACCATAACCTATAGTCTTTTCTGTTGAGTTTTGCTTTTTTTGCTGCAATTGCCAACGCATCGTTAAAACTACCCAAAACATCTACTAAACCATTTTGTTTGGCTTCGTTGCCTGCCCATACCCTGCCTGAAGCAACACTTTTGAGCTCGGCTAATGACATACCACGGTCTTTGGCAGCCTTAGAAGTAAAAGATTCATAACCTCTTTCTACGCTACGCTGCAAAATCTGGCGGTCTGCTTCAGTAAATGGGTAAGAAGGGTCGCCCAAAGCCGAAAACTTGCCAGTATTTACATAATCATTGGTAATGCCTAACTTATTTTTCTGAAACGCTGCAAGATTAAAATAAATACTAAAAATGCCAATAGACCCCGTAATTGTATTAGGCTGAGCCACTATAGTATCGCACGCCATGGCTATATAATACCCTCCCGAAGCTGCTACATCAGACATAGAAGCAATTACAGGCTTTACCTTTCGGGTAAGATGAATTTCACGCCACATTATATCAGAAGCCAAGGCACTACCACCAGGTGAGTTTACTCTCAAAACAATGGCTTTTACACTTTTGCTTTTTCGTGCCCTACGCAAAGCTTTTACTATTTTGGTAGCTCCTACCACACCATCGCCTCCATTTCCTGAACGAATCTCTCCATCGGCAACAATGACTGCAATTCGGTGGTTAGACTTTTTTTGTTGTTTTTCCCATTCGGTTTCTACTTCACGGTATTTGCCCAATCTTACCCATTTTATTTTTTGATTTTCTTTCAAATCAAGTCGTTTTTTTATTTCTGCCTCTAATTCGTCGTAGTAACCTATTTTTGTAATCAATTGATACTTAAGTGCATCTGCTGGACTTTGTACCAAGCCACTGTCTGATGCTTGAGTAAGCTGAGCAAGAGAGACTTTACGGGAAGCCGCGATATCCTTTAGGTATAAATCATAGATACTATTGAGGTAAGACTGAGTTTGTCTTCGGCTTGCCTCACTCATTTTGTCAGTCATATAGGGCTCTACAGCACTTTTATAAGTACCTACCCTGAAAATCTCTGGTTTTATGTCTAATTTATCAAAAGCTCCTTTGTAAAATGTACGTTGCGCGCTCAATCCATTGAACTCAAGCGATCCTGTGGGATTCAGGTAAATTTTACTGGCAACAGAAGCCAGGTAGTAAGCCCCTTCACTGAGGTATTCGCCATAAGCCCAAACAAATTTTTTACTCTGCCTAAAGTCATTCAAAGCCTCTCTTAACTCTTTCAATGAGGCAAAACCAGCCCCTATGCTTTGCAAGTGCAACACTATGCCAGCAATGTTAGGGTCATTTTTAGCTTTTTCTATGTTGTGCAAAATTCCCATCAAACCTGTGCCATCAACCACCGGATTCAAAGGATTGTTAAGGTTAGGTACAGGGTTATTTATGTCTAGTTCGGTAATATTACTATTTAACTTAAGCAACAATACACTCTTTTGGTCAACGGTGACAGTACTGCTACTACTTACAAGGGTAAATATGAAAAAAATGACCAGCCCGGTAAACAAACTAATGCCAATGAATGTAGCTAAGACATTACCTAAAAATCTACGAATCATAATATTTAAATTTGGATGACTATCAATGATTGCAAACAAAAATAGAAAAAAACAAACAGAGTTAATTTAAGATAGCAACAGCAATGTTAACTTTGCCCAATAAATTACAATTAATTATTTTATGTCTATTACTTATTTATTGCTGGGGACCAATCTGGGAGACAAAACCCAAAACCTGTACACAGCCACACAAATGCTGGCAAGTCAAGCAGGCGTGGTACAAAAGCACTCTGCTATTTATGAAACAATGCCTTGGGGCATACCAGATCAACCCGTGTTTTATAATCAAGTATTAGTAATCGATACTTCTCTAGAAGTAAGGGAGTTGCTGAGGGTAACCCAAAGCATAGAAGTAGCCATGGGGCGGCAAAAATACAGGAAATGGGGTGAACGACTAATTGATATTGATATTTTATACTATGGTCAAATGATGCTAGAGAGCGAGGATTTGAATGTACCACATAGCCAAATTGCCCTACGCAGGTTTACTTTAACACCTTTGGTAGAAATAGCTCCTTTGCTGGTGCATCCAGCACTGCGGCTTACCCAAACCCAACTGTTGGCACAATGCCCTGATAAACTCGAGGTAAAAAAAGTAAAACACTAAACAGCTGCTTTAGACAGTCAAACTGTATTACTGCTTGCGTTTGGGGGCATTAATTAGTTGAATCTCAATGCCTTTTTTTGACTGACTAGTTTTTACACCAAATGTATTTACCTCAATGCGTGCCGGATCAATGCCTCGATTGATGAGTTGTTCTACCATAGTGCGCCCCCTTGCCGCTGCCAACATCCAACGACCTGCATCTATTCCGTTTCTAACAGGAACAGCAATTGCCAGGCGAACTTTGACAGAGCTTTTGAGGGTTTTTGCTAACCTTACCAAAATATTTTGCCCTAGCGATGAAATCGCAGTTGTACCCTTGGTAAATAATACCCCCCTACGAAAATTAATTTGTACACCCTTGCTGTTGCTGGTTACTGCCATTCCTTTAGAGTTGACTTCATAAAGGAGTGATTTCACGTTTCCGAGGGTAACTTGTAACACAGGGCGAAACCTGATTTTGGGCAATACATCATTTACTTTATAACCAAAATAAGCCAATGTATTTCCCTTTTTTACCCATTGCCCTGGTTTGTTGCAGCTATAATCGACAAACTCATAATCTTCGGGTAGCACCCACACATAAGTAAGCTGTTTGTAATATCTAACAGTAGTAGATAGACCATAGTGTCTCCCTCCTAACCTTGGTATGGAATCAAACCTAAAGGTAAAAATACCTTCTTTGTTTACCTTCAACTCTTTATCAGTAAAACGTTCTTCGCTTATTAAGGCAAAATTTCCGGTAGGAAACACAATTCTCTTGTAACGAGAGTTTTCGCCTACAGTATATTTTTCAGGGTTGATGTAAAGGTATTTTTTTGTAATGTTGGTAGACTTAGGTAATATTTTAGAAAATGTACCAAAATTAGAGCGGGTAGTAGTATACAACAGATAATCTTGCGCATTGGGTTTGATATACAAGATATCTTCCCGAACAAGTTGGGCATACGCATAAACCAATGTGGTACATAGATATACCAAAGTGAGTAATGCTACACGTTTTACTATCATAAAAAAAAGGTTGGATGAAAAACAGTTACTAAAAATACCTTTTCGTTGGATGCTTTCAAAAATATGAGCCTATAAATCTGCTACTTCTTTATTTTACCTGCCAATTGTTCCTCTGGAAAACACACTCTAAACTTAGCTTTTATTGCATTTTCACAATTATGGCAAAGGTTTTCGGGTTCGGTATCTATAGTCACCATTGTTTCACGAGCACTTTGCATGACACACTGACGGCTGGGGCAATGAGCAAGACCAAAGTTATGCCCTAACTCGTGAATGGCAATTTTTCGCAAACGTGTATGCATAAGCTCAAGGGTAGCATAACGATATAAACGAAAAGTGGATACAATACAGCTAGGTCCAGGGCGATAGCCCAATCCAAAAATCCCCCAATCGGTATACAACCACTTAGGCTTTTTGTCTTTAGTAACTGAAATATCTTGATTGGTAAGCCCTATGATATAATCAAAATCATTGGATTTGGTGCGCCTCAAGTAGGCAATCAGGCTATCGGCTCGATAGCGAACAGGAAGCCTTAAGTGGTGTTTTTTCAGAATATGGGTGTTTTTGGCCTGTGGTGGTAATATTATCAAAGGCAATACAGTTACTTGAATACCATAGTAACGTTCTATGCCTTTTTTTGCTTCTTTAACTGAAGCATCATCCATGCCTAAAAACGGTTGAATAGCTACCTTAGGGATGACAAGTGAGGTAGTTAAAATATAACTTTTATATGTTAACCAACTTCCAACGACCAACAATGATAAAACAGTCAAGTAAAGAATGATCCTTTTCATAGCATGTGTTTTTTTAGAAAAAGACCACTTTTTATTGAAGGAGTTGCAAACGGTTTTGACGCTTGTATACTGAAAAGGTGGAGGGCTTAATACTTATATTTTTAAGGATAAAGCAGTGCCTGGTTGACTTCGTCAAGCAAAACAATGATCATTTTTAATTCTAAAGACAATCCCTTGAAGCAATGCTTAATTTTATAACAGAAAATTTGGGAAAGCAAACATAAGATGAGCAACTTTGGGGTATTTATAGACTTAAACCTATTAGCAATGCCTCATAACGCACAATACTTTATCGACCAACTAGGTATGACTCCTCACCCAGAAGGAGGTTATTACAAAGAAACTTATCGTTCTGAAGAGTTTTTTTCACAAGAAGAGCTTCCTGAAAGGTACCCAAGCAAACGCTGTCATGTTACCAGCATTTATTTTTTGTTAGAAACTAAAGAGTTTTCAACATTTCACCGTTTACGCACCACCGAGCTATGGCATTTTCATACGGGCACCACCTTAGAGCTACACATGATAGATACTGAGGGCAACTTGACTACCCAACACATTGGTAGTGATATAGCCAATGGCGAGTTGCTACAAACAGTAATTCCTGCTGGATCGTGGTTTGCCATTAGAGTGATTGCGCCTGATAGCTTTGCCTTGATAGGCTGTACAGTAGCCCCAGGATTTGAATTCGAAGACTTTGAACTTGCCAAAAGGGAGGAACTCATCAAACTATACCCACAACACACACAAGTAATTACTCAATTCACCCGGTCTTAGCCTTGACATAAAAAAGCCTGTAAGAAAGGTTCTTACAGGCTCATTAAACTCTTTATTTATATTTGGAGTACCGGAGGCTTATCTAAGCAACCAGGCTAACAAAATCATTCCTAACGGGTAAATCCAGGCAATAACACCACTGGTTACCGATGTTTTGTAGTTTAGATCACTGAAAGCTTTCCACGAACGTCGTACATGACGCAAGCTAATAAGTACATATCCAACAAGAGCCACACTACTAAAAATACCTGGACCTGTTAGAATGGTACCTGCAGTAAGTAAGCTATAAAATAACATACCTACAAAGTACACAAAGAAAACAGATGAAACAATGAATGCCAATGTGTTGAAACTCATCATTTTGCGGGCATTCTTATGCGATTCGCTACTCATAATATTAGGTTTTTAGTTTATAATGTTTGATAAATATAACGATTTTTAGAGTCAAAAAGGTTACATTTTGCAAAAAAATCGTTCATAAACAGCTTCTTGTTGTGAAAAAACAAAAGCCTGCTCAGCAAATGTTGAACAGGCTTTTGTATATCTTAAAAAAACGTGCTTTACACGCCAAACATTAATCTTTCGGGCTCTTCAAGCAATTGCTTTAATCTTACCAAAAAGGTGACTGCCTCACGTCCGTCTATAATTCGGTGGTCATAAGACAAGGCAAGGTACATAATTGGTAATATTTTCACTTCACCATTTACAGCCATTGGTCGGTCTACAATATTGTGCATTCCTAAGATTGCCGATTGAGGTGCGTTGATAATAGGTGTAGACAACATAGAACCAAATACTCCTCCATTGGTAATAGTAAATGTACCACCTTGCATCTCTTCGATAGACAGCTTATTGTCGCGTGCCTTAAGCGCCAAGTCTTTAATGCCTTGCTCTATACCCTGAAAACTCAAGCTCTCAGCGTTGCGTAACACAGGTACTACCAGTCCTTTGGGTGCTGATACAGCCACCGAAATATCACAAAACTCGTTATAAACGATTTCGTTGCCATCTATCATAGCGTTTACTCCTGGAATCTCTGTCAATGCAGTACAACAAGCCTTTACAAAGAAGCCCATAAACCCTAAACCTACCCCGTACTTTTCTTTGAACTGCTCTTTGTATTTGGCTCGTAAGTCTTTGATAGGCTGCATATTTACCTCATTGAAGGTAGTAAGCATGGCTGTTTCGTTTTTTACAGACACCAAACGGCGAGCAACTGTTTTACGAAGCGGAGACATACGCTTACGGTTTTGGTTGCGGCTACCTGGTACAGGTGTAGGCGCGGTAGCTTTGGGTGCAGGCGTTTCTTTTTTGTTTTGGGCAGGAGCCTCAGCTTTAGGCACCTTCTTTTGAGCGTTCATGGCATCTTCTTTCGTGATGCGTCCTCCTACGCCAGTACCTTTTACATCTGCAGGATCAATGCCTTTTTCAGCCAGTATTTTGCTTGCTGCAGGTGATGGATGTCCTGCCGCTGACGAAGTTTCGCTGTTGTTTGATGCTGCACCATTAGAAGGTTGAGTAGCCACTCCGTTTTCGGCAGAAGCATCAGTTTCCTTGATAGTACAAATCAAATCTCCTACATTCAAGGTTTCGCCTTCTTTTGCCACCATCTGCAAAATACCAGTAGCTTCGGCAGGCAACTCCTGAGCAGCTTTGTCGGTTTCTACCTCACATATAGGCTCATCCAAGGTAACAAAATCACCATCTTCTTTCAACCAAGCCCCAATCATTACCTCAGTAATAGACTCTGCAAGTTCAGGTACACGCATTTCTACCTCTTTGCCAGTGGTAGTGGGTGCATCAGTAGTAGTAGCAATTTTAGTAGCAGTATTGTCAGACGCATTAGCCGCAGTTTTTGAAGAACCAGCCGAAGAACCATTTTCGCTTGCTTCGATACGACATATAACATCACCCACATTCACTGTTTCGCCTTCAGGAACCACAATACGAAGAATTCCTGCTGATTCGGCGGCAAGTTCCTGAGCAGCTTTGTCAGTCTCTACCTCACAAATCATTTCATCAAGTTCTACGTAGTCTCCATCCTGTTTCAACCATTGCGAAATAACAACTTCTGTGATAGATTCCGCCAAATCAGGAATTTTCATTTCTACGGCCATAATATTTTTCCTTTCAATTTATTTTTAAATTATAGGATCGATTCTGTATTTTGAGTAAATAATGTTGCCATCATAATTTCTACATTTTAATTATAATGATATAACTAAACCTGATGACTTTATTTTAGCACATTTCATAAGTAGTAAAAGAATAAAGATTTGGTGTTGTCAATGTTCCAAATATCTATATTATGTTGGCTAATTTAAACATTTTTTTTGGTTATTCCACAACTACCAAATATCTGTGTTTTTGAGTGGCTGGTTTGCCCACAAAAGTAGTATATCTTATTTCTTTTTGGAACTTTACCTTAGTTATTTGCTATAACATTTGACACAACTTATTTATGTTTTTTTGGGTACCTGTATTATATCTTGTATTTTTCAATGTAGAACTAACAAGTACTTTACATTTTTTATCAAAGTATGACTTTTTTTAGCTTGTTTTTTGTGTAAAAAAGTTTGCTAATCCAAGTTGTATGTTACTTTAAAACTGCCAGCATTCAGGGAATTATTTGGGCATATTCTATTCGCCAGACACATAAGCCATTTATTATACAAAGCATCTGCTCATCCAGTCAATTGATAAATTATAGCCCAAAAACAACAAGTACATTTACTCGATTATGATTACACGCTACCTTTTTTTATTTACTTGTTTACTATCAACCATCCAACCTTCTTATTGTTGGGCACAGATCAAAAACAAAGGAATACCTTTTATTAAAAATTATACCACAGATGATTACCACGCTCACGACCAAAATTGGTGTATCAGCCAAGATAAACGAGGGGTTATTTATGTAGGAAACTCTTCGGGTTTGCTAGAGTTTGATGGAGTAAAGTGGCGCTTGATGGAGATACCTAATAAATCTACAGCAAGAAATGTTAGAATGGGCAATGATGGAATCATGTATGTGGGCGCACAAAATTTTATTGGTTATGTAGGCACTGACTCTACTGGTAAAACCTATGTAGCTTCACTCATGAACCAAGTCCCCAAAGACGTTGCCGGATTTAAAGACATTTGGGATATGGTAGTAACTAACGAAGGGGTGATATGCCGTAGTCACGCAGCAATGTTTGTTTTAAATAATAAAAAATTAACCACGATTCGCCCTAAAAATAGGTTCTCCACACTTTGCCTAATTAATAACCAAGCACATTTTAGAGATTTTAAAGTGGGTACATTCAAACTAGTACAAGGTAAGCTAGTGAAGGTACCTCAGTTTAACAAAAAAATACCAAGGGACGGATTTCCGTTTGGTAAAGGCAAAAACTTGCTCAATATATTTAGCCGCTTATATATTTACAACGAAGACACGCTTAAACCTTTTGCTCCTCATATCAAACAGTTTTTATTGGACAAAGAACTGTACTGCTCTACTCAAATAGATAGTAACCATTATGCCTTTGGCACTTCAAGTGCAGGCATTGTGATTGTAAACAAGGCTGGGCAAGTAATACAACACCTACACAAAGGCAATGGTTTACAAAGCAACTCAGTGTATAATTTATATATAGATCATCACCGTAATTTGTGGGCGGGGCTTGCTAAAGGAATTGCTTTTATCGAGCTCAACTCACCATTTAGTGTATTAAATGCATCATCAGGATTGGAAGGCTCTACTTATTACACCCATGTACATCAAAATAAGCTATTGACAGGCACTTCACAAGGAGTTTTTTTTAAAACCTGGCGTAATTATGAAAACCCTCTACAGGACTCTATTTGGTTTAAAACCATTCCAAATTTAGTGAATCAAACCTGGCAATTTAAAACCTTCAAAAACCAACTCTTAGCAGCATTCAATCCAGGCATTTTAAAATTTGCTACTTCTCGTAAGTCTTTCAAAGCTCAGTCATTACAAAAGACGAATGGCAATATATGGACAATTATTTCTCTAAAAAACCACCCAAATTTGTTGATGGCTGGAGGTAAAAGAGGCTTACTTTTACTAGAATGGAAGAACAAACAGTGGCGGGTAAAAAATGTGGTCAAAGGATTTTCAAAAAACTCGCGTTATATACAGGAAAGTAAAAAAGGCATTATTTGGATGAGCAGCGACCAACATGGAGCCTATAAACTCACCCTTAATACACAGCTTGACAGCGTAGTAAATATTAAGTTTTATGACAAAACCAAGGGGTTTCCTTCCAATACATTCAACCGTTTGTTTAAAGTCAACGGTCAGAATATGTTTGCCACTGAAAACGGGGTATACTTACATGATGAAACCCAAGACAAAATGGTGAGAGAAACCAGGCTAAACAAATTAATTGGTGATCATAAAATGTTGATTTATCTACGCAGTGATGCCCAACAAGGAATTTGGTATGTGGCACAGAAGGTGCATAACGAGGTAAAAGATAAATACCTGGAAGTGGGTTTGTTACAAAAACAAGTAAATGGCAACTACAAAAAGATAAATGCTCCTTTTAGAAAGTTACGAGGTTCGTTTATAGAAAAACTTGCCCCCCATTTAAACCCATTAGATGACAAAAATATATTGTTTGCCACCAAGGAAGGGGTAATTCATTATGCGCCCCAACAACCTCGTATAAAACAACCTTTCAAAGTATTATTACGCGAAATAGCGCTTACTGGTGCAAAAGACTCTATAATATTTGGAGGCACTTTTGCCAATGCGCAAGGGCAAATGATAAGTCTGCCCAAACAAGGGTATCAGTACCCCGTATTTGAATACACTTATAATAGTTTTAGGTTTAATGTAAGCAGTACCTTTTATGCTGATAACCACAAAAACGAGTTTCGTTACCGCCTGGCAGGACTAGACAAAGAATGGTCGCCTTGGACTAAGGAAAGTTATAAGGAATACACCAACCTAAGAGAAGGTAATTATACATTGCATATTCAAACCCGTAACCTATACCAAGAAAAAAGTCCAGCGTTAACCTACATGTTCCAAATACACCCTCCCTGGCACCGTACAATATGGGCTTATACAGGATATACATTCATGAGCATCATATTGATAGGTGTTACCATCAAACTATATACTCGAAGGTTGGAGCAACAAAAAGATAAACTGGAGAAAACAGTGGAAGCCCGTACTACAGAGATTCGCCATAAGAACGACGAAATCTTGCTAAAAAACTCAGAACTTGAGCAACAAAAAGAAGAAATACAGATACAAGCTGAAAACCTCAAAGAAGCTAATACTGCTATTGAGCATAAAAATTCGGCACTGGAACAACAAAAAGAAGAAATACAGATACAAGCTGAAAACCTGAAAACAGTCAACAATGAACTAGTAAATAAAAGTGATGAAATAGAGCAAGCTTATCAGAATGTAAAACTATTGAGTGAAATAGGGCAAGAAATCACTTCAAAGCTATCGTTAAGCCAGATAGTAGAGACTGTGTATAATAATGTAAATAACTTGATGGACGTTGCAGAGTTTGGAATAGGCTTATATGATCCAAAAGCACACACGATTACTTTTAACGACTACATACATCTAGGCGAGAAAATGCCCCAACTAACAGTACCTGCTACCGATGAAAACAGGTTTGGGGTGCTGTGTGTACTTCGCCAAAAAGAAATCATAGTGAATGATGTGTATAAAGAGTATCACAATTTTGTGGAGTCACTGGATAGTTACCAAGAAGATGAATTGTTAAATGCTTTCATTTGTATACCACTTATTGTCGAACAAGAAGTAATTGGCTTGGTAAGTGTACAAAGTTTACAAACCAACGTATATACAAATTATCACCTCAACTTGTTGCGTAACCTTGCAGTATATATTACCATAGCATTACAAAATACGGATAGTTATACTAAAATAGAGTTACAAAAGTTTAAAATAGAAACCCAAAACCAGGAAATTACAGCCAGTATTCGTTATGCCCAAAAAATTCAAGCAGCCATTTTGCCCAGCAGCAAAAGCTTTGAGAAAATTTTTAATGATCATTTTATTATCTACGAACCCAAAGATATTGTTTCTGGCGACTTTTATTGGATGAGCCATGTAAAGAAGCGCGTCATAATTGATAGTGTCCCTTCTTTTGAAGTATATAGTTTTGTGGCAGCTGTAGACTGCACCGGACACGGGGTACCAGGAGCTTTTATGAGCATGATTGGCAGCAGGCTTTTGAGCGAAATAGTCAATGAAAAGAAAATTTTTGATCCCAAAAAGATCATATCTAAAATACAAGAGGGCATTCGTAAAGGCTTGCATCAGAAGGAATCAGATAATAATGATGGTATGGATATATGCTTGTGTAGGGTGCAATATATAGATGACTCGGACAAGGTAGAGCTGACATACAGCAATGCCAAACGTCCATTGTATTATACACATCAAAAAAAGTTGCATCAAATCCAAAGAAATAGGTTTTTTATTGGTGGTTGGATGCCTAAGCAAGTAACACAAGAGTTAGAGAACCATGTGGTTCAACTCAAACGCAATGACATACTTTATTTAAGTAGTGATGGATTTGTAGATATCCCTAATAACAAACGTAAATCTTTTGGAACCAAGCAATTCATTACATTATTAAAAGAAATCATGCATGAACCACTAAACGTACAACGTGCACGGTTGTTGAAAGCTAAAACTGAACACCAAGAAGAGGCAGACCAACGTGATGATATTGTAATATTGGGCATTCAGCTATAGCGCTCCTTACCCGTTGTGTACTTTGTAAAGCAACACTGCATGTTGCTTTGTTATAACATTAACTATAACTCACGCCAAGGGCAATCCTTGGTTTACACGACTATACTATATGAACTATGATGAAGTTGTTCTTAATTATCAATGTTTTACTTGTTTATGCCGCTACTGTCTCTCAGGCACAAACTCCCTACGTAACCAAACACCTACCCAAAGACTATAAAGGAGGGTATCAAAGCTGGGGGGTGGCGCAAGATAAAACAGGGATGATATATGTGGGCGATAACTTTGGAATTCTACAATATGACGGCAAAAAATGGAGTAAATTTCCAATAAAAAATAAAGGTTTTGTGTTTGCTATTGGTTATTATAACGACACCCTATTTGTGGGTTCCGACAATGAATTGGGTTATTTGGGGTATGACTCTACTGGACAAAACCGTAAGTATGTATCCTTGATGCCATCAATCCCTAAAGAACAGAAAAAATTTAAAACAATTCGTAATATAACCCCCTTAGATAAAGGTGTTGCCTTTATAGATTGGTTTAAAAACACATTGATTTATCAAAACGGTAAGTTTACTTATGTAAGTCCTAATGACTCAACAATTTATAATAAAGAGCAATTTGCCCCTATTGCAAAAATAAGAAAACAAGTCTTTCATTTTAATAATCAAGTATATGTACAAGCAGGCAATAGTTTATTTGTTTGGAATGGAAAAAAACTAACAAAAACTAATCAACTTCAAGGAGTAAAGAACCTATCTAATATATGGCATATAACCAATTATAGCCAAGATACTTTGGTTGCATTTGATGCCAAAGCCCATCAAATGCGTTGGTTGTACTTAAAAAACGGTAAATTTCAGAGAGAAGAAGCCTTCGAGACTGAACTCGACAGCACTTTTGCCAAATTAGACATAATTGCTACAGTATATTATGTCAAGGTACTCAACAATGGCTCTATTGCGCTTACTATCAAAAACAAAGGATTATATATATTGGGCAAAGATGGTAAAATTCAACGCTTTGTTGCTTCTAATCGAGACACTCCCACCCTCTGGATCTACAATTTTGATTTTGATAAAGAAGGTAACATCTGGACCTTGGGTGAAAAAGGCATTGGGCAGATCCATAATAATAGCTCTTTTACCTATTGGGACAAAAGGCATGGCTTTTCTGGGCAAATTCTAAGGATGACATATCATAACCAAACGCTCTATGTAGGTACTATGAATGGGCTTTCATTCTTAAACAAAAAAGGTCGTTTTGAAGAAGTAAAAGGAATCAAGGATGGAGTATGGGACTTTTTGGAACACCAAGGTAAATTCTACCTGGCACATACTGCTGCCATTTATGAAATGAAAAATGGGAAGCCTAAAAAACTCATAGATCAAAACTACGTACAATGCCTTATCGCACTAAAAAACGATCCTTCTAAACTACTGATAGGTACCTATAACCAAGGGCTGTTTTTGATGACTCAGGAAAAAGGGAAATGGATAAAGAAAAAGGTAAAAGGCGAAAAAATAACCGCAAAAATATACTCTATTATAGAAGATAAAGATGAAAGTTTATGGATTCATGACTTTCAGTTGGGTATTTTTAGGGTGTGGCTCAATGCCGCAAAAGATAGTGTGGTAAAACAAGTAGTATATACAGCCAAGAATGGCTTACCTTCTACTACAGGTAATATAGTATTTCGCTTACAAAATGACCAGCTAATTTTTGGTACAACAGATGGTATATATGCACTTGATAGGGCAAAAAAACGTTTTCACCCTCATCCTGTTTTACACCCACTCACAAAAGGCAAGCAAACATATTACATATATGAAACAAAAAAAGGAGACCTCTTTATCCAGATAAAAAAACCTGATGAAGTCAAGTTGATCATGTTAAAAGCAACCCCTGACAAAGGGTATACACTCGTAGAAAAACCATTCAGAGCTATACAACATTCACTCGATAGTGAATCCATCATAGAGTTAGAAGATGGGCGGGTGGCAATAGCCAAAGATCAAACTATGATAGTATATGATGGTCAATGGAAAAAGAGTTCTCCCAGCACTTATCAAACCATTATTAGGAAAGTATTCATTAATAATGATTCTCTTCTTTTTACCGAAAACAACCTACGTCCTGTCTCCCTTGATTATCGATTCAACACACTCAGGTTTGATTATGCTTCTTTGTTTTATGAACATAGTAACAAAAACCAGTACCAGTTTAGGCTAAAAGGTTTTCAAGAAAAATGGTCTAAATGGAGCACAGAACGCAATACTAATTATACCAATTTGCCTGAAGGCAATTACGTTTTTGAAGTAAAGGCCAAAAATGCGCATGGTGATCTAAGCCAAGTTGCACGTTTCAAGTTCAAGATTTACCCTCCCTGGCACCGCACCTGGTGGGCTTATACCTTGTATGTGGTATGTGCCATATTGTTTGTATTAATAGTTTTACGCATCAATGCCAGTCGGTTGCTTAAACAAAAAGCCAGTCTTGAAAAAAAGGTGCAACAACGTACTGTTGAGCTTCAGCACAAGCAAGAAGAGATTATGGTACAACACGAAGAGCTTCAACAACAACACGAAGAAATTACTGCTCAACGCGACTTTATCGAACAAAAAAACCAACAACTTTATCAGAAAAACCTTCAGGTAAAAAAGAGCATAGAGGCGGCCAAGCTTATTCAAGATGCTATATTGCCTTTTAATGACAGAATGCAGGGAATATTTAAGAACTATTTTGTGCTTTTTCGTCCCCGTGACATTGTATCGGGAGATTTTTACTGGGCAGATAAAACTAAAGATGGCAAGGATGTAAGGCTAGTAGCTGCTATAGATTGTACCGGACATGGAGTGCCAGGGGCTTTTATGAGTATGATGAGTTATACTTTGATGAATGAGATTGTACACCAAAAAAATATCATTCAACCTGCCCAAATACTAGAAACACTAAAGTTTGAGTTAAAGCACGCTTTACAGCGAGAAAAAACAGGGAATCAATCAGGCATGGATATGGCGCTGTGCAATATACAGTATTTGCCTGATGGCGCTGTAAAGGTTATTTTTGGGGGAGCCAAACGCCCTATGTATTATATCAAAAGCAGCACCCAGGAATTTGGTGAAGTCAAAGGTAGTAGAATTTCTATTGGAATAGTGCCCAGAAATCACCAGGTTTTTGAAGAACACACACTTACTTTACACAGAGATGATTTAATATTTTTGACCACCGATGGATATGGCGATCAGAATAATGCAGCAAGAAAAAGCTTTGGTTCACAAAAACTCAAAAAGCTCTTGGCAGAACATGCATTGAAGCCAATGGCGGAACAACAACAAATACTAGAGAAAAATTTGGATGAGCATATGAACAATACCACTCAAAGGGATGATATTTTGGTGATGGGGATAAAACTATAAAACCCCACTCAACTTAATGTTAAATGGGGTTTATTTTATAAATGCTCTCTTTGCTTATTTAAAAGCCGCCTCTATGATGGTTGCTTGCTCTTGACTATGCACCGTATGATAACCTGTAGCAGGTGAAGCACTTGACTTACGGGCAATTACCTCTATTTGGTCGTAACGGTATACTCGCTGAATGTAGCTCCAGGCTCCCATATTTACTGGCTCTTCCTGTACCCAATAAGTTTTGGCATTGACATATTTACCCAATTTCAAATGGATAGACTTGGTAGGGAATGGGTGCAATTGCTCTACACGAATAATTGCTACATCTTTGCGTTTATCGTCTTGTTGTTTTTTAAGCAAATCGTAATAGATTTTACCAGTACACAACAATACTTTTTTCACTTTCTTGGCCTCTACATAATCGTCCCCGATTACCTCGTGGAACTGCCCATCGGTAAACTCAGATACAGAGGATACTACTTTCTTGTCACGCAATAACGACTTAGGCGACATAATCACCAATGGCTTGCGGAACTCCCAGGCTAACTGGCGACGCAAAATGTGGAAAAGATTGGCGGGGGTAGTCAGGTTAGCTACAATGATGTTGTATTCTGCCGACATTTGCAAGAAACGCTCTAAACGGGCGCTTGAATGCTCAGGTCCTTGACCTTCATAACCGTGGGGCAACAACATAACCAAACCATTCATTTTTTGCCATTTAGACTCAACAGCTGTAATGAACTGATCTATGATAATTTGTGCACCATTGGCAAAATCGCCAAATTGAGCTTCCCAGATAGTAAGCGCATGAGGGTTTGCCATTGCATACCCAAACTCAAAACCTAATACACCATACTCAGACAAGAGAGAGTTATAAATACGCATTTTCTCTTGCCCTTCCTGAATATAATCAAGGCTATAAAATGGCTCGCTTGTGTTAGCATCGTGTAATACAGCATGACGATGTGAGAAAGTACCACGTTTTACATCTTGTCCGCTAAAACGTACAATCTTACCTTCAGCAAGTATAGACCCATACGCCAGCAATTCGGCAGAAGCCCAATCAAGTATTTTGCTGTCAAAGAACATGTCTTTGCGTTTTTCGAGCAATTTTTCTATCTGACGAATAGGTTTGAAGCCTTTTGGCAAAAAGGTCAATGCTTTCCCTATTTTATCCACCATATCAGCCGTGATTTTGGTATCATATACCCTGTCAAAGTCGGTAGGAGTAGACCAACGCAACTCTTCCCATTCTTTCTCTACAGGTTGTAATTTATATGCGACGGCTTTTTGCTTGACCATATTGAGCCTATCCTGTAACATTTGCTTAAACTCCTGCTCCATTTCTTTGGCAATACTTGCGTTCAAGTCACCACTTTCTTTGAGACGACTCAAGTATAGTTCACGTGGGTTGGGGTGCTTAGAGATCAACTTGTACAACGCAGGCTGGGTAAACTTAGGCTCGTCGCTTTCGTTGTGTCCGTGCTTACGGTAACACACTAAGTCGATGAAAATGTCGCGGTTAAATTTCTCACGAAACTCAGCTGCCAACCTACAACAAAATACTACTGCCTCAGGGTCATCACCGTTTACGTGTAACACAGGGGAGTCAGTCATTTTTGCCACATCGGTACAATAAATACTAGAACGGGCGTCTTCAAAATTGGTGGTAAAGCCTACCTGATTATTAATCACAAAATGAATAGTTCCTCCAGTATGGTAGCCTTCCAGTTTCGACATTTGGGTGATTTCATATACCAAGCCCTGCCCGGCAATTGCTGCATCTCCGTGAATCAGAATGGGCAATATTCGGTCTACATTACCATCATACATACGGTCACACTTCGCACGTACATATCCTTCTACCAAGGGGTCTACTGCCTCAAGGTGCGATGGATTAGGGGCTAATTGTAAATTTACTTTATGCCCTTCAGGAGTGTCTATTTCGGTGGCAAAACCCAAGTGATATTTTACGTCACCATCTCCCATTGCTTCTTCGGGCATTTCGCCTTCAAATTCGTTGAAAACATCTTCGTAGGTTTTACCCATAATGTTTACCAACACGTTGAGACGTCCCCGATGTGCCATGCCTATCACTACTTCTTTTACTCCTAGCTCTGCGCTACGGTTGATCACTGCGTCTAAGGCTGGAATAGTACTTTCACCCCCTTCTATCGAGAAGCGTTTTTGTCCAATGTATTTGGTATGTAAAAAATTCTCAAAGGCTACTGCCTCATTGAGTTTAGATAAAATTCTTTTTTTGTAGTCAGACGATGGGTTGAAGTTGAGCGACTCGCTCTCAATTTTTTGTTTGAACCACTCCAATACTTCTGGCTCACGAATATAGGCATACTCAAAACCAATAGTGCGCTCATAAATGTGCTTAAGGGCGTCAATGATTTCTTTCAAAGTAGCCGGACGGTCAAAAATAGTACGTCCTGCCTCAAAGGTAGTATTGAGGTCGGCATCAGTCAAACCAAAATCTTTGAGTTCAAGCCGAGCCCTACGGTCACGGCGAGGTCTTACTGGGTTGGTTTTAGACAAAAGGTGGGCACGTGAACGGTAAGCCGAGATCAACTCACGAACACTTATTTCTTTCTCTATATCGGCTTTAGAGGCTTTACCTTTGGTTGTAGCAGCAGCTCCGTTTTGTCCATTGGTACTTTCACCTGGTTCACCATACTGCTCTACCGAAAAATCAAATCCTTTAAAGAAATATTGCCAAGTACTGTCGACCGATTCGGGGTCGTTTTTATATTGCTGATACAGCTCTTCTACATAAGCCACATCAGCGTTTCCGATATAAGAAAATTTATCCATTTTGTGTGTTCAATTCAATATTAATAATCAATCTGACTAAGTATAGATAACTGTACAACTATACCTTACCTAAATTAAAATTCAATACTAATTTACACTTTTTAAATTAAAAAGCAGGAGAGGGTTTATTTTTTTTAAAAGTGTCGACTTCAGAGGCAATATTGGGGCAAAAAAGTAGGGTAAATTGCCTTACCCAAAACGTTGGGGTAAGGCAATGAAATAATTATTTTTATAAAACTAAGGCAACACATCAATTTTAAGTTTTTGCAACAACTTTAATTCGTTTATCAAATAGCTCATTTCTAACATGCACAACTCCAAATGGCTCGTCATTCTTTCGATGCTGTTGGGGTTTAAACTTTGTCCAGTTTGGCTATAATTTTCTAATGGTGTATCTGCCAATAATGAAAGATGCTCTAAACGAGCACGAATGCCTTGCTCAAACCAATCAAGCGAATAAGGGCTTTGGGCAACGTCAAAGAAATTAGTACCTTGCATATTGTTAAGTTTTTATATTTAGCAAAGCCTCTGGGGTAAGACGGTCAAATCTGGTACCTCAGGGGCATCTTTGTTTTTCAAAGATAAACAAAGATAGTAAAAATCGTTTATTTTAAAAATCTACGACTTTTGTTTTTTATTATTTACACGGAAAATATTTTCAAAATCACTAAATTCATTCAAAAACCTATTCATACGGTTAACCGATACTTTCCTACCTTCTGCATAGAAATCGTACCTTACGTCTTTTAATCGCCTTTTTTGTTCAGAAGAAAGTTGAGGATACACGTTTTCAAGAAACCATTCAAAGGCGTCGTGGAGGGTTTTAAATTCAGGCATATTTGTTATTTTTAAGACAGTATTATATAATGGAATCTAAATTTAAGCAAAATGTGTTAATTTTAATTATAAAGAAATGCAACAACTAACCAAAAAAGAACGCCAACTGACCAGAAAGTATATTGCAAACAAAAGTAGTAATTTACCTTTTTATAAATGCTATGCCAGTGCTGACTGGTTTTCGGGACATGAGCTGGTATCAGTATATGTAAGTAAGAAAATGCCCAGCGGCAAAATTTGCTGTTGTGTTTACCTGATAGATAAGGGATGTTTGGGGCTAAAAAGCACCTTATACTTTATCAATATGGATGCTGACGAATACGAAGATTTTGTCGATGAAAATTTTGTGAGAGAAGGACGTGAATATGAACAAATTAATGAGCAAACAGCTCATAACATTATTTTTGGGGGCATTGACCACGCAGCGAGTTGTGGTTTTGACCCTATGGATAAGGACTGGGCAATTACTCAAAGGTTTTTGGACGAAGACTTGATTACGGATGGAATAGACGAAATAGAGTTTGGCAAAGATGGTAAGCCTATCTATTTGGCAGGGCCTTATGATGATGTAAAGAAAAATCTTAGGATTTTGACTAATAACTTAGGAGAAGACGGCTTTACTTATATAGCTCCTCCTTTTTAATTTACTACAAAAAAGTTTTACCTCTACCTTTAGGCAAAGCGTTCAACAAGTCCTCAGTAAATTTTAAAGCCAAAAGTTATCCACATTTCACTTTGTTTTTTTGTGGATAACTGGTGGATAACTTTTTTAGGCCGTTTCAAAGATTAGGTGACCGAGTCATAGGCTACTCAAGTTCACCCACAGCTACTTTTAAGGCTCGCCAGAGAACACAACCCACCAAAATTAAGTCAAATCACTAAAGTATAAAAACCGATTTGTTGGGTACATTATCTAAAGGCTGATAAGGCTGAATGATAAGCTTATATTTATAGTCATCAGGGTTTACTTCACTGTATTTTTTGTAAGGCAAATCAGGGGCATTTTTTTGAATCAAGCTAAAAAATTCACCCGTAAGTTTTGACGAAAATTCACCCGAAAAAATATCTTGAAAAACCGCCTCATCAGAGGTAAACAAACCATAGGCAGTCTCAAAACCACTATTAACAACTCCCCAAAAATTACACTCGCACCAATCGTAATATGACTTAAACTTGATGTGTATACCTGTGTCCTTAAAGGGAATATGTAAACGTGCATCGACCAATGATTTATCCTCTGTATTAGCTTCTAACAATTCACCTGTTTCCTCCTCAGTAGTCGTCGCTTTTACCTGCCCTTCTTCCTCAGGTTTTTCGTTCTCGTCACTAACTTTCTCTTCACCTTGAGAAGCCAACCATTGATGTGGCAATACAAAAGACTTAAAAAAACGGGTATGATTGCCTACCACCCAATCTTTGCCATAAGCATTCATTGGATAGCCTTCTAGGTGATTGGCTTGCAAATCGGTCAAAAACTCATCAAAATACGCATATTGCTCTACATTTACAATCAACACTTGTGCCTCTTGAAAAGATTCATCGTGGTATACTGTACTGATCAGGTCTTCGGCTGTGGTAGGGGTATCAGCATCGATTATAATAAATACAGTACTGTGCTCAGGTAGTACATAGTCTATGTCAAACTTATTAGGCATGGGAGCTATGCTTGGCTCAGCTACTTTTTCGGTCGTCTCTTCTATATTGTTTACTATTTTGAGCAAACTATGGCACAAATTAGTTTTTATTTGCGAGTGGATTTCTTCGCTCATTGACAGGTCGTCAATACGGTTAAGGTAGTCATTGTAATACCTCTGTTGGATACTCAAAACATTGTGCATTTCCTGACGTTGCTCTTCGACAAACCCACTGAGTTTTTGAAGAGCATCACCAATATTTTCGTCTTGAATCAACCCCTTTACTTCGTCTAAAATAATATTTTTCATAGTTCTGTTTAGATGGTGTGTGTGCAAATATTGTACAATAGGGAACGACTATGCCTTTCACCTCAAAACACCACCTCACAGCCTTAAATTTTGTCCTATACCAGCCACTAATCTATAGCCCTGGTACAACACAAAACATTAAATCCCTTTTTGTTTTTTTCGATCCGCAAAATATTTACCTAAAGTGTCAACTCCGAGTGTATTTAACGTCATTTCTTTTGTTAACCCACCTTTTCGCCCTACACACACACCATAATATACATGATCAATGGTGCCAACCTCGTGCGAATCAGGGTTGATACTTAATTTTACACCTTTCTCTATAGCATAGTGTACCCATTGCCAGTCTATATCTAATCGCCAAGGACTGGCATTTATTTCAATGCTCACATTGTTTGCAGCACAAGCATCTATTATTTTTTTGTGATTTACAGGGTAGCCCTCACGCCTTAATAATAAACGCCCGGTAGGGTGCCCCAACATCGTAGTATAAGGGTTTTCTATAGCTTTGATTAATCTCGATGTAGCTTTTTCTTCTGCCATTTTCAATCCTGAATGAACAGAAGCAATGATAAAATCAAATTTGGCCAAAATATCATTGTCATAATCAAGCCCACCATCGGCTATAATGTCCGACTCCATTCCTTTAAATATTTTGAAAGGAGCCAGTTTTTCGTTCAGCGCATCTATTTCTTTGATCTGGTCAAGTACTCTGCCCACTGGTAAACCATTGGCATAAAAAGCCGACTGAGAATGATCAGTAATGCCTAAGTACTCATACCCGGCATTTTTTACTGCAAGCGCCATTTCTTCTAAAGTATTTTTGCCATCACTATAGGTAGAGTGGGCGTGTAGAATACCTTTCAAATCGCTCACTTCCAGTAATTTAGGAAGCTTACCTGTTTTGGCAAGCGCCAGCTCAAAATCACCTTCACGCATTTCGGGTACCACATAAGCAAGGTTGGCTTTTTGATAAATAGCTTCTTCGGTAGGGAGTTTATGCTCGCGAGCTATTTGGTATAATGTGGGCATTCCAGCTTCGGCATACTCCAGATGTGTAGGACTAGCCGAATGAATAAATACTTCTCCAGCAAACTCATTGGCAGTACACCAACGAGCTTCTACCCTAAGTGGGCTATTGGCAAATTTACCTCGCCAAGCATACAAACCTGTATTTTTGAGATTTTGCTCCAAAAACTCACAGTTTGTCAAGGCTGTAAATAACTCTTCTTGTGGGGTAGTAGCAATTACCTGTACCTGGTCTACCAGATTGAGCTTACGTCTGATTTGCCCTACTACTTCAAACTTACCTGAAAGAGATTTTTCCTGTAAATAATCCTTGAGTTGTTGTGCCAATGTCTCGGCTTGGGCATAATGCAAGCGTTGTGCATTAGCCTTGCGAAACAAAAGCGAGTTTTTAATGTTTTCCTGGGTTTTTTGTCCAAAGCCTTTGACCTGAGCAAGTTGATCAGTTTCGCAAGCCAGCAACAAAGCCTCTATATCTTCAATGCCTAACTCTTCCCAAATTACCTTTATTTTCTTGATTCCCAATCCGTCGATCCCCATCATATCTATCAACCCTTCAGGGGTTTTTGCTCGATATTCCTCCAACTGCTTAAAGGTGCTGGTTTGATTGATGTCGTCTATTTTGGTGGCTATAGCCTTGCCCACTCCATCTAACTCCTGTAGCTCTTTGAGCGACATGTCAGACAAAGGCTCAGTCAAAGCCTCCATATTAAAAACTGCGGTGTGATACGAACGTACTTTAAAGTTATTTTCGCCATGTAGCTCTAGCAAAGATGCGTGTAACTTAAGTAAATTAAAGATTTGTTGATTGGTCAAGACTTTAAGGGTTTTAGTTTTACTAAACAAAACTACAGCATATTTATGTTTAATTACAGTATTTGAGTCATAAAAAACAGGTAGTCAAATAAATTTGACCTTTACAAAAAAAGCACCCTCAAATGAGGGTGCTTTTTATATACATTGATAGTAATTATTTTTTATTCAAAGGCATTGCTAAATCGCCCCATATTGTTCTTCTGAACTTGGTCATATTTTTTATGCAATGCTTGAGCTTCTTTCCCTTTTTGACCTTGCAAAGCATTTACTAAAGAGTAAAGATTGTACATGGCATAACGCAACGAGTTAGGGTTCCTTTTTCTCAAATTATTATCATAAATATAGTTGAGTTTTTGCTCTACCCTTTGCCCTATTGTTCGTGCCATTTCAAGTGCTTCTTTTTCCAAACCTACCTTAAACAACTCATCGATAAAAGGTGTAAAGAACATACTGTAAGGAATTGCTTCATCAGTAATTGCCTCTAAACAGAATTTAGCTGCTTTTTTAGCTTTATCCATTTTACCCTCTTTGATCAACTGCTGCACCAGACGTCGGAAAGAAGAACGGGTAGTAGTAGGAAAGCGCCTTGCGTTTTCATCATGGTATGCCTTGGGGTCATCTAGTCCACGATAGAAAAATCCCTTGTTTTTACCATCGCTTATGCCACCCAGCTTTACAGGCATCATGTTTTTATACATCAGTTCAGCATTTACAAAACCATCTTTTGCTCCCGGTACACGTACAGGCAACAAGCGATAAGCCAACCCTTCGAGCTGCATAAACTCTTTAAGATTCAATGAATTATTACCACTAATATTACTGGTAAAATATATGGGTCGCTTCCAGCCGTTTTTGGCGTTGGTAGCAATAATATCCAACATCAACAAATGGTGCTTATAAATGTATTGTTTACCCATATTCCAAATCATTACAGATGGAATCTTATCGTGTAAATCTTTAGGAACAAAATCTTTTTGCTTGATAATAGCTGCCTTGTTTTGATTAATAGCCAATAGTTTAGAAGGGTATGTATAAATACCATCATTCCCCCTTGATTGATACAATCGTTTATCTTGTTTATTCAACAAACCAATGTAGCTATTTAGGTTTAAGCCTTGTTTTAGCATGCCATTTGCTACTCGCTCGTTGAATCGACTTCCCTGATTTGCCGCCCAATAAGTAAGGTAGTCGTTAGTACCAGTCTGGTAATTTTCAGGCTTCAACGTGATAGGTAAAGCCTCCGATTCGTAAGTTTTACGAGTCATTTGGCGGGCATACCAGGCAGTACCCAATAAACTCAGGTTACACACCCTTACATCGGTACGGAAGCCTTCTACTTCTTGTATATACCACAACGGAAATGTATCATTGTCGCCTTCGGTAAATAAAATAGCATTGGGGGCACACGAATTCAAAAGGTTTTTGGCAGACTCAATAGATTGATATTGGCGCGATCTATCGTGGTCATCCCAACCTTGCTGAGCCATGATCACAGGGGCAACTAACGAGATAGCAGTTGCCAATACTGGTGCAGCCAATCCTTTTTTGAGCACCCCTTGCAAGACTTCTGCCATGAACATGACCCCAAAACCTACCCAAATGGCGAACACATAAAAGGAACCTACATATATATAATCGCGCTCGCGAGGCTCTACCGGGGGCGAATTGAGGTAAAGTACTAAGCCTATTCCAGTAAGGAAAAATAACATTCCAGTAACTAACCCTACCCTTTGGTTACGCATGAGCATAAATAATACCCCCAATAATCCTAATATAAGTGGTATGCCATAAAACTTGTTATGTGCTTTGTTTTTAGCAATCCCTTCGGGCAAATCGCTACGGCTGGTAAAGGTAGCTACACCAGCATCTTGAATGTCGCTTTCTCGTCCGATAAAGTTCCAGCCAAAGTACCGCCAATACATATGCCCCAACTGATAAGAAAACATAAACTTCAGGTTATGTATAGTTCTGGGTTTTTGTCCTTTAGCTAAACCAGTACGTTCACGGTACAAGTCGGGGTGATTGGACTGTTTACTGTACATGCGAGGAAACCACATCGTATTGTCATAAGTATTTTTAATCTTATAATCATAAATCTCATAACGCTTACTTTTGTCATCCTTGCGGTATTTTGCCTCTCCTCTGTCTTGCTTAGTAATTTGAGACATAAAAGTGCGCCCATGTACCAAAGGCCGATCACCGTATTGTTCACGTTTCAAATAAGATACATAACGTACAATATCGCTGGGGTCGTTTTCATTGATAGGAGGGTTATAGTTGGCTCTAATCAATACAATGCCGTAAGACGCATACCCAAACAAAACAAATGTAAGGCACAACATGGCAGTGTTTGCCAATACTTTTTCTTTTTTCTGCGTGTAGTACACACCAAAGGTAACGCCTCCCAATAGTACTACCATAAAAAACAAAATACCTGATCCAAAAGGCAAACCAAAACTATTGACAAAGGTGATTTCAAGGTTACCCGCCAAGGTAGGTAAACCAGGGATAATGCCGTACATAATCAATATAATCAAACCACCGCCTACAGCCAATGCAGCCACAATACCTAGCAGGTTGTAGGTATTGTAACGTTTATAATAATATACCAAACCCAAGGCTGGAATTGCCACCAGGTTCAACAAGTGTACCCCAATAGACAAGCCCATCATATAGGCAATTAAAATCAACCAACGGTTAGAACTACGAGGGTCGTCTATACGCTCCCAGCGAAGCATGGCCCAAAAAACAAAGGCAGTAAAAAACGAGGACATCGCATATACTTCGGCTTCTACTGCCGAAAACCAAAACGAATCGGAAAAAGTATATACCAATGCTCCTATAGCGCCTCCTCCCATTAACATAATAATTTGGCTGGGAGATAAATCTTGCTCGTTTTTAACTGGTAAAAGCTTAAGCCCTAGCATAGTAATAGACCAGAACAAAAACAGGATAGAAAAGCTACTTGCTAAAGCTGAGATGGTATTGATCCAAAAGGCTACCTGTGTTACATCGCCCAGAGCCAAGAAAGAAAACATGCGCCCAAGCAACAAAAAGAAAGGAGCTCCTGCCGGGTGAGGAACCTGTAATTTATATGAACAGGCAATAAATTCGCCGCAATCCCAATAACTGGCTGTTCGCTGAACAGTCAGCATATAAACTATGGTAGCAATGGCAAAAATAGCCCAACCTACCATATTGTTAATTTTCTTAAACTCAAACATAAGTCTTTGGTTTCTACTATCAATGATAAATTACTCTACATGCATTCTCCAACATGTAGGATAGAATATGCTGCGAAAATAGAAAATTTTAGGCGATAAGTTCAAAACTCACTCTAGTTGTTTTGATTTAGGTCTCAAAACTCCCCCCTAAGCACCTGCAAAGTGGGTAAACTTGGGTAATTTTTCTATCAAATATTTACAATATAAAATTTCCTGTTTTACCACTACTTTGGGTTAGTTGCTGCCTTATGCTTTTTGGTGAATAAATAACAAATAGTGTGGTCATTATTCAAAAAGGTGAAATTTTTGTGTAAATTCATTCAACTATAAAGCAGTGTTGATTATACTAAATATAACTGCTCAAAAACCAGATACCGAACAATCAAAAGACGAAACAATATGTCAGACTCAAACCGCGAGCGCGACTTGGTGCTCACCCCCAATGAATTTGCTTTTATTTCTGACCAAACCAAAGGGAATATCAACGTATATGTTGGTCCCTACAAAACCAGTTTGGCGAATACTGATAAACCTGTGATATTTGACGCTCAAAGCAAGAAATTTGACCGTTGTACCCTGGATAAATCTCTGCAGACTTTTACAACTGCACCTGAAGGCTGGTATGTGGTCATGAAAAACCCACCTCAAGATGGCACCCAACCCAAAAATGGTACAGTAAGTAATTTGGTTGCATTAAATGTAGGACGTAAAGTAAACATTCCTGGTCCTATCAATTTTGCGCTTTGGCCAGGGCAAATGGTAAAAGTACTGAGGGGGCACAACCTCAGGTCTAATCAATACCTGGCTGTAAGGGTATACGACGAAGACGAAGCCCATAAAAACTGGGCAAAAGCAGTGATAAAAACCAAAAGTTCAGCAGAACACCCCAAAGATGAAGAAGAAAACAGTGATGGAAGCGAAACTGCTGAGGTAACCAACATTGAAGATATGCCCGACTTGACTATGGGCAAAATGCTTATTATCAAAGGGGACTCTGTTTCTTTTTATATTCCTCCTACTGGCATAGAAGTAGTGCGTGATGTCAATGGCAACTATGTGAGAGAAGCTGTTACATTAGAACGATTAGAATATTGTATTTTGCTGGATGAGGATGGCAATAAACGTTATATACAAGGACCTGCCGTGGTTTTTCCTCAACCCACCGAGGAGTTTGTCTACCGAAATGGCTCACGTAAATTTAAGGCAATAGAGCTCAACGAAATGAGCGGCTTGTATATCAAAGTGATTGCACCTTATGAAGAAAACGGGCAGGCCTACAAAGAAGGAGAAGAATTATTTATTACAGGTAAAGAACAAATGATTTATTACCCTCGCCCTGAACATGCCATTATAAAATATGGGAATAAAGAAAGGCATTATGCCATAGCTATCCCAGCGGGTGAAGGACGTTATTACCTCAACCGTAAAACGGGTAAAGTATCGCTTAAAAAAGGACCTGCTATGTTTTTGCCCGATCCTCGCGAAGCCGTTTTTGTGAAACGGGTGCTTGATCCTAAAAAAGTAAAATTGTGGTTTCCGGGCAACAGCGAAGCACTGGAGTATAACAAACACCTCAAAGGTGAGCTTGAAAGACGAAAATCTACCGAGGGTTATCTTGAGGTATCGGCTGAGCCATCAGCAGCAGTAGAAGCAGAAGCACTTGATGAAGAAATTGCTGAAAAGCCTCGCCGAAAAAAGAAAGAAAAAGTATCTAAAGAAATGGCCGGGGATGAGTTTACCCGTGACCAAACTTTTACCCCACCTCGTACCATTACCTTAGACACAAAGTATGATGGCGCAGTAACCATTAATCTATGGACAGGCTACGCTATTTTGGTGGTGAGTAAAACTGGGCAACGAAAGGTTATTGTAGGACCTCAAACTTACTTATTGGAGTATGACGAAAGTCTGGAAGCCATCACACTTTCTACAGGTACTCCCAAAACTACCGAAAACACCATAGACACTGTATATTTACGCGCTTTGCACAATAAAATCTCTGATATAGTAAAAGCCGAATCTTCTGATTTTACTCAGGTAAGCATTACTTTATCTTATAGAGTAAACTTTACCGGCGATCCTGAGAAATGGTTTAATGTGCAAAACTACGTCAAGTTCTTAACTGACCATATGCGTTCGTTCATTCGCAATTTGGTGAAAAAACATACAATTATGGATTTTTACGGCAATGGCATTGATATCTTACGAAATGGAGTATTGGGCGCCTCAAGTAAGAGCAATAAACGTCCAGGGAGGTTGTTTGAAGAAAACAATGTACACATCTATGACCTCGAAGTACTTGACATTCGCCTAAGCGATATTAGCATTGAAAATTTGCTCATTTCTGCCCAACAAGAAGTAGTCAAACAAACTTTGCGCATAGACGCTGAAAAGCGAAAACTAGAATTCACCCAAAAGAGTGAAGACATTAATCAAAAAATTTCAGCTACTAAATCTGTCACTGTGCAGAAACAATTTGAACTAGAGAAAAAAGAAGCCGAAAAAGAACTGGAACTGATACTAAGTCGCATCAATACTGAAATTCAGTCGAAAAGACGTAACCTGGAAGCCAACCTGGAAGAGCAAAGCCTGCTCACTCAAATAAATGATGCAGAACTGGAACGAAAGCAAAAAGAAGAAGATTTACTACTGGACATTGCCCAGAAAGAATTACAACAAGAGTTGGAGCTTTTGCGTGCTGATGTAGAAGCTGTAGTACAAAAGGCTGAAGCCGTATCGCCTAAACTCATTGCAGCGTTACAATCTTTTGCTGACAAAGCCCTGGCCGAAAAAGTAGCCCAATCTATGTCTCCACTTGCCATATTGGGAGGTAAAAGCGTAGCCCATGTATTTAGCAATATGCTTAAGGGTACTAAGCTTGCCCACGTGCTCGAAAACGAGGCTGAAAGCGATGAAATAGAAGAAAACGAAGACTAGACCAACTACTACCCAGCAAAAAAATCAATGGTTTCCAAAGTCATTGATTTTTTTGTTTTTCACCATTCCTCCTCACTTAGGAATGGTGAGAAATTAAATTACCATTCTTGAGGTAGAGGTTTTGTTTTGAGACGAGGCTATTTTTTGC